>CAYZPY010000007.1:0-36114 GCA_964480425.1 uncultured Planctomycetaceae bacterium
ACACCGTCACCGACGGCAACGGCGGGTACGACACCGCCACGGTAAACGTGACGGTCGCCGAGGCGCAGACTGTCACCTCCGTTCTGGCCGACTTCGAGGATTCGGTTGTCGAATCGCCCACAACGGACGCCAACCTGGACCTCGGCACAGTTGGCGGAACGTGGTCCGGCTTCCCCACCAGCGGTAACGAGGGAACCGGCGTGGTGGAAGGCAAAAAGATCGAGGTGGACATGGTCGGCGACACCTTCCACCTGATTCTGGACGGCGCAGTGGCGCTTGACGACGCCAACGAGGTGCAGTTCTCGTTCGACTACGCCGGCCTGAGGCAGGGTCAGCACAGCAGCGGCTTCCAGAAGCCCATACAGATTATCGGTCTTGACGCAAGCGACAATGTATCGTTCCACATCGTCATCGGTTCGCACTTCAACATAGTAAGCGGCGTGACGGCGCCCATCGGTTACTTCGACGGCTCGGGCGGCACGAACATTCCGGGCGACCTCATCGGCATCACCAACGACAACACCACCATCAGCCCCAGCGCCGCAAGCGGCGAATACCTCGAACAGGGCACAACGGGGGTGGACCGTTTCGGACCGGGCAAGGGCGGAACGCTGGAGCAGTACACGATGAATCTGTACAGCAACGGGTTCGACATGGCGCAGGTCAGCGACCTGTCCGGCGACACCTACAACTGGGCCGTCGGCTCCGAGGCCGACCCGTTCGCCTACTACGGCGGAGCGACGACGCTCAAGAAAATAAGGTTCATCACGTCAGGCGAAAACGGCTCGCAACTGGACAACATCCAGGTAACCTACACGCAACGGTCACCCGACGCCGTGAACGACTCGGCCAACGTGGAGGAGGACAGCACGGACAACGTCATAGACGTGCTGGCCAACGACACCGACCCGAACATCAGTGATACGCTCACGGTCGACAGCGTCACCCAGCCGACGCACGGATCGGTGGTCAACAACGGAACCGACGTCAGTTACACCCCGGACGCCGGTTACAGCGGATACGATTCGTTCACGTACACCGTTACGGACGGCCAGGGCGGCTATGACACCGCCACGGTTGACGTTTCGGTCAACAATCCCCCGGTGGCCAACGACGACTCGGCCACGGTCGACGAGGACAGCACCGACAACGTCATTGACGTGCTGGCCAACGACACGGACCCAAGCGACCCGATCAGCGTGGACAGCGTCACCCAGGGCGAACACGGGACGGTGGTCAATAACGGCACTGACGTTACCTACACGCCGGATCCGGATTACAACGGCAGCGACACGTTTACATATACCGTCACCGACGGAAGGGGCGGATACGACACCGCCAACGTGGACGTTACGATAAACGCCGTCAACGACGACCCGGTCGCCAACGACGATTCGGCCATCGTCCTGAAGGACTCCACCGACAACGTCATCGACGTGCTGGCCAACGACACCGACATCGACACCGGCGACACGCTAACGGTTGACAGCGTCACCCAGCCGACGCACGGATCGGTGGTCAACAACGGAACCGACGTCAGTTACACCCCCGAGGCCGGATACACCGGCGACGACTCGTTCACCTACACCGTCACCGACGGGGTCGGCGGGTACGACACCGCCACGGTCAACGTTGACGTATCCCAGATAATCACCGCGCTGGGCGCCAAAGACGCCCAGGGCGAGTGGGTCACCGACGGCGACGAATACGTGGAAGTCAGGGGCGACACGGCGGCCGGGGGCCCGCAGATTATCGCGCAGGGCTTTATCTCGGGCAGCGAATCCTTCCCAGCCGACATCCGCGTGAGAATCCGCACCGACGCCCAACCGGAAGACCTGCCCGACGTTGACACGGATCTCCGCGTGGAGGTCTGGACGCCGGACATGCTGGTGGACGAGGGCACGTACACTACCGAGACGGGCCTGCTGTGGTCCGGGACCGTAACTGTCCCCTCGACCGCCCAGCCGGGCGACACGATAGTCATTGACACGCAGGACCAGTTGACGATTCAGCCCGACACGCACTACATCGTAACGTTCAAGTGGGACACGTCCACCGACGCGGTGCTTCCGCTGGAGGCCTATGACGGCGGATTCGACGAAGGGATAATGAACGTCATTGACAACACGGAATGGTCCTTCGAAACGGTCAACACCGGCGGCGACGACTGGAAGTACGCCGATTTGAATCGCCAGCAGGGCACGTTCTTCCTGGACGAGATGTTCAACGGCAACGACCTGGTGATGCACCTGATGACCGACCAGACGCCGCAGGAGCCCACGCCCCCGGCGCTTGAGCCGCGCGGCAGTCATATCTGGATTGACGGCGACTCGGCGTTCACCTCGGACAACGGCGTTCGCAACCCCGGCGCGGCCGGTACGGCAGAAGACCCGTACATCATCTCCGGCTGGCAGATAGACGCCGAAAACAACGACGGCATCACTATAAAGAACACCACCAAGCACTTCGTGATCTACCGTTGCGAGGTGGCCAACGGTACAGCCAACAACCACAAGGGCATCGTCCTGGACAACGTTGACAACGGCTGGATCGAAGACGGCGATGTGCACGACCTGAACCGCGCAGGCATTTTCGTCAAGGGCGGCTCGCGATGGGTCGTCACCCGCAAAAACGACGTGGTGCGGGTCTCCGAAGGCGGCGGGATAGGCATCTGGCTGGAAAACACCGACTACAACGTGGTCAGTGACAACCTGAGCGACGATCACGATGCCTACTCGTTCTTTGCCTGGAAGGGCAGCGACAACAACGTCATCAGCAACAACACCATATCAGGCACGCAGCAGGGACTGTACCTCCGTTACCAGAGTCATTACAACCTGATTTACGGAAACTTCTGCAACGAAGGCGGCCAGACCGGAATAATGCTTTCTGACGGACCGGAGAACAACGCCGTCTTCGCCAACGTCGTGACCAACACCGGTCCTGCGGACTCGGGCGTCAACGGCCTATGGCTGTGGGGCGCCGGCAACGACAACCTGGTCGGATCGAACTATTTCTACAACAACGGGCAGGGCGCCGGCGGAAGCGGAAACATAGCCCTGAGTTCCACTTCCAACCGCGACGTGCCCACAAAGTACAACAAGATCATCTTCAACTACACCGACCTGGGACAACCATACGAAATAAACATAGGCGACGATAACGACTACAACGACTTCTACGGCAGCGCGTTCCTGGACGGCAACAAGCGCGACCAGGGCATCGGAAACCAGTGGAGCACCGGCTATCCCATCGGCGGAAACTACTGGCAGGATTACACCGGCGTCGACAACTACAGCGGGCACAAACAGGACCAGCCGGGAAGCGACGGCATCGGCGACACGCCGTATTCGAACAACGGCATCTACGATCCGTACCCGCTGATGGCGCCGAACCCCATGGACCGCGTGCCGACGGGAGAATACGTGCCCTTCGTGGACGAGTGGGACACCACCGGCGCCGACCTCAAGGCCGACATGGACGGCGACCAGGACGTGGACATAGACGACCTGGAACTGATCATGCTCAACCAGGACGCGCCGCCGCGGGCCCAGGACGACAGCAGCGTCGGTCTGCAGGATGAGCCGCTGGTGATCGACGTTCTTGCCAACGACACCGACCCCGACAACAGCGGCACGCTTACCATCGACAGCGTCACCCAGGGCAACCACGGTTCGGTGGTGAATAACGGAACGGACGTTACCTACACGCCCGATGCCGGATACACCGGCGGCGACTCCTTCACCTACTGGGTCACCGACGGGGCGGGCGGATACGACCAGGCCTCTGTCAGCGTCACGATAGTCGCGCCGACGGACATGAAACTGGCCGCGGGAATGCTGAGCGGCGTGAGCAGCGACTGGCAGAGCGTCAATCTCGACCAAACCTACGATTCCATGGTCGTGATCGCAACGCCCATATACGACAGCGGCGATTTGCCGGTGGTGACACGCATCCAAAACGCTTCGGGAAGCAGTTTCGATATCAAGGTCCAGAACCCAAGCGGGACGGCGCTGAGCGGCTACAACGTGCAGTACATAGTAATGGAAGAAGGACTGTACCCCCAAACACAGCACGGCGTGGCCGTCGAGGCGGCAAAATTCACCTCCACAACGACCGCGCACAGCGGCGACTGGAGCCAGATACAGAGCGTCGGATACGACCTGAGTTACACCAACCCGGTGGTGCTGGGACAGGTGATGACCTACAACGACACTAAATGGTCCACGTTCTGGGCCTCTGACGGAAGTCAGGAAAATCCGCCCAGCGCCGCGGCGCTGTCTGTAGGAAAGCACGTTGGCTCGGATTCCGTCACCGACCGCAACAACGAGACGCTTGGTTACATCGTCATCGAGACCGGTTCGGGAACCATAGACGGCATTCCGTACGAGGCGGGCCTGGGGTCCGATATCGTCCAGGGCATCGACAACGCCCCGCCATACACCTACAGCCACTCGCTTGCCAACGCGAGCATCGCGGCACTGTCTCAAAACGCGATGGACGGCAGCGACGGTAGTTGGGCGATGCTCTACGGCGAGTCGCCCCTGAGCGGTTCGGACATGGAACTGGCCGTGGATGAGGACCAGATCGGCGACGGCGAAAGGTCGCACACCGACGAACAGGTCGCGTACATGCTGCTGGACATCCAGGTACCTCCCTCGGCCGCGGACGACTCGGCCACGGTGTACAAGGATTCCAGCGACAACGTCATAGACGTCCTGGCCAACGACGCTGATGCGAACCAGGGCGACACGCTGGCGGTCGACAGCGTCACCCAGCCGACGCACGGCTCGGTGGTCAACAACGGAACCGACGTCAGTTACACACCCGAGGCCGGATACACCGGCGACGACACCTTCACCTACACCGTCACCGACGGGGCCGGCGGTTACGACACGGCGGAAGTAACGGTGGAGGTAATCGAGCAGACGTTTTACCTGGGCAATCCGACCGGCTCTGCCGGCGACAAACGCGACTCCTGGGGCGAGCAGTTGATCATCAACGAGACCGACACCTACACCAACACCTCGGGCGCCGACGAGCAGATAAGCATCGAGCAGTTCTCGTTCTACTCCGACGTGTCCGGCGGCGTGGTGACGCCGTTCCTGGTGAAGGTCAACGGCGACAACGACTTCACCGTTCTGGAGATCGGAACCACGCGGACCTCATCGGTGGGTCAGAACGTCTCGGCATTCGACGATTCGGGCGACCCGACGATAACGCTGGCCGACGGCGAGACCATCGCCATCGGCTTTATAGACAACTACCCCGACGGAAGCGGAACCGAGGGATCGGTCGTCATGTACGACGACGGCGGAGACGAAATCTGGTACACCGGCGGAAACGGCACAGGACCGACCTACGCCGGAGCGATTACTGAAGGACAGGCGCCCGAACCCGGCGACCAGACGCTGACGGACCTGACCCGTGATTACTACTTCGGGATAGATTTCTCCATTCTGTAATCGCCGAAAATACGCAGGCACGCGGCGGCCGGGTTTTCATCGCCCGGCCGCCGCGACCGAGTAGACCGGCGCCCGCGCCACTGAACACCGCAGGCGGGGTTGCCGACCAACGGCCCCGCCCCTTGCGACCAAACCCGCACTTCCGTCTTGAACCGTTGAGAATTCCCACCGAATCCCGTACAATCCCGGCTGTTCCCGTCGATGGCGGGCTTTTCCCGTCGAATCATGGCGTTCTGGCACGGTGGAAGTATGGGCAAGCAAGCCGACATTCTGACCTTCGCCAAGGCCCCGAAGGAAGCGGTCTTGCGCGAGTTCGCGCCGCCTGGCTTGGACGGTCTTGGTGAATCACAAACGGCGATTCCGAAGCTGGCCAAGGATGAAGTCGCTGTCCGGGATATTGAGGCGGTCTTGCCTACGCTGCCCACCATGCACGAAATGCGACGGGCCGATGCCCGCGAACTGGACTTCCTGCCGGCCGAGAGCGTCCATCTTGTGCTTACTTCGCCGCCATACTGGACGCTGAAGCAATACAACGACAGCGACGCCCAACTTGGAAGCGTGGACGACTACGACGCGTTTCTGTCCGAAATCGACCGCGTTTGGTCGCACTGCTACAGGGCACTTGTTCCGGGCGGGCGGCTGGTATGCGTTGTCGGCGATGTCTGCTTGTCACGGCGCAAGAACAACGGTAGGCATACGGTTGTTCCCCTTCACGCTTCGATTCAAGAACATTGCAGGAAGATGGGCTTTGACAATCTGGCCCCGATTGTCTGGCATAAAATCGCCAATGCCACCCTTGAAGCATCCGGCAACGGGGGCGGGTTCCTTGGCAAGCCATACGAGCCGAACGCGGTAATCAAAAACGACATTGAATTCATCCTGATGGAGCGGAAGCCTGGAGGATACCGAAGCCCCGGATTCCTGGAGCGAGCATTCAGCGTCATTCCTGACGAACTGCACAAGCTGTGGTTCCGGCAGATATGGGCGGACGTGCCCGGCGCTTCTACGCGAAACCATCCGGCCCCCTTCCCGCTCGAGCTGGCAACCCGCCTGATTCGCATGTTCAGCTTTGTGGGCGATACGGTCCTTGACCCGTTCCTTGGTTCGGGCACTACCGCCTTGGCTGCGTGGCAAACCGGCAGAAACAGCGTCGGCGTTGAAGTCGATGGCGACTATCTGGAACTGGCCGCGCGGCGGTTCCGCAAACACACAAACACCTTAAGCAGCCACCACCGGCTTGAGATTGTGGAATAGGGGTCAACATGGCAGTAGATATTTCCGCCTTGGATCGAACCATGCCAAAGGCCATCAAGCACTTCTGGAAGGCGCGAATGCTGGCGGCAAAAAGCCAGAAGAAGCGGGGCACCGCTGACCAAGGCAACCGTGCCGGCGTGACGGCCGGCAAGAACCTTGACGGCTTTGTTGCAATGGTTCGGGAAATCATCCTGGACAATGGCGTTGCCAAGGCGGACGTGTTCTCCGATGGGCGGGCCGAAGTCACGATTCCCGGCTTCTACCGGCCTACCAAGAACTGGGATTTGCTGGTGGTGAGCAAAGGCCAATTTGTCGCAGCCATCGAATTCAAGTCGCAGGCGGGACCGTCCTTCGGGAACAACTTCAACAACCGTGTTGAAGAAGCCCTTGGCAACGCAGCCGACCTGAACACGGCCTTCCGCGAAGGCGTATTCGGGGAAAGCCCCAAGCCCTTCGTGGGATACTTCTTTGTCCTGGAAGAATGCCCGAAGTCAACTGCCACGGTGAAGTTCACGTCGCCGCACTTCGCGGCCATGCCTGAATTCGAAGATACCAGTTATGCGGCACGTTACGAAATCCTGTGCCGGAAGCTGGTGCAGGAACAGTTTTACGACGCGGCCGCCTTGGTCCTGACCGATAGAGAATCGGCCACGACCGGAGCGTTTCGAACCGCAAGCGAACTGACAAGCCCGCACCGCTTCGCCGCTACGCTTGCCGGTAAGATTGCGTCCATTGTGGTGTAAGGGAGCGGGGGTGTGAGCGATCTTCCGGGAGACAGGCGGCTGTTTCGCGAGCGGTTACAACAGCGCGCGGCGCTGGCGGGGAACGCGGTCGGGCAGGCCATCGTGCTGACGCCCAAGGGCATGAAGGGGCCGCAACTGCCGCCGGGCGCGGAATGGGAACACGAGGCCAAGCAGGCGGAACACGGCCGGCATGGGCTGTTCTACGGGGGGTGTCGTGAAACCGATCGCACGGTGGACAACGTGGAACCCGGCCGAAGGTGAGATACCTTCATTCGGGGGACCGACGCATTCCGCAAATGCAGGTCAATCGCCGCAAGGTGTCAAAGGGCATTCTGTCTTTGTCGGTGTAGCAAAACATCAGGCCGGGTACTCTCTCCCAGCCGTCCGGGTCGATGCCTTCCTGCGCCGGCACGGTGGCGATGTGGACTGTGCCGTTGCGCCTGGCGGTGACGGTGATGCTCGCCCGCACGCCGGCGCCGGTTCGCGTTAAGCGCAGGCCGCAAATTTTCCCCGGCACGTCGGTCCACCGGTAATCACGATTGGAAAAGGCCGCGGCGCCGTTGTCCACACGGGCGACAGTGAATTCTTTTCCCTTCATCTCAAGCGGGCCGGACAGATCTTCGCCTTCGCCCTCGATATACTCGGTATCCAGGACGATGTGGTGAATGCATTCTCGACCGAAGCTGTGCGTTACGTGCAGTTTTCCGTCGCGGGCCTGCATGATGGTGGGGTAATCCATGCGCCGGTCTCCTTCGGACCACAGGTTTTTGATGATGACCTCCCAGTTCTCGCCGTCCGTCGAGCGGGCCAGACTCAGCGGCGTGCGCTTCGCGGACGGATTGAACGCCAGGAAGTGAACGTTGTTGGCGGTGGTGACGGCGTGCAGGCCCCTGGACGTCTTCACCGGCGAATCGAGCACTTTCGTCCAGGTCCGCCCGCCGTCTTCGGATTCGGCGTATCCGTCGTCGCGGAGGAATACGCCCAGGCGCCGCTTGTCCTCGGACAGGATTATAAACGACGGCTGGATTGACCGGCCTTCCATTATCGGGCCGTATATCTTCACGCCGTGTTTTTGTCCGGTCCAGTCTCCCGCGCGGTAGTGCTCGAAGTGCGACTTCCACCCGATGGGCGACTCGGTGCTGGAGCCGCACAGCAGCGCCCCGTCGGGCATGACGACGGGACGGTTCTTGACCGGTCCGGTGGCGCGGTAATTGTACGGCTCAAAGACCTTGTGGTCTTCCGGGGCGCGGTCAACCTCGGGCAGCCAGATGCGATTCGACCACGTCTTGCCGTTGTCGTCGGACGTCCTGATCGCCCCCCACCAGTTTTTGTAACCCGGTCCCCTTCCCTGGCCTGTGATCTTGTACCACAGGTAAATCGTCTCGTCCTTTGGATGGGTGAACAGAACCGGATTCCAGCAGGCGAATTGCTTCTTTTTACCGTTCACTTCGCGCGAGCCGTCGTCCACCATTACCGGTTCGGACCACTGTTTCTCGCGCGGCTTTCGGCTGAGCCATATGGCCACGTCCGCGTTATTTTCTTTGGTCCCGCCGAACCAGGCGGCCAGCAGTGTCCCGTCGCGTGCCTCGGTGATGGTCGAGGCGTGCATCTGGTGACGTTCGGGCAACGGACCGTGCGGTATCTTGTGATGCTCGATCACGGCCTTGTTTCTCTCGAAGATCCCCTGCGCCCCGGCGGGCAAGGCGCCAATGGCCACAATGACGGTCAGCAAAAAGACGGCCGCCTTGCCTGCCGGAATCTTCATCGACACAAGGCGCCCGTCGCGGCCGAGGTCCGAACGGGAAAAATAAATCATGCTCGTCTCCTCCTGTATCTTCGGGACGTCTAAGAATGTGTATGAAAACGTGTCGCCGGCGTCTGGTCCGCGCGTGACGAGGGCATCTTGCCCTCGCTGTTTCCGCCTATGCCGCGGCCGGAACGGAACGGCCGCGGAACGCGCGGGCAAGATGCACGCCACACGGGTCAGGCCGGCTTTCATACACGTTCTAAAACCCGTTCCGTCGGGGCCTGCCTCTTGGGTGGTTATATAGTCGGGCAAGCCACGCCAAATGCCAATTATGCGGGATTTCCCGGATAAATTCCAGCAGGAGCGTTACATCGCCCCGACCGTCCGGGCCGAATTCACGCCATCGCCCGCCGCCTCAAACCAGATTCGCATATCCGACGGTTTGCGGTTCGCCCACAGGTGGTATGCTATCGCGGTGAAATTTACCACCTCGGCGACGGCGTTTACGCCCCCGCCCCGCAGCATCACCGTCCCGCCCAGCGCTTCGCTGCGGACCTCCTGCAGTTTCGTGTCGACGGGAATCTTTAATTTGAAGATATCGAAGTCGGGATTATCCACGCTCTCCAGGCAATAAACCAGCGGGCCTCGCATAATGGCGACCTTTCCGCGCTGGGCGGCGACCTTCGGATTGCCCTTTACGACGCGCGGGCGCAGCGGAATCTCCAGCACTACCGTATCGCCCGCCTTCCAGCGGCGCTTCAGCGCCAGATACTCGCCCGGGGTCGCCTTCGACGCCGCGGCCTCGTTGATAGAACACGTCGCGCCGCGCGACCAGGCGGGTATGCGCAGCTTGAGTGTGTAAAGACCCGGCCGGAGCACCCTGATTTCGACGCGCCCGTCGAGCGGATAATCGGTCGTTACGTCCAGCGCTATTTCCCTTCCGTCGCTCGTACGCGTTCGCAGTTCGGAGGTGTTGTACAGGTGCACCTGAACGCCGGTTTCGTCAACGATGTAGAGCAACTGGTGCAGGTGGGCGAAATGCCGGTGCACGTTCGGCGGGCAGCACGAGCACCCGAACCACGGACTGCGGCGCCTGGCCCGCGGACCGCCGGTTTCCTGGGGCTGACGGTAGAAATACTCGGTGCCCGACAGGGATATGCCCCCCAGCACCGCGTTGTAGAGCGTCCGCTCCAGTGCGTCGGCGAACTTGACCTCGCCGGTGGCCTGAAGCATCTTGTGATGGAAAAAATCCATCGAAATGGCAGCGCACGTCTCGCAATACGCCGTCCTGTTGGGCAGGTAGTACGCCTTGCCGAAAGATTCGCCCTTGCCCTGCGAGCCGACGCCGCCGGTGAGGTATGTCTTGCGATCGTGCACGTCGCGCCACATTTTCCGCAAGTGCTCGAGCATCTCCTCCCGCCCGAGTTCCAGGTAAACGTCCGCACCCGCCGCCAGCAGCAGCGACTCCTGCACGGCGTGCCCCCAGACCTCCTTCTCCTTCCAGAAATCGTAGTCGTCCAGCGTGTGGGCGGCGAAGTCCAGGTAGCGTTTTTCGCCGGTGACGCGGTAAAGTTCGACCATGGCCAGTTCGTGGTTGGGGTGTTCGTATTTGAGGTTCACCTGCCCGTCGCGGTTGCGCTCGTACGGCAGCGACTTGTCGCCGAAGCGATTGCAGATGAGGTCCGCGAACCTGATCGCCCCGTCGAGCAGGTCGCGCCGGCCTGTCGTGCGGTACCAGGCGATGGCCGCCTGAGTGAAGTGCCCGAAGTTGTAGAACTCGTAGCGGTTGCTCCTGTCAAACCTCCAGGCCGGATTGCGGTAGTACGTGTTCAGATATCCGTTGTCGTCCTGTGCCTCGAGCACCAGTTCGTTCAACTCGGCGAAACGGGATCTGATTTTATCGCTGCGATTTGCGTAATACCCCGCCGCCTGCATCAGTTTGTAAACGAACTCGTTGCAGTTAGGCCCGCCGTAATGCCCTCTCAGTTCGTCGCCGGCGGCCACTTTTTGGGGGCGCTTGCGGTATGGTCCCCTGGAGGACTTGTTGGCACGGAGTTTAACCAGGCCGCCTTTTTCCTTCACCACCAGGCGGTAGTTGTCTATGTATCCGTGGTCCTCGAACTTCTGAAGGTAATCGAGCACGCCCTTTTCAACAGAGGTATCTATGAACGGCCCGAAGTATCCGCCGGTTATCTTCGCCTCGTGCAGACCTATGGGCGCAAGTTCCGCGTGGCGGTAGGTTGTTTTCGCCTCGCCGGCGCAACCGGCGGTGGAAATGGCCGCAATCAACAAAATCGCAATCACTGAAATCGATCTATTCATGCTTGTCTCCCTGGTAATTCGGCTGGTGCATTGACGGTCACTGCATACGCTAACATATAGCGCCTTTAGCGGCTACGGGTCTTGCGTTTTTACGGATAAGGTGAACCACTTCGTCCCGGCCTCGACGGAAATATTAACAACCGAAACCGCGCTCTATCCGCATCTGTTTAAATTAGAGCAAAAAAGCGTTTGTGCCCGATGTTTCCAACACAGTGTATATCTGATAACTTACAATAAAGGACAATCCATGAAACGAGGACATTTTCTCAAATACGCCGCCCAGGCCGGCGGAGCGACTCTACCGCATCAAGACTGGGCTCGCGGCAAGCAGCCCCGTAGACCGAACATATTGTGGATATTCGCCAAGGACGTATGCCCCGATTTGTCTTGCTACGGCGTCAAGGGCGTCAGCGAGGAATTCCGCGCCGGCGGCAGGCCCGCCCCGGGTACCCCACCCGCACGCTCGAGCAGTGGGAGGGGACACCGGCCAGCTGGCGAAAATACCTCGCAAAGGAAGGCCCCAAGCCCATAGCGAGAAGGAAAAACAAAGGCAAGTTCCCCGCGTTCCCAAAAAAGATATTCAAAGGAGAGCAATCGTGATTAGACGAAACAACCGACGCGAGATGATGGCCGGAATTTTACCGGTAATGCTGTTGCTGGCGGGGTTGGCCGTTTCCGGGTTTATCACGGCGCCCGCCCGCACAGAAGCCAAAGACACAAAAGAAAAACCGTTCGAGTTCCCCACCACGGAAAACGACGCGACTTTCAACTTCACCAGTTTCCCGGACCTGTTCAACTGGAACATCAAGTATCCCCAGCCGGGATGGGAAGACGCCATGGACTGGTTCCTGGGGGGGATGAAGAAAGAGGGCCCCGCCTTCTCGCTCAACGCCGGTGACGTCATGGACGCCCGATGGTGGACCAGTAAGGAGCAGGTGCGTGAAAAAACGCAGCAATACTGGGGCGGATTCCGCAGGCGATTCGAGGACAAGAACATCCGTCTGTACATCGCGCCCGGCGACCACGAGTACGGCGACGACCAGGGCCTGGGGAAGATGCACCTGGCGCCGGTCTTCGCCGAGCAGTTCGCCAAGATCTTCGACATGCCCCGCAACGGACCGGAACACAAGAAGGGACGGGCCTATTCTTTTGCGAAAGAGAACCTGGCCGTCATCTCGGTGGATACCTTCGAGGACGCCGGAAAGCGAATGTCCATAACCGTCTCCGGAAAGCCACTGGAATGGTTCAAAGAGACGCTCAAAAAGTACCAGGACAAGGATTTCATCATCGTCCAGGGACACGTTCCCGTGTTCGGTCCGGTCAGGAGCAAAAACTCCAGCAGGAACATGCTTGAGGGTGGGCCCAAAAGCGAGTTCTGGAAGGCGATGGTCGCCGGCGGCGTGGACGTGTACCTGTGCGGCGAGCACCACCGCATGACGGCCAAGAAAAAGGACGGCATCTGGCAGATAGTCCACGGCGCGCTGTGGGGAACCCAGACGGACGTGAACTACCTGCGCGGCAGCGTCTGGCCAAACAAAATGGTCCTCGAACTGTTCGAGTTCGACGTGAAGTTCGACGGCGGATACCTCGGCGATCATCCCCACCGCGGCAAGAATAACCGCCCGCGCGAAAAGGTCTCCATCTCGCCAGAGGCGAAAATGAACGGTCCCAGGTCGGTGGGCAAACTCGTCATTGAAGCCGGACCCAAAGACAACAAGAGCGTTAAGGCCTCGGGCGAATTTGCCTCGTCCCAGCAGCCGTAAATCGCGGAAAATTCGCATCTTTTAAGTCCTTTGCCCGTAAAGAATGTCCCGCCCCGGGCGCCTGCGGGGGCGGCGGAAAATCGGCTTGACGACGAGGTGGATTTATAATAGAATATTAGCGTATACTATAATACTATGCCTACAGAACTGTCCGGATTGCTTAAGGTGCTGTCGGTCGATACGCGCTTGCGGATCGTGCGGCTTCTAAAAAACCGGGCATTGTGCGTCAACGCCCTGGCGTCGCGTCTGGATGTAACGCAGGGCGCCGTTTCCCAGCATCTTCGCATAATGCGGGATGCCGGGCTGGTCATCGACGAAAAACGTGGATACTACGTCCACTATCGCCTCAACCATAAAACCCTCGCCGCCTGGCGGCGCGAGATCGACAAATTACTGGACCCATCCGACGGGACACGCAAAAACAGGAAAGGAACCAAAAAATGTGCTGCTGCAACGACCGGAAGCACGGCTGCCAAAAGCCGGAAAATCTGAAGACGACGCCCCAGGACTGCACGCCGGAGCAAATCCGCAAATGCCACGGCGACGACGCAGAGCATCCATGCACGGCCGAATACGACAAGCAGCCCGAGCGCTGCGACAATGACGCCTGAAGAAGATATCGCAATCGAGGTCCGGGGTCTGTCCAAGCGTTTCGGCGCCGCCGAGGCGGTGGCGGGGGTGGACTTCGACGTGGGCGCCGGCGAGTTGTTCGGCTTCCTGGGTCCCAACGGAGCAGGCAAGACCACCACCGTCCGCATGCTCACCGGCGTCCTGTCGCCCACGGCGGGGACGGCGAACATCCAGGGACACGACATCCACACCGAGGCGCTGCTGTCCCGCGCGCACCTTGGAATCGTGCCGGAGGAGGCCAACGTGTACCTGGACTTGAGCGTGTGGCAGAACCTCATGCTGATGGCCGAGTTGCACGGCGTTCCTCGCGCCCGGCGCACCGAGCAGGGCCTGCGCCTGCTGGAGGACCTGGGACTGGCCGACCGCAGGCGCCACAAGGCCCGGACGCTGTCCAAGGGTCTGCGCCAGCGGCTGATGCTTTGCGCCGCGCTGGTGACCGGTCCGGAGATTCTTTTCCTGGACGAACCGACCAGCGGCCTGGACGTAGCAAGCGCCCGGCTGATTCGCCGAACAGTCCGCCGTCTTAACGACGAGGGGCTGACGGTCTTTTTGACCACGCACAACATGGACGAGGCCGAGCAGATGTGCTCGCGGGTGGCTATAATCAACCGCGGGCGCATAGTCGCCATCGACACGCCGCAGCGGCTGCGCTCCGCCATGCAATCCAGCCAGTACCTCGACGTCGCCTTTGCGGACGGCTGGGCGGAGGAAGAAGAACTCAGGCAACTTCCGGGAGTGTTGCGTCTCGGGCGCGAGGGCGACCACGTGCACCTGTTCAGCGAACATCCGGGGCGACTGGCCAAGGCGCTCGTCCGCCTGGCCGAGACCAGGGACTTGGAGATCGCCCACATGTGCACCCGCAAGCCAAGTCTGGAGGACGTGTTCCTCGAATTCACCGCCGACCGCTTCGGGGAGGGCAAGCCGTGAACCTGCAAAACGAACGTGCACAGACCTGGTTGCGCCAGGCGCACGGGGCGTGGGTCATCGTCAAGAAGAACGCGATGTTGTACTACCTCAAGCCGCCGGTGCTCATCTTCGGGGTGCTGTTTCCGGTGTTTTTCTTTCTGGCGTTCAAGATGGGTCGACCCGTGGCGGCGCGGAACGTCGTTCCGGGAATGGTGGCCATGGCGCTGTGGTTCACCGCCAGCGCCGTGGGACCGCTGGTTACCCCATGGGAGCGACGAGCCAGGACATACGAGCGGCTGATTTCGGCGCCGGTGTCGATGGGGGCGATACTCGCCGGCGACGTTATAAGCGGTCTGATTTTCGGAGTGTGCCTGTCGGCGGCGCCGATAGTGCTTGGGATGGCGCTGACGGACGCATCGATAACGGCAGCGGCGCCGCTGGTCGGCGGAATCGTTCTTGGCGCGCTTGCCTTTGCGACACTTGGGGTGCTTCTTGCGGCCCCGCCGGCCAACAGCCCGTCCAACATCATGCTGCTGTCGAACCTGGTGCGTCTGCCGTTGCTGTTCGTCAGCGGGATTTTTCTTCCCATCGTGCAGATGCCCGCATGGGCGCGGTGTGTGGCGCCGTTTTCGCCGCTGTCCTACGCCGGCGACATGATCCGCAGCGGATTCGGGCAGGAAACGTACTTCCCCGCATGGGTCAGCCCGCCGGCGCTGGTTGCGTTTATGGGCGCATTTTTCCTGGCTGCCATGTTCTTCCACCGTCGCTGGCGGGCGAAGGGGCTATAGGATATCGAGCCGTTGCCCCGCCTGTGGGGCAAACACCCTGCGCCGGTTCATCCGGCGCTCTTGAGTAATTACCGGTCAAAAGAACAGGGCGTCGGAAAAATAATAACAGTCGGTGATTTGTGTCGGGCAGTCGGCGCGCTCACTGCAAGTATTCGGCGCCGCTCCGTCGGGTCAAAGGGACGGAGCAAGAACACAAATGGGCGCAAGAACAGAATAAACCCCGGCTTCGGTTCGATAACCAACTTCAGGGCCTGCACGACTCCAGGGCGTCGAAGTCGAACGACACGCCGTGTCCGGGTCTGTCGGGCGCGTATGCATATCCGTCGGATATCTCAAGCGGTCGGCGGATATATTTTTCCAGGCCGAAACCGTGCGCCTCGAGGAACGATGCATTCGGCACTGCCGCCAGCAGGTGCACGTGCAGGTCGTGTACGCCGTGCGATGTAACGGGGAGGTTGTGCGCCTCTGCCAGATGGGCGACCTTAATCCACGCGGTGACGCCCCCGATGTTGCTGACGTCCGGCTCGGGGAACGAGACCGCCCCGGCGGATATGAAGTTTCGGAATTCGTAAATCGTGTGCAGGTTTTCGCCCACTGCCACCGGTAGCGGTCCGGCGGCGAGTATGCGCCGGTGTCCCTCGACGTCGTCGGGCGTTGTCGGCTCCTCCAGCCAGTAGACGTTATATTTCTCCATCGCCCGTGACGCCCGCAGCGCCTGCTCGACGCTCCAGCCCATGTTCGCATCCACCATCAGCGGTATCCGGGGACCCAGAAGTTCCCGCATGGCCGACACACGCACAATGTCCTGGTCTATGTTCTCCCGCCCCACTTTCATCTTTATCGCGCGGAATCCGCGGTCCAGGTTGCGCCGGGTCTGTTCTTTGAGTTGCTCCAGCGACAGTTCCAGGTCGATCCCCCCGGCGTAAACGCGGACCTTCGGATCGCAGCCGCCAAGAAACCGCCACAGCGGCTCGCCGGCAAGGCGGCTCTTGAGGTCCCACAGGGCGATGTCGGCAGCGGATATCGCGAAACTCGCTATCCCGCCGCGCCCGACGTAGTGCAGGCGCCACCACATCCGTCGCCAGAGAGATTCGATGCACCGCGGGTCACGCCCCGTCAGCACTTCACGGACATCCTGTTCGACAAGACTGAGTATCGCCGGTCCGCCGGTGGCGCCGACGGTGTAGGTATAGCCAACGCCCTCGGCGCCGTCGTCGGTGAACAGTCGCACGATAACCACCGCGAAGCACCGCATACGCCCATGGCGCGAGTCGGTCATCACTTCGGGCAGTCGGATGTTGTACAGGTCCGCCTGGAGGCGGTCTATTTTCATATTATTTCCCGCCCTTACTGTGAGAAGTTCACGTAGAAGGTTTTCTTGCGCAGGTATTTTTGCAGCCCGTGCTTTCCGTCCTCGCCGCCGACGCCGCTTAGTTTGTATCCGCAGTGGAAGCCCTGCCTCTGCTCGCCCATGGGACGGTTTACGTATATCTCGCCGAACTCCAACTCGCCCACCGCCCGGTTGATTCGGCGGATATCGCGGGTGAACAAAAAGGCCGAGAGCCCGAATTCGCAGTCGTTGGCCAGTTCCAGCGCCTCGTCGAAACCGCCTATGCGTGCGACGGGGCTGACGGGCCCGAATATCTCCTCGTGCATGATGGCCATGTCGTTGGTGGCTTCCAGCAGGATAGTCGGCTTGTACCAGTGTCCCTTGTCTAACATTCCTCCCTTTGGCCGCTCGCCGCCCAGGGCGAGTTTACAGCCGTCGTCAATCGCCCTTTGGACCATTGCCTCGACCTTCTCAAGTTCGTCGCGGTTGACTTTGGGTCCGATGTCGGTGTCGGCTTCGAGCGGGTCGCCTATCTTGAGTTTGGCGCTGGCGTCGGTGAATTTTTTGACGAACTCGTCGTATACGTCGCCGTGAACATACATCCGCTCGCTGCACGTGCAGACCTGTCCGCAGTTTAGGTATCGGGAGAACATTGCGGCCTCGACGGCCTTGTCTATGTCGGCGTCCTCCATCACGATAAAAGGCGCCTTTCCGCCCAGTTCCAGGCACAGTGTGGTGATACGGTCCGACGCCAGGCGGTAGAGTTCCCGTCCGGTCTCCACGCTTCCGGTCATCGAGACCAGCGATGTGATGGGATTGGAGACCAGCTCCTTGCCGATGCTCGCCCCGCCGCCGGTGACTACGTTCAGCACCCCGGGGGGCAGACCCGCATCGTGGGCCAGTTGGGCCATCTCGACCACGGCCATGGGAGTGATGGACGGGGGCTTGACGACCATGGTGTTACCGGCCGTCAGCGCCGGGCCCAGTTTTCGCCCCGCAAGCGCCAGCGGGAAGTTCCACGCCGCCAGTCCCACCGTCACGCCGTAGGGCACGCGGTGTATCCATATGTGCTCGTCGCGAAGGTCCGAGGGGTAGATGTCGCCCTCGATGCGCCGCGCGCACTGGGCGGGGAAATTTATGTAATCGCAGGTAACGTCCACTTCGCCAAGGGCAAGTTCGTAGGTCTTTCCCTGTTCCATGGTTAGCAGTTTCGCCAGGCGCTTGCGGTTTTCACTGATTTTTTGTGTCAGGCGCATAAGCGCGGCCCCGCGCTCGACGGCGGGCATGGCCGCCCATGCCGGTTGAGCGTCGCGTGCGGCCTGCAGGGCGCGGACGCCGTCTTCGGCATTGCCCGCCTGGACGGTTCCCAGGATCTGCTCGTTTGCGGGGTTCTCGACCTCGATTACCTCGCCCGAGGCCGATTCGACCCACTGGCCCCCGACGTACATGCGGTAGTGGTCGGCGCCGTTCTTGGTCTCTTTCATCCCGGACATATCGGTCTCTCCTTATGATTATTTACCGTCCCATCCATCCCCCGTCGACCAGGAGGATGGTACCGTGGACGTAGTTTGCCGCCTCGGACGCCAGGAACACCACGGCCCCCTTGAAGTCTTCGGGCTGTCCCCATCGCCCGGCGGGTATCCGCGCCAGGATGGCGGGTCCGCGCTTGGGATCGGCGCGGAGGGCGGCGGTGTTGTCGGTGGCGATGTAACCCGGCGCGAAGGCGTTTACGTTCACCCCGCGGGGGGCCCACTCGTTGGCCAGGGCCTTGGTCAACTGTCCCACGCCGCCCTTGCTGGCGGCGTATCCGGGTACGGTTATCCCCCCCTGGAACGTCAGCAGCGAGGCGGTGAAGATGATTTTGCCGGCGCCGCGGGCGAGCATGTCACGCCCGAACTCGCGCGCCAGAACGAACTGGGCGCTGAGATTCACCTCGACGATCCTGTCCCAGTATTCGTCGGAATGCTCGACGGCGGGGTCGCGCAGGATGGTTCCGGCGTTGTTGACAAGGATGTCTATTTGCCCGGTGTCCTTTTTAACCCGTTCGATAAATTCGTACAGCGCCTTGCGGTCGGCGAAGTCGCACTGATACGCCTTGAACGACTTACCCGCCGCAGTTATGCGTTTTTCCGCCTCGCTGCCTTTGGTTTCCAGCGAGGCGGAGACGCCCACTATGTCCGCGCCCGCTTCGGCGAGTCCCTCGGCCATCGCAAGCCCGATGCCTCTTCGGCAACCGGTCACCAGGGCCGTCTTACCGTCCAGTTCGAACTGGTCCAATACGCTCATTTCCAATGCTCCAATCCTGCCCGTCCCGTAGTGAAGGTTTTTGGTTCATTCGCTGCACTTGATTACGTACTTCATTCCATTGGAGGCGCCGTCTATGGTCTCGAAGACTTTCTGAACCTCGTCTATGGGATTTACCCGGGTGATTATTTCGTCCAACGGGAGTTTGCCCTCGCCAGCCAGGGCGATGGCGTGTTGAAAATCCTCCGGTTCGTACAATCGCGCTCCGATCATCCGCAACTCGCACCAGAAGAACTTGAAAAGACTGATGGTCCTGGGCTGGGAGTGAATCGCCACCATGACGATTCGCCCGCGGACGTTGGGCAGTTCCGTCATGACCTCCACGCCCGCCTGCGAGCCGGAAACCTCGAACACCACATCCGCCATCGCGCCGCCGGTGAGTTCTTCGACCTTTTCGATCAGGTTTTCCTGCTGCGGATTCACCGTGGTGAAACCCAACGACCGGGCGAGTTCCACCCGGGTCGGATTGACCTCCGAAATCGTAACCTTTGCGCCGCTTAGTCGGGCGACCTCGGATATCAGCAGGCCTATAGGTCCGCAGCCAAGCACCACGCAGTTTTCGCCCCGCCGGACTTCGCCTCGCCGCACGTCGTGGCAGGCGACCGCGGCCGGCTCGATCATCGCCCCGTGCAGCAGGGAGACGTTGTCGGGTATTTTGTGCAGCGCATAGGCGGGCACCGTCCAGGAGCCCTGCATGCCGCCGGGCGTGTCTATTCCGATGAACTTGAGGTTCTTTCCGACGTGCGCGTGTCCCTTGTCGAACGGCGTCGGCCGGCCGAACTGCAGCGGCCTCACCGCCACCCTGCCGCCCGGGGCGACGTTCGATACGTCCGGGCCCACCTCGGCGACCTCGGCGGAGACCTCGTGTCCTATAACGTGCGGAATGCTGACCCGCTTGTCCATGTTGCCGTGGTATATGTGCACGTCGGTTCCGCAGATGCCGCAGTAAGCAACTTTCAGGCGGACCTGTCCCGGTCCGGGTTTGACCGGTTCGCTTTTTCCGGTGCGGAAGGTCTTGTTTCCCTCGTAAAGCGCGGCTTTCATAACGATTTCATCTCCTTTTGTTCGGCGTGTGCCGCCCGGCTTACGCCGGCGAGCGCATTTACCAGCTGAATCTGTAAACTGTGGTCTGTTCGTATTTTTCACCCGGGCGAAGTATGCATCGCGGCGCGCCTTCGATGTTCGGGCCATTGGGATACCGTGAGGCCTCGCAGCAGAACGCCCGGAACTTTCCGAACTGCGTGCCGTCCTCGCGCTTCAGGTCGTCGGAGGTGTACATTCCGGTGTAGAAGAGCATTCCCGGCTCGGAGGTGCGGACCTCCATGGTCCTGCCGGTGGCGTCGTTGGAAAACCTGGCCACCCTGCACGTTGCGCCCGTCGGATTGTCGAAGACGTAGTAATGCTCGAAACCGTTCGGAAGATCCTCGAACGCCTCGCCGATGCGTTTTGGCTCGTTGAAATCGCAGGCGGCCCCGGCGACCCGCGCCTCTTGGCCCGTAGGAACGTTGGTTTCGTCGGGAACGAGATATCGGCCGGAGTCAATCCACGCGGTGTGGTCGAGGATTTTATCGGCGAAGCCGTTGAGGTTGAAGTATGTGTGGTTCGTCATCGAAAGCGGCGTGGGCTCCTCGGCTTGGGCGGTGTAGTGAATTTGCAGTTCGTTGTCGCCTCCCAGGCGGTACTCGACGGCGACATCGACCTTTCCGGGATATCCCTCGTCGCCGTCGGGGCTGGTAAGACCCAGGCGAAGCACGCACGCGTCGTTGTCATTTGAGGCCTCGGCGTCCCATATTTTCTTGTCGAACCCAACAACGCCGCCATGGAGATGGTTCGCCCCGTCGTTAGTGGCCAGTTTATACTCCTTGCCGTCGAGGGTGAACTTTCCGTCCTTTATCCGCCCGGCGTAGCGTCCCACGAGGCAGCCGAAATACGGCGAGTTCTCCCTGTAGGCGTCGCTGAAATAACCGTCCAGCGTATCGAAGCCGCAGACGACGCCGCCCCTGCCGCCTTTGGCATCGGGGATGACAATCGAGGTGACCGTCCCGCCGTAATTGGTGATTTTGACAGTCATGCCGTTGTCGTTTTCGAGGGTGAAAAGGTCCACCGCGCGACCCTCGAGTTCGCCGAATTTTGATTTGTCGGTTCTCATTATTCTACCCTCAGAATCTCAGCAACTTTTGTTATTTCCTGTGGCTCTTCTTCTATCTTTTTCTCCGTGAATTTACCCAGGGTAAGAATGATGATTCCGACCACCATGCACATCAGTCCCACGTAGAGCCAGCGTTTGGCCCTGGCCGAGGCCTTGACCCACTCGCGTGTCACGAGTCCGCTGACCACCGCCACCACCACGCACGTGGTGTTGTAGATGGCGTAACCCACCGTTGCGCCAAGATCGCCCAGACGAAAGGCGGAGTATGCGTACGCCGCCGAGGCCGCGTAATGGAAAAACGCCATGACGAATATCAAAACTAAGTTCGGAAAAAAGCGCGGCGTCTTGAACGCCCCCCACGCCTTCTTGCCGGTCAGTTGCCAGATGAAGTACAACGACATCACCACGCCCCCGCTGAGAAACACCGGAAACATAATCGCCAATGAGGTCATCCATTCGGGATTGCCCGTCAATCTCACCGCATCGGAAAGAGGCGGTTTTCCGTAAACCACAGCGACGTTAAAGCCCGTAGCCAGCAGGCCGCCGAATACCGCGATGAAAATACCCAGCGCCATGGAGACCTTTTTCTCCGTGGCGGGCGGCGCCTGGTCGGCCTGGGGCGACTCTTCGACCATTTCACCCTTGTCGGCGACGGGTTCGGTGGAGCTCACCGTCGCGGCCTCGTCCCGTTCGCGGGCCATTCCTGCCCGACCGTTGGAATAGATCCCCGCCAGCACCACCGCGATGCCCGCCAGTATCACGATCATTGGCGTCGTCGCCGGCGGTCCTTCAATGATAAAAGGCCAAATCGAGCCGACGAGTATCACCGTCCCGATGAACAGCGAGAAGCCCAGCGAAAGACCTATGTGCGTTATCGCCTTTCCCCACATCATCACCCCGCACCCCCATGCGAAACTCGCCACGCACATCACGGCGAGTTTCCAGGTCTCGATTCCACTGAACACCCCACCGACGTCCTTCATCAGCATCATCGTGGCGATAATCGGCACGACGAACATCGTCAGGATGAAAAACAGTCCCCAGGTGTTTTCGAACTTGAAGTCTTTGGTGAATTTACTGGGAAGGGCGTAAAGCCCCAGCATTATTCCCGCGATCAGCGCCCAGAAGATTCCTTCTACCATAATTGTTCTCCCTGCGCCGGCCCGCACGGGCCAGCAAGTCTGTTGGAACTGTTTTTTAGCGATGTACGAACAGGGGCACGTTATTCATTCGTCGCACGGCACAGGATCGTATCCTTCAGGCGGCAATTATCACAATTGCCGGGCGAAACGTCAATCGTATTCCTGAACCTGCCCCGCCGGGGCACGATTCAAAAAACACAGACCGGGAAATAAAATGGTCATCAACAAGATTACGGATAAAATCTCTCGGTACCACAATAAAAATGATTCCGGATAACCTTCCCATCCTGTGCGTGTGCGGGTCCAAAAACAGCGGAAAGACCGCGCTTATCGAGCGGGCGATTCCGCACCTGCGCGACGACGGGCTCATAGTGGCCGCCGCAAAGCACGCCGGCGAGGTGCACATCGAAACCGGCGGCAAAGACAGCGACCGCTTCTTCCGTGCAGGGGCGGAGGTCCTGCTTCAGGGTCCGCACGAAAGTTATCTGCGAAGCCGCCGCGTCGATTCGCCGGACAATTTATTTGAACCGCTGGAGGCGTTGGCGCGCCGGTCCGATATCGTCCTGGTCGAGGGACAAAAATCATCCCCATATGCCAAGGTCTGGCTGGAAGGCAAAAATCCGCCGGCGCCGGGGATTAAAAATGTCATCGCTACTCTGCCCGCAGGCGAAGGCAGGGACCAGGCCTTCGCCGACGTAGTCGAAAAATTCCTCGCCGGGAGGTTGGAGGCGACACCCGTTTACGGCTGCGTTCTCATCGGCGGTTCCAGCCGACGAATGGGCGCCCCAAAGCACCTCATAAAGAAGGGCGACGTCACACTGCTTCAGCGCACCTGCGAATTGCTGGAAAAGGCGTGCCAAAAGGTCGTCATCGCCGGCGGCGGACAAATTCCCGACGCGCTTGCCGGTTACGCGCAATTACCCGATGCGCCCCAGGCCGATGGACCCCTGGCGGGTATAATATCCGCAATGCGGTGGTCGCCGCAGGCGTCGTGGGTGGTGGTCGCCTGCGACATGCCGAATCTCTCCAACGAGGCGCTGCATTGGCTGCTCGCCAAACGCGCGCCGGGGACGTGGGCGGTTATGGGCAAACTGCACGACGCCGAACAACCCGAGCCGCTGCCGGCCTGGTACGACTTCCGCTGTCGAAACCTGCTGGAAAATCGCGCCCGCCGAGGCGAATTCAAACTAATCCCCGCCGCCGACAAGGCGAAAATCTTCACTCCCGAAATCCCCGCCCACTTGCGCGATGCGTGGACAAACGCCAACACCCCGGGGCAACTTGGTGGTAGCCACTGAAACTCACAGGGCACAAAGGATGTGTTAATATACGGCGGCGTTCCCGCCCCGACGCGTTAAACAGCCGTATCGGTGTTCTTATTCCGCGTGCAGAACCTCCCTCACGGGAGAACCTGCACGCCCTGTTTCCCACCCGCAGGTTCGATGCGCACGGCGCAGACCTTGAACTCGGGAATCTTGGCGACGGGATCCAGTGCGGCGATGGTCAGGCGATTGGCGGGCGCCTCGCGGTAATGAAACGCCAAAAACAGCGTTCCCTCCGCCACGCGAGGCGTGATGCGAACGGGAATTTCGATGTCTCCGCGGCGCGACGACACGCGCGCGTGTTCGCCGTCGGCCAGTCCCAGGCGCTCGGCGTCGGCGGGATTAACTTCGATCGCGCCCACGGACACGAGCCGGTCGAGCACCTCGGCCCGTCGGCTCATCGTACCGGTGTGAAAGTGCTGAAGGATCCTCCCGGTGCTCAGCAGGAACGGGTACTGCTCATCCGGCAGTTCTTTGGGCGGCACGAACTCCACGGCGTGGAACTTGCCAAGCCCGCGGGTGAACTTGCCGGCGTGTAAGTACGGCGTTCCGGGATGCTCGGCGTCGGTGCAGGGCCACTGGAGCGAGCCGCGCTCGAGCCGGTCGTAGGTTATTCCCCCGTATATCGGCGTCAGGGAGGCGATTTCGTCCTGTATTGCCGAAACGTGGGGATATGACATCCGGTAGCCCATTCGCCGGGACAGTTCGCAGGTGATCTGCCAGTCCGGGCGGGCTTCGCCCGGGGCGTCCAGCGCCTTTCTCAGCCGCTGCACCCGCCGCTCGGTGCTGGTGAACGTGCCGTCCTTCTCGGCGAAACTCGCGGCGGGGAGAACGACGTCGGCCAGTTGCGCCGTTTCGCTGGCGAAAATGTCCTGCACCACAAGGAAGTCCAGGTTCTTCAGCGCCTCTTCGACGTGATTGACGTCCGGGTCCGAGAGCATGGGATTCTCGCCCATGACGTAAAGGGCCTTTACGTCGCCGGCGGCGGCTGCGTTGATAATCTCCACCACGGTCAGGCCAGGCCTGTCTGAAAGTTCAGCCCCCCAGGCGTGCCGGAACTTCGCGCGGACGGACGGGTCGTCCACCTTCTGATAGCCGGGATACACGTTGGGCAGCGCGCCGAGGTCGCATGCGCCCTGGACGTTGTTCTGCCCGCGCAGGGGATTAACGCCCGCGCCGGGCTTGCCCACGTTTCCGGTCAGCATTGCAAGGTTTGCCAGCGAAAGGACGTTGTCCGTGCCGGTGGTGTGCTGAGTGATGCCCATTGAATAAACGATCGAGGCAGTCTCCGCCGTGGCGTACGTTCGCGCGGCGCGGACGATTGATTCTGCCGGCACGCCGGTAATTTTCTCGGCCATCTCGGGCGTGTAGGGTTCGACGGCCTGGCGCAAATTCTCGAATCCCTCGGTGCGGTCTTTGATGAACCGCTTATCGTGCAGGTCTTCTGCGATGATCACGTGCATCATCGCGTTGACGAGCGCCACGTCCGTGCCGCCTTTCTGGGGCATGTGAATATCGGCGAACTCGGTCAGTTCGATCGCCCGCGGGTCGGCCACGATCAGCGGCATGCCACGCCGCACGACCGAGCGCTTAATGGCGGAGCCGATAATCGGGTGGCACTCCGTGGTGTTGGAGCCGATGACAAATACGCAGTCCGCCACGTCGAAATCCCTTATGGAGTTGGTCATCGCCCCGCTTCCGAACGCCCTGGCCAGTCCCGCCACCGTCGAGGAGTGGCACAACCGGGCGCAGTGGTCCACGTTGTTGGACCCGATGGCGGCACGCTGGAACTTCTGTATGATGTAGTTCTCTTCGTTGGTGCACTTTGCCGACGACAGCGAGGCGATCGCCTCCGGACCTTGGGCGTCCTTGATTTCGCCCAGCCGCCGCGCTACAAGTTCGAGCGCCTCGTCCCATCCTGCCGGCTTCAACTCGCCGTTGCGTCGGACCAGCGGCGTCGTCAGCCGTTCGGGACTGTTGACGAAATCGAAACCGAACTTGCCCTTTACGCACAGCATTCCGTGGCTTATGCCCTTTGAGGCCCCGCCGGCGACCTCCACGATTTGACCTTCATGAGTTTTCAGCGTAAGCGTGCACCCGCACCCGCAGTACGGGCAAATCGTGTCTGTCTCCTTCAGGTCCCACTGGCGGCCTGCGCCTATAGCGCCGGCATAGGCCATCGCGCCGGTGGGGCATACATCCACGCACGCGCCGCACTCGGTGCAGACCGATTCATCCCGCGTGCGGTCGGGCGGCAGGCCTATGGTGGTGTCGTATCCGCGCCCCTGGAAATCAATCGCGCGGTGGACCTGCACGTCCTGGCACACCTGCACGCACCGCCCGCAGAGGATGCACTTGCTTCGGTCGTACACTATGGCCGGTCCGTCCTGAACCGGATTTGGCTCGACATCGGATGTAAACCTGGACTCCTTGACGCCCAGTTCGTAGGCGTATTGTTCCAGCCGGCATGCGCCCGACGTTTGGCACGTCATGCAGTCGCGGGGGTGGTCCGAAAGCATCAGTTCGACAATCATCCGGCGGATAGCGCGAAGTTTTTCGGTATTGCTGCGGACAACCATGCCCTCCCGCGCCCGCTGGGAGCACGAGGGCACGGGCGCCTTTGCTCCCTCCACTTCCACCAGGCACAGGCGACAGGAACTGCTCGGCGCCAGTTCCCACGACGGGTCGTAACACAGGTGCGGAATCTCTATTCCCGCAGCCAGGGCGGCTTCGAGTATGGTGTCGCCTTTTTTGCAGGTGACCTCCCGTCCGTCGATTGTCAGTTTCAGTTCCTCAGCCATGGTTCAATTTTTTATTCCAGGTCGCACCTCAGGCAGCGGCGGGCCTCGTTGACGGCCGCCTGCCGCATGTAGCCCTGCAAAACTTCATCGAAGTTGCCTTCACTCGGTTTAGTGACGGCCCGAGGCACCGGCTGGTGCGGCACGTCGGCTTCTTCGTCGGTGGGCTTGCACGGCGGCGCCCAGCCATGGTCGGGCGGCAGTTCGCCCCGCCCGCCCAGATAACGGTCGATGGCCATCGCAGCCCGCTGGCCCGCACCGACGGCCTGAACAATGGTCGACGGTCCCGTCACCACGTCGCCGCCGGCGAACACGTCGCCTTCGCCGCTGCGGTGAGTGACGGGGTCCACCTCAACCCAGCCGCGGCGGATTATCAGTTTGTCGTCCACTTCCGCCAGCTCCAGGTCCGCGCTCTGGCCGATGGCTACCAGCACGTGTGAGGCCTCGTAACGAACCTCGCTGCCTTTGATGGGCTCGGGGCGACGTCGGCCGTCTTCGCCGGCGGCGCCCAGTCTCATTTTCGCGCAGACCACGCCATCGACCCGCCGGTCGCCCTCGATTGCGACGGGCGAGAGCAGAAAATGCATCTGCACGCCCTCCATCTCGGCCATCTCGATTTCCTCGCGAATCGCGGGCATTTCTTCGCGGCCGCGGCGGTAAAGCAGCGTGACCGGCTCTGCACCCAGGCGAAGCGCCGTGCGCGCGGCGTCTATTGCGGCGTTGCCCCCGCCGATGACCACCGCCGGGCCGGACAACTGCTGCAATCGGGCGGTCTTTACTTCCCGCAGAAACGCAAGAGCATCCGTCACGCCTTCCTTGTCGCCGCCGGGCACGTCGAGTTTCCGACCCTTATGCGCGCCGACGGCAAGGAAAATCGCATCGTACCCGTTGTCGCGCAGTTCCTGTAGCGACTCTATCCTCCGGCCGGTGATTACGTCCACGCCGCTGCGGCGTATGTACTCGATGTCGCGGTCCAGCGCTTCCGGCGGCAGACGATACGACGGTATCCCGGTCCGCAGCACACCGCCGGGCTCATCCGCCGCCTCGAACACCGTCACCTGCCGCCCGACCAGGGCCAGGAAGTACGCGGCCGTCAGGCCCGCCGGTCCGGAGCCGACGACGGCGACCTTACCGTTCCGCGGGCCACGCCATGCCAGCGAAGGTACTTCATCATGGCCGGCCGCAGCGTCGGTAGCGTATCGCTTCAGGTGGCGTATGGACACCGGCTCGTCCAGGTCGCCGCGTCGGCAGAACGTCTGGCAGGGATGGTCGCAAGCCCTTCCGCAGACCGAGGCGAACGGATTGCGCCGCCGGATGACCTCCAGCGCTGCGGCGAAGCGCCCGTCCGCTATGAGCGCGACGTACTCGGGCACGTTTACGTGAGCCGGGCACGCGTCCGAGCACGTGGTGGTTATCATCGCCTCGCACGCGTGGGCCGGACACCGCCGCTCGAGTATGTGCGCCTCGTACTCATCGCGGAAGTACCGCAGAGTCGAGAGCACCGGGTTCGGCGCGGTCTGGCCCAGTCCGCACAGCGAGGACTCTTTTATGACGCCGCCCAGTTCTTCCAGTGTCTCAATATCCGACGATTCGCCCCGCCCGGACGTTATGCGCTCCAATATCTCCCCCATGCGCATGGTGCCGATACGGCATGGCGTGCACTTTCCACAGGACTCACTTCGGCAGAAATCGGTGAAGAACCGCGCGATGTCCACCATGCAGGTGGCTTCGTCCATAACTATCAGCCCCCCGGAGCCCATAATCGCGCCTACCTGCTCGACCGAGTCGTAATCGATGGGCGTGTCGAGGAACTGCGCCGGCACGCACCCGCCGGACGGACCACCCATCTGTGCGGCCTTGAACTTCCGGCCGCGCGGTATGCCCCCGCCGATGTCGTAAACTATCCGCCGCAGCGTAGCGCCCATGGGCACCTCGACCAGCCCGGTGTAATTCACCTTGCCGGCCAGGGCGAATATCTTGGTGCCCCTGGAGTTTTCGGTTCCGACCGAGGCGTACTCGGCAGCGCCCGTTTCCATGATTCGAGGCACGTTTGCCCAGGTCTCCACGTTGTTGATGTTGGTGGGCTTGTCGAACAGGCCGCCGGACGCGGGGAACGGCGGGCGGGGGCGGGGCATGCCGCGCTGCCCCTGGACGGATGCTATAAGCGCGGTCTCCTCGCCGCAGACGAACGCACCGGCGCCCTTGCGAATTTCGATGTCGAAATCAAAGCCCGCCCCGAGGATATTCTCGCCCAGCAGTCCGGCGCTTCGGGCGGCGCCCAGTGCGATTTCGGTGTGTTCGATGGCGATGGGATACTCGGCGCGGACGTAGATGAAACCGCGGCTTGCGCCGATGGCGTAGGCGCCGATAATCATGCCCTCGATGACCAGGTGCGGGTCGCCTTCCAGAAGCGCCCGGTCCATAAACGCGCCGGGGTCGCCCTCGTCGGCGTTGCAGATGACGTACTTGGGCTCGCCTTCGGCCTGGCGTGCGAACCGCCACTTCCTTCCGGTGGGGAAGCCCGCCCCGCCCCTGCCGCGAAGTCCCGCCGCCAGCACCTCGTCTATAACCTGCTGGGGCGATTTCTGCGACAGTGTTGCCGCGGCGGATGCGTATGCGCCGCGGGCAACTGCGTCTTCGATGCTGGTCGGGTCGACCACGCCACAATTGCGCAGAACGCGCCGCACCTGGTGCTTGTAGAACGGTATCTCATCCCGCCGGGCGACGGGCCCGTCGTCGCCGGACCAGCACAGGCGGGAGATAACCTCTCCGCCGGCGACGGTGGTCTCGACGATTTCGGCGGCATCTTCGGGCGTTACCTGCTGGTAGAAAATTCCCCCCGGGTCGATCACGAGCGTCACCGCCCCGGCGCACAGGCCGTGACAACCGACACGCACCACGCGCGCCTTCGCCTCCAGGCCGCGATTTTGCAATTCCGCCTCCAGTGCATCGCAGACGTCCATCGCCCCCAACGCCCGGCAGCCGGTCGAGCAGACGCGAATGACCGTCTCAGCGGCGCCGCGACGCACGAATTCCTCGGCGGCGATGCGCAAATCATCGATGCATGTGAACTTCTTCATGACCCGTCCGCTCGGTACTGCTTCAATATGCCCGCCACGCGCTGCGGGGTGAGTTTTCCGTAATACCGGTTGTCTATCATCATCACCGGCGCCAGGAAGCACGCGCCCAGGCACGCCACCGTCTCGAGGTAAAACTGCATGTCGTCGGTGGTCTGACCCTCCTCGATGCCCAGGTTGTTCCTGACGGCGTCTATAATCCTTGCGGCGCCCTTGACGTGGCAGGCGGTTCCGCGGCAGCAGCGGATGGTGTGCCGGCCGTGCGGCTCGGTGTAAAACTGCGCGTAGAAACTCACCACGCCGTATATCCTGCCCAGCGGTATGCGTGTCTTTCGACTGACCTCATCCAGCGCAACCGGCGGCAGATAACCGAAATGCTCCTGGATGTCCTGGAGCACGCCGATGAGGTTTGTGTTCGATATTGCACCACGCCCGCGCAGCCCCTCCAGCGAACCTACGAACCGCCTTATCTCGTCCCCCGACGGCTCGGCCGTTTTGGGGGAAGTTGAGGACGCGTTATTTTCCATCTCTCTTGCACTCTCGTCATGCCGGTCTGCAGACCGGCAAAGTTACCTCTAAGGGGCAGGTCGGGGCATTATAGCAGTCAAACGCGACGTGTCTCAACAGAAGAAGAATGGACAGAAAGGAATGTAACGTACAGGCAGTGCATCCTCAACTTTCGCTTCCGGCGAAGCCGAGGTATTCGTCCAGCCAGTCGTCGGTTCGCAGAACGCTTTTGCGCTGGCGCAGCGCCAGGCGCTCTGCGCGCCTTTGTGCGACGTCGAACACTCGCCGCGTCAGGCGCGAAGACACCTCCCCGTCGGCGCCGGCGAAACGCCGACGGAGCAGGCCCGTCATAGTCGGCGCGTAGCGGCGGGGCAGTTCATCCTCCAGCGAAACGAACGCCACCGCCTCGCCCGGGTCGCCCTGGCGGGCGCAGCGGCCGAACAACTGCCGGTCTATCCTGCCGGCCTCGTGCCGCTCTGTGGCGATGACCTTCAGTCCGCCCATCTCGGCCACGCCCGGGGCGAGTTTGATGTCCGTTCCGCGACCGGCCATGTTCGTGGCCACCGTTATCCTTCCCTTCTGTCCCGCCCCGGCGACGATGTGCGCCTCCTGTTTATGGCGGACGGCGTTTAACACCTGGTGGTCCAGGCCTTCGTCGCTCAGCATTCGGCTCAGGTGCTCGCTGGCGCGGACGCTGCGCGTGCCCACCAGCACCGGCCGGTCGGTCGCATGGACACGTTTTATCTCCTCGAGCACGGCGGACCACTTGGCCTGCTCGTCGGCGTAGACCCTGTCCGGATGCACCTTCCTTATGCACGGGCGGTTGGTGGGTATGACAGCCACCGGCAGGTGGTATATCTGCCAGAACTCCCGCCTGGCTTCGGCCGCTGTTCCGGTCATGCCGGCGAGTTTGCCGTACAACCGGAAGAAACGCTGAAAACTAAGCCGCGCGTAGGTGTCCTTGGGCGGGTTGACCTCGACGCCCTCCTTGGCCTCGACGGCCTGGTGAAGCCCGTCGCGCCACTCCCTGTCGGGCATAAGCCGGCCGGTGAACTCATCCACTATGACGGCCTTGTCTTCCTGGAGAACGTACTGCTGGTCGCGAAGGTAGAACTCCCGGGCAGTAAGCGCCTGTACGATGAGTTCCTCGCTTCGCCGCCGGCCTTGCCACACGCCGCCCAGGCCCGCGGTCTCCCGCTCCAGTTGCGACTTCCCGGCCGAGGTCAGTTCAACCTCGCGATAGCGGTGGTTGATTTTGTAGTGGACGTCCGGCTGGAATTTCTCGGCCAGTTCGGCAGCGCCTGTGAAGGCGTGGACCTGCTCCGGATTGGGCGCCTCGCCGGAGATGATGAGCGGCGTGACGGCTTCGTCTATGAGGACCGAGTCGGCCTCGTCGACTATGGCGTAGTGCAGGCCGCGCTGAAGCAGGCGGTCCGTCCGCCGGCGGCCGCCGACGAAGTTTTCCAGAAGCGCCTGTGAAAAATTCTTCACACGCCCCAGTGTAAGCCGGTCGCGGAGGAAATCGGCAGTCACCTCCTTGTTCGTGCAGTACGTAATGTCCGCCTGGTAGGCGCGTTTACGCAGGGGCGGAGACATGTCCTGCCGGATGTAGCCCACGCTGAGGCCCAGGAATTTATATACGGGTCCCATCCATTCGGCGTCACGCTTTGCGAGGTAATCGTTCACGGTGATGACGTGGCAGCCCTTTCCGCGCCACCCGGCCGCCACCGTCGGCATGGTGGCGGCAAGGGTCTTGCCCTCGCCAGTGGCCATCTCCACCACGCAACCGGCGTGCAGCGCAAGCGCCCCGGCTATCTGGACGGGGAAGTGCTTCTGGTCGAGTTTGCGGGCGGCCACCTCGCGGACCAGTGCGTAGGCGTGGTTCAGGTGCTCACGCGTGTCGCGCGACCTGCGAAAAATCTCTCGCAACTGCCGACCCGTCTCGCCCAGCGCCGCATCGGACTTTTGTGCGTAGTCCTTTTCCAGGGCGATAATTTCCCCGGCCCGTCTCAGAAAACTCTGCGTGCGTGTGGCGGCGTTGCGAATCCATCCGGCCACGGAGTCCCAGGCGGCATCCAGACCCCTCGGCAGGGACTGGTCTTTTTTCATCCCCGCAAGGAGCCGCCACGTTGTCGCAAGGTCCTGGGGCATAGACGTCCTTAGAGGTGGAGGCGTTTTTCCAGCATCTGTCTCAGTCCCAGCCACCACTGCACGGCCAGGGGCTTTTTATCCATGGCGAAGCGGATGACCACCCTCTGTCCGGCGAGCAGTTGAAATTTATCATCCCGCGGTTCGATAATCACCTGGAAGAGCCGCTCGGTGGCCTGCGTGCCCTGGCGGTCCTTCGGGTCGGTCTCAATGGGTCCGCCCGCGAAGTAGCCCAGCGCGCGGGAGGGCAGTTTTTTGCTCCCGGCCGGCAGTGCCTCGGTGACCTCGCCCGTCAGCAGGACGTCCGGTTTGCCTCGTAGTCTTATCTCCACCTGCCCGCGGGCGGCGTCTATGAGACGCATGTCTGCCTGCGTGACGACCGCCCGGATGTGCAGTTCGTCCAGGTCCGCCACCACGCCGATTTCCCTGCCCGGCTCGATGAAATCGCCTCTTTTGTGATCTATTCCCGGCGCAATCCACAGACCCGACACCGTGGCGCGGACCGAGAGTTTTTCGCACCGCTCGTCGTAGCGGCGAATCTTCTCGGTCATGTCGCGGATGTGTTTCAGATAAAGGTCCGCAAGGGCGAAGTTCCGTTCTTCGGGCGACATGGCTATTTTTCGCTGAAGTTTTCTCTGCTCCAACTGATATTTCAGTACCTTGCGCCGCCCTTGCAGGTCCCGGTTTTCCAGGCCCACAAGAACCTCATTACCGGCGCTCACCATTTGACCCGACGGCAGGTAATCCACCAGGTAACCGGCTTCTTCGGCGTGAATCACCGCCATGTCCACCGGCTCGACCACCCCCTCGGCCCTGACGTGATCCGGTGCGGGAATAAGCCCGATGCCGGTGACTAACGCTATAACAAACGCAGCCGTTGTGGTTATGGCCCTTGTGCGCGCCCGCAACAGTTCGGGGCTGGAAAACAGATACCGCACGAACTTGACCAGCGGCACGACCAGCCAGCCCACCACCGCCACCGCCGCGAACGTAAGGGCCACTATCGACAACGGCCTCGGAAGGCGATCGGTGACGAACAGAACTATCACGGCGAATATGAACACCCGGTAAATCGTCGAGGCGATGCCGAACACAACGAACCAAATCCGCTCGCCGGTGGTGTGCGCGGGGTTCTGCCGGCGCGGCACGGCCCAGGCGTAGCGCTTGACAAGGTAATAAAGGTACTGGCGGCTGCGCTGGTGAAGGTTGGGTATCTCCAGCAGGTCCGAGAGGATGTAATACCCGTCGAAGCGCAGCAGCGGGTTGGCATTGAACAGCAGCGACGAGACGCTGGCGATGAACATGATGTTGTAGCACACAGGGTGCAGTATCCCGCCCGGTGCGGTGTTAGCCCAGACGATCGCGGCCACGGCGGCGACGCCAAGTTCCACTATCATCCCCGCACAGCCCACGACCACCCGCCGCAACTTGCTGCGGAACGCCCACGCGCTGGAGGCGTCCACGAAAGGAAGCGGCATGAACACCAGCAGCATGACGCCCATGGTGTGGACCTCGCCCCGGCCTCCTTCGGCCCGGCCAAAACGCTTGACCGCGAAGGCATGACCGAACTCGTGAAAGACCTTGGTGATGACCATCGCCAGGTACAAAAGCGGCAGGTTCGCCGGTGCCAGTATACCCTCGGCGGCGTTCCACAACTCATCCGGCCGACCGGCGATGAAATATATTCCGGTTCCCAGAAGCGCCACCCACAGTACGAACCCCACCCACGAGAACAGCCATCCGAACACGCCCCGCCACCGCTCAAGAAAACGGTCGGGGTCTATAAGCGGTATCCGCAGGAACATCAGGTTCATCAGTTGCCCCTGCACCTGTCGGGTGATCCGCTGCCTGTATCGCTTCAGCAGCGATGCGGCGTCGGGGGGCATCTCTGCCATCAGCAGGTTGGATGTGTACAACCGCCCCAGCAGTTGTATCGCCTCTCCCTGCGTGGGGGCGGCGTCGCCGAGTTGCTCGTTGCACAACCGCCAGACCTGACGCACAGTCCGCCGGCCGTCAAGAAGCGCCACAAATCTGTAGGCCGCCTCATTGAGGCGGAAAAAGTCGTTGCTTCCTGCATCGCGCAAGACGTGCCATATCCGCCCGCGGAAGTGCTGGCGGTAGATCTCCACCGTCGAGCGCAGGCGAGGCGTCAGGTCCGCCACCCGGTACCAGGATTCGCTGAATGTGGGTCTGTCAACCGCCATAGATAAAAACTACCACCAGAGTTTCATGCGCACCCAGTTGACCAGGCGGCGCGACCACATCCAGGCGTAATGCCGCCGGTCGATGTATAACCTGCCCACGCCCTCCATGCCGGGGCGCATGTTTTGCGTATTTCCCTTCAGACGCACGCGGACTTTGAAGACGTTGGACTCATCCTCGACCTCGGCCACGGGGTTTATACGCTCGACCTCGAAGGGGATTTTCCTGTCCGGGCGGGCGGTCGGCGTAAGAAAACCCTCCATGCCGCAACGGACCTGGGATATCTGGTCCTCGGGCACGGATATGACCGCACGAAGTTTGTCGGTGCGGGCGATGTCGAAGAGTTTCTCGCCCTTCTCGAAGGTGCGGTTGATGTGCTCCTTGAGACGCCCGCTGATTATCACGCCGTCGAAGGGGGCCTTTATACTTGCCTGTTCTATCCTGCGCTTGATCGGCTGAATCCTGCCTTCGAGTATCTCGCGCGCCTTAAGGCGCGCGATTTCGGCCTCGGCCTGCTCGCCCTTGCTGGCCGCCAGAGAGGCCTCCTTCAGATACCCCAACCGCTCGGCCTCGGCTGCGGGAAGTTGCTCGATGACGAGTTTCTCGGTGTCCAGACGGGCAAGTACTTCGCCCTTGGTCACTTCCGCGCCGGGTTCGACCATAACCTTGGCCAGTTTGCCCTCAAACGGCGAGGAAATAACCTGCTGCCGCACCGGCTCGAGGGCGAAGGAGCCCCTGACATAATAATCGCCCTTGCCCAGGGCGAGGAACAATATGCCCCCCAGCACCGCCGCTGCGGCGACCTTCGCCCAGGTGTGCTTCGAACCGACCAGGGCGGCGGCTGTATTTCGGCAGGCGCGGGCCGCTCGGGCGCCTATCCACCGGCCGCGGGCGTGCGTCTCCACCAGGCGCGGCGCGCAAAGGTCGCACGTCAACCGCAGCATCTGCAGGTCTTCCTGGTCGAAGGGCTGATCGCCGGCGCGCTCGGCGGTCAGCACGGCCACCGGCTCGCCCTCACTGCGGATCGGCAGCGACGCCACGGCCGAGTTGCGGTGCTTGCCCGAAAGTTCCGCCGCCGAACGCGACACGTACGTCGCCTCCGGCGAACTGGGACAAACCACCTCCACGTCCTGGTCGAGGCATTCCTCCATGGCCGACTCGGTGTCGGCGATGAGTTGCATCTTGCAGCTGAACTTCTCTGTGTGGCTCATCGCCTCCAGGCGCACGTAGCGGCCGCGGAGAAAACCGACGCTGACCTTCTCGCAGTTGAAGCGGGCGGCGATTTCGTTGCACATGTTCATCGCCGCGGCGCGGAATTTTTTCGGCTCGTTGACCGCCGATACGATTTCCATCGCCGTGCGGAGACTGTCCAGCTGCCGGCGCCGCCGGGACAGCTCCAGGCGCATTTCGTAAAGGTTCAAAAGCGAGGCGCTGAGTTCCAGTCGCTGGGCGACGGCCGCCGCTATGCGCCTGTCGGTGGTCTTGACCACGTAAGCGCCGGCGCCCCGCACGCCGTC
>CAYZPY010000008.1:0-25366 GCA_964480425.1 uncultured Planctomycetaceae bacterium
ACCCATTTTCATCAAACACTTGCAAATTGCTCTAAAAAAACCCCACAGTTTGAGGTGCCTAATTAACTTGACATTAAGGGCATAAAAGGGTATTATTATTTCTGTTAAAATATTGTTATGGGACAGGAGACAGGTACAAAAACCTCCAGGGGCAGAGGTGTAAGTCAAAAGGGCACAAGGACTTACGCTTCAGCACTGAAGTATCTCTTCTCCGCCACGGATTACGAGCGAATGTTGCGGGTGCGGTATAACACCGACACGTTCAACTTATTCCGTATGCGCGCATTGCTCCGCAAACTCGGCAATCCGCACACGAAAATCCGCACGGTCCACATTGCCGGCACCAAGGGTAAGGGCTCCACCGCCGCGATGCTCGCAGAGATGCTAAAGTCCTGCGGGTACAAGGTGGGCCTGTACACCTCTCCGCACATATGCGACATCCGCGAGCGGATCGCCGTCAACGGACAGATGATACCACGCACCGCACTGGCGGAACTTATCAACCTCGCCGAGCCGCACATCGAGAAAATGGGCGACGACAAGCCCACGTTTTTCGAGATACTAACCGCCCTGGCTTTCCGCTATTTCGCCGCCGAGCAGGTGGATTTTGCCGTCGTCGAGGCGGGTCTGGGCGGGCGTCTGGACAGCACCAACGTTCTCAAGCCGCTGGTGTGCGGGCTGACCAGCATATCCATAGACCACACGTACCAGTTGGGCAAGACGCTGGAAGAGATAACCGCCGAAAAGGCCGGTATCTTCAAGCCCGACGTGCCGGTGGTCAGCGTGCCGCAGAGTCCCGCTGCCGCCAGGGTCCTCAAAAAGGCCGCCACCGAATCCGGCATCGAACTGGCGTTCACCGGCGAGGACATAGAGTTCTCCTGCCGCGTGGAGTCGTCGCGGCAAGCCGGGTGCCACGCGCGTGTGTGCCTCACAACCTCCCGCAGCAAGTTCGAGCACCTTCCGGTTCCGCTTCTGGGCGAACATCAGGCGGTCAACTGCGGGTTGGCGCTGGCGCTGCTGGACCGGCTCAAGGCAGGCGGCGTCGAAGTGGACGACGAAAAGGCCGTTAAGGGTCTGGCCGGTATGTACCTGCCCGGGCGGATGGAGATGATACGACAGGACCCGAGGATACTGGTCGACGGTGCCCACAACGCCGCCTCCATGCAGGCGCTAATCCGCGCGCTGGGTCAGCACATACCGTACGATTCGATGGTGATGATATTCGGCTGCGCCGCCGACAAGGATATCAACGGGATGATGGACCAGATCGCCACCGGCGCCGACAAGGTGGTGTTCACCCGCGCTAACGACAGTCCTCGCGCCGCCGAGCCGGAAGAACTGGCCGAAATCTACGAACAGCGGTGCGAGCGGACCTCGCAGGTCACCGACAACCTCGTCGAGGCCATCCGAACTGCAGAGGGCGCCGTGACGCGCGAAGACATCATCTGCATCACCGGCTCGTTCTACCTGGTCGGACAGGCCAAGCAACTTTTGCAATAACGCCCGGTCGGGCTCGCGGATAATAGGGAATTCAATTTCAGATACCCCATGTGTCTCGATGGTTATCGGGATTGCACACGCTACTTGACGATGATTATGGCGTGACGGCAGCGCGGGCCGTCGAATTCGCAGAAGTAAAATCCCTGCCAGGTTCCCAGCGCCACGCGCCCGCCGATTACCGGCGCCGCCGCGCTGCATCCGACAAGCGAGGATTTAACGTGTGCCGCCGAGTTGCCCTCCCCGTGACGGTAGAACCGCTGCCGCCAGGGAACCGACGCGTCAAGGGCGGCGAGTATGTCGTGGACCACGCTGGGGTCGGCGTTTTCGTTTCTGGTCGCCCCGGCGGTGGTGTGCGGGACGTAAACGTGCACCATTCCGTCTGAAATTCCCGATTCGCTCACGGCCCGGCGGACCTGGTCGGTAATGTCCACCATCTGGTCGCGATCGCCGGTCTTTACGTCAATCTTTTTCGTGTACATAGTCTCCATCCTGTCATTTGCGCGGCGGCGTCCCGACGGGACGGGCGGGGACGTTTATTCGCCCGACTCAATCCCGGCTCGCCGGGTACGGATAAGTCCTCGTCGAACCGTCGCGCGGAAATCCCGCGGGCAACGCCTGTGCTACTTATTCACAACTAATTTAACATTCACACTTCCAGCACTTCCAGGCGCTTGTCGCGGTAGGTGCTTCCGACGTTGACGGCCTCGATGCGTCCGATTTTGATCCGCGCCTTCCAGTGGGAATGACCGCAGTAGACGTACCTCACGGCGGGGCAATTCAGCAGCACGCGGCCGAACGCCTCGGCCCCCATGAACGCCGCGGCGAATGCGAAATGAGCCGGGCGGTCCTGCGGGACCATCTGCGCGAACGGCAGGTGATGCATGAACACGGCGATGCGCTCGGCGCGGCGCGACACGTCGTCCAGTTGGCGGGCGAGTTTGTCCGCCAGTCGTCGTGTGAACTGCTCGTCGGACATGCCAATCTCTACGTGCATGCCGTCCTTCCACAGCGCGGTCAGTTTCAATTGCTCCTGCGTAAGTTCGCCGCGGTGTTCCTCCAGCAGTCGGGCGTACCCAGGCCGGTTTGCCGCGGCGCCGGGCGATATCTTGGCGCGGTAAAACGCCAGCGGAATGTCCAGCGAATCCTGTCGGAGGGAATAATCGTACCAGCCGATCGAGCCGACCATTCCCAGCCCGCCCGTCACGATGGGCTTGTGGTCCAGAATTTCAAAGCCCGCCTCTCCGGCGACCTGCGGCAGTATACGCTCGTAGCGGTCGATGGAACTTTCCCCGTCGCGCCGCCACAGGCAGTGGTTGCCGGGCACCAGGAATTTGGCCCCTTCGAAGGCGTCGAACAATCCCAGACAATCGGACAGCACGCCCGTATCGGCCCCGGCAGTGTCGCCCAGCAGCACCAGCGCATCGGCGGCGGTGCGGCAGACTTCCGAGGCGAGCCGCTCGGTGGGCGCGCGCGAGCGGGGTATGTCGTAGTGCAGGTCGGCTGTCACCAGTATCTTCACGGGTGAATTATATGTACCCTCACTTGTCACGCCAAGGGACCCGGAATATGTTATTATATATTCGTGTCGTGCGACATTTACCTTTGACACGGGCCGATAGGGTAATACACTTAATAGCCCGTTAAACCGAGTTGAACGGAAAGTAACCCAAAGCGACGGTTCGAATTCCACATCATGCAAAAAGTACGCGAGAAGTTCGGAACGGAAGAACTGGCCATTTGCCTGAGCCACTATGACCTCGGTGTAATCAATAAAATAGAAGAATTCCCCCGCGGCTCCAGTCGCTCGCCGAAGGTCGTCTTAGATTCCCAAAAGGGCAAGTTCCTCTTCAAGCGCCGGGCGCGCGGTAAAAACAACCTCGATAAGGTGGCATTTACGCACCGCATACAACTCTGGCTGGCGGCGCAGAACTTCCCCCTTCCGCACCTGCTGGGCACCCGCGAGAAAAATAATTCGATGCTCGTGCTGAACTCGGACATATACGAAATGTTCGAGTACATACCCGGCACGGGCTACGACGGCTCACTCCAGGCGACCTACCACTCCGGGCACGTGCTGGGGCTGTATCACAAACTGCTGAGAAACTTCCAGAGCGAATACATACCGCCCGGCGGCAGTTACCACAGCGCCTCTGCCATACTGCGCGCGGTGAGCGAAGTGCCCTCTTCGCTGAAGACCGGCGAGAGACCCTCGACAAAACAGGTCAGGGAAACCGTCGAGGAAATCCAGGACGCCTACAGAACCTGCGTGGAAAAATCCAACCAGACAGGCCTGGCCGACTGGAACAGGCAGATAGTACACGGCGACTGGCATCCGGGCAACATGCTGTTCCGCAAGGGTCACGTGGTGGCGGTTATCGACTACGACTCGGCGCGGCTCTACCAGCGGGTGATAGACCTGGCCAACGGTGCGCTTCAGTTCTCGATTGTGGGCGGTTCGCGCGACCCGTCGAAGTGGCCCGACTACATCGACGAGTCGCGGTTCAGGCGATTCATAGCAGGATACGACTCGGTGGAGGTCATTTCGACGGCGGAACTGGAGGCGATTCCGTACCTCATGTGCGAGGCGATGATCGCCGAGGCCGTGCTGCCAATAGCCGCCACCGGAAGCTTCGGACGACTGGAGGGATTCCCCTTCCTGGAAATGATTCGCCGAAAGGTCCGATGGATCCTGGAGCACACCGACGAAATGAAGAACCTGGTGGAAAAATAACGGGCAATTCATCCTCTACCGGCACGGCGACGTTCCCAAAAACAGTGCGACGGTATTCCCCCCAGGCATCGGCGATGCGGTTCGACGCCGCATCTGGGCGTCACAACCGACCGAAGCCAACAGCGTTTTGCCGGAGGATCCAAATAAAAATAATCCGCGTAATCCGGTAATCGGTGAAACCCGTCTGCCGGCAGGCAGGTCCTGCTCGTATCACTCGGGCGGCAAAGAGCAGCGGCATTACCCGCGCATCGCATTTAAGATTCGCTGCTGTTTTTTTTGGCCACCGGCGTTCCCGGAAGGGCGTGACTGGCCGGTCCGCCGCGGGCGTCTCGCATGGGAATTTCGCTCCGCGGCGCCTGCCAAATACGCTTAATGCCGCCTAACATCAGGCGTACGCCCCAGCCAAACGTCCGCTTTATAGTCAATATAAGCCCGTACATACCGATCACCTGCAGCACCATGTCGAACAGGAGTTGTCGGTTCCGCGGCTGCATCAGCATCGCCATCAGGCGCAGCGGATTGTAGTAATAAATGTAGGCCGCCATGATGTTGAACTGCTTCTTCCATGGCTGCTTGTGACGCGACGCCACGACGTAGTTGCCGTCGTGCATGTAAGGGCGGACCTTCTTTCCGCCCGCCGCCGCCAGGACCGTGCCCGAGGTGTAGGAGGGCACGTACAACTGCGAACCGGGCGAGGGGATAATCATCAGCACCTGGAGCGTGCCGGCGCCGGCCTTTTTGACCAGTCGGACCTGGTTGAGCAGCCCATAGTCGTCTTTGGTGGTCAGCAGCGGCTGGGCGTCGTGGTGCATCATCATCGGCATTGGCATGATTCCCCTTTTCCGCAGCAGGCGGAAGAGTTCGGTGGTGTTGCCCACGGTCTGGCCCTTCTTGACCAGCGTGGCGGTCATGTCCTCCACGCCCATCCACAGGGCCCGAAAGCCCGCGGTGCGCACCAGGCGCAGGTGGTCTTTCATCCGCATGGCGTCGCGGACTGTCACCTCGGTGGCCAGGCGTACGTGGTGGCGGATGGACCGGCCGCCGATTTGCGCCCGCGCGAGCGTGTCGGATATTTCCAGCGCGCGGTCCTTATCGTTGAAAAAGTTGTCGTCCGCGCCGAAGTAATACCTCAGCCCGTACCGGGTGTGCAGGCGCGTGAGGTCCTCCAGTATCCGCCCGCCGCTCTTGGCGCGGAACTGCCGCTGATTGTAGGCCGGTATCGGGCAATACGGACAGCGGAACCGGCAACCCAGCGTCAGCACCAGGCACGATATCGGGCTGTACTTTCGTATTTCATTGTCCGGCAGCGGCGCCGAAGAGAGCGTGGACTTTTTGTGCGGCGGCTCGAGGATACCGTACCCAAGCTCCACCGGCGCGTGCTCGTCCATGTTGCCCGCCATGCGCTGCACGCCGGTGTCGACGAGTTCCTCGGCCACGCCGTCCGTGGAGCCCCGTGGGTAAACCAGACCCGGCACGTCGTCGAGCATGCCGTCGTCGCGCGCGCGGGCGAACGCCGAACGCAGCGGCTCGCCGGACCCGCGGAGAGACAAAATTACCTCCAGCAGACTCAGCAGGACGTACTGCTCGCCGGTGACGGCCACGTCGGCGCCCCAGGGGTCGTTCGCGTCGGCGCTGAATGCGTCCCACGGCTCGTAAATCATCTTGGCGCCCCCGGTGATAATCAGCGGGCGTCGGTCCGCCTCGATCCGACGGGCGTCGCGGATAAGCTCGCGGCACTTGCTGTTGTGGATATACATTGTCGATATCAACAGCATGTCCGGCACGCGCCCGTCGAGGCGCATTTGGGACGGCCTGACGTTCCTGTTCCACTGCTGAAGGACGATGCGCGTCTTGGCAAAGCCGCTGTCCAAAAGCGCAGAGCCGATAGCCCGGGCGCCCGCGGGCGCCATGCGCATGTCGGCGTAGGTGAACGGGAGCATTCGCGTGCGGTGGTCGAACGCGCACACGATAACGCTGACAAGGTCGTGTGCGGGCGCGATTCGCCGCAGGCGCCTGCGAATGTCGGACAGTTCGCCTTGTTTCAGTAATTCGTCGCCCTTGCGGCGAGGAAGCTCCATATCAAAATACTCCGTCTAAAAACGTCGCGTCCGGCGCAAAAAAAACCAACGGTACACATTTTACCGACCCTCGGACCAGGTGCGTGGAAATTTCGGCATTCCCCCTCATTATTGATGCTTAAGGTCCCGGCGATTCTGTCGCCCGATGTGCCCGGTGGCGGCCTCGGACCGCCCCCTCGACACCGCATGAAGGTCAAACCGCCTGCCCGACGGGCGCGACGATTCGCACTTTCCGCCCTGGCCGCCGAGTATCGGGTCCCTTTCGAAATAATACTCCGGCACGCTCATGGTTTCGAGCATCTGCTTTCCGCGTCGGCAGTCCTCGATGGAAAGTTTGCCCTTCCGGACGAGATCATAATACGGGCCCAGGTCCATCTGCCTGTAGAGGTTGGCGAAGTGCCCGTAGAACGACTCGCGGTCCATCCGCGTGGGCACCACCGCGTGCAGCGCGTCGTAGCAGGTGTAATCGTGCGTAATGAGCCGGTCGCGCCATTTCGCGTACAGCACCGTGCCCGGAAGCGGCGTGAGCACCGTGAACTGGGTATGCGTTATCTCCATTCGGTTGACGTAGTCACGCAGGCGCTTGAAGTCGTCCGCTTGCCAGTCGGGGTCAACGATGAACGCCCCCCAGATAATTACGCCGTTGTCCTTGAGTATCTTGATGGCGCGGTCGTTTACGTCGGCGGTGTTCTTCTTGTTGACGTTCTTGAGCATCTTGTCCGAGGCGCCCTCCAGGCCCAGCAGCACCGCGTAAAGACCGACGTCCACCCACTGCTCCAGCAGGTCGGGGTGCTTGACTATCGAGTCTGTGCGGCACTCCATCGAATAGCGGTGCTCGATGCCCTCGGCGCGGATCATCTCGGCTATTTGCCGCTCACGCTCGTAATTCATCAGGAAATTGTCGTCCACGAACGTGATGTGTTCGGTTTCGGCCGAGCGGACCTCTTTCATTACGCGGCTCGGCGACATCTGCCGTGTCCGCCCGCCGTAAAACACCCACACGCTGCAGAAGTTGCAGCGGTACGGGCATCCGCGCCCGGTGGCGACGGAGGTATCCGGCTTGTCGAAAAGAAAAAAGTAATCGTCGCGGTATTTCCTGGTCAGGTCGCGCCGCGGAAGCGGCAGCGTGTCCATTTCGATACGCCCGAAGACCTTATTGTTCCGGTGGAATTCGCCGGCCTCGTCGCGCCAGATGAGGTTCGCAACGTCCGCCAGAGACCTGCCGCGCGAAAGGGCATCCACCACGTGGGGCATCACGCCTTCGCCCTCGCCAAGCGCAATGGCGTCAACCTGCGGGGCATAAAGGTCCCGGGGGTTCAACGTGGCGTGATGACCGCCCACCAGTGTGAATATGTCTTTGGAATAATCCCGAACACGCCCGAGCACGTCCAGCGCCGCGTAAACCTCCGTGGTCAGCGCGGTGACCGCCACCACGTCCGGGCGGAAGTCCCGCAACCGGCGTTCGAGCTCCGCATCCGAATCCTCGAACCGAAGATCCAAAATACGCACATCGTGATCGGGAAGACAGGCCGCCAGCTTCTCCAGCGCCAGCGGCTCCGGCATGGCCGCAAGAGAAAATCCGACCTTGCCCCAGTCCCAGTCCGGTTGAATCAGAAGAATTCGCAATTCGTCCGTCTCTCCATAATATCGATTAAAAAGAGTCGACACGGCATTATATATCAAATTAACAAAAAATTCAGCGAAAATACAACTGAACGAGTAATTCTTGACGCGTCAACAAATTACGTAACAACGACTGCGAGTTAATCCGAGGCCGATTCTCCGCGACGGTTCTCATCATCGCCTTCGCCGGCGCCCTCGTCGCGCGACGAAAGCACCTGCTCCATGCACCGGCGCGAGATGATAATCCTCTCGATGTAAATAAGGTCCTCCAGTTCGCCGCCCAGAGGACCGCGCAAACGCTCGTGTAAAACGAACGGGCCTCGTCTTTGACCCTCGCGGGCGACCCAAATCGGTTGGCCCTTGATGACACCGGTGATGTGCGTGCCGTCGGCGAGATGAATCTTCCACAGGAAGCGGCGGTAGGGGTATTCCTTGCCGGTGTAGAATTTTTCCGGCTGGCCCGTCTCGCCGAAGCGCCAGTGCGGCCTCATCTCCTCGGCGACCACCACTGCGTTGACGCTCAATGCCGCAAGAAGCGGAACGCGACGCCAGCGCCGCTCGTCGGCGACGTAAACCTTCAGCGGCGTCTCGTGGGTGGTGTAAACATACCCGGCAATTATCGTCCCGTCCGAAAGCTCCACCACGCCCGGGGCCGCGTCGGGATTGCCCGCCTGCGCAGATTTGAAGGGATTTGTGCCCTGCGGTTCGGCGGGTTGACTGTCGGCACACTGCCCGGCCGGCTTGGCGCGCCCCAACCAGTATTGCAGATTATCCTCCGGCTGGGTCGAGGGCTCTGACGACACCGCTGCAATCGCAAACGCCGCCGACGCCGCAAGCGCAAAAACCTTCGCGTAAAACCGAACGCTCATACACCCAATTATAACGCGCTTCCGTTAGAAATTCCGCAATCCGCCGGGGGTAAATCTACGCAAAATGCAGGGCCAGATGGACTGTTGGCGGTCCGCCGCCAACGGGGCTGCTGGCGGAATATTCAAGACGCTCGGCGTGCATCTTTGTCATTGCATCACCCTTGGACTGGAAACATAATCAATTCTTCGCATTGCCCGACGGGTTCACGACCGGCGCCTTATTGCTGAGATTTGCAATGAGAAGGATAGTTGTCTTATTTTTAATCGCAACCGGTACGGCCGGCGGCGGCTGCGCCGGCGGCAATGATTTTAACGGCGCCGCTGCGATTCCATTCGAGGCGTTCGCAAACTTTGAACGGATCAACGACGGAAAGGCGGTTTTTTCCCGCAGGCCTCCCGAGTGGGCCGCCGCCGCGCACGCCATCGTAATCGGCGACACCGTCCATTACCTGTGGGGCAAACGCAAAAAGGGCAACTACTGGGTGCTGATGCACAGCACGGCCCCGGCGAGCGACCCGGCGAAAGTCACCCACGACCCGCGCAACCCCGTCGTGACGCCCTCCAGGGAGGGCTTCGACGATTACACGACCGAGTATCCCTTCCCGTTCCGCAATCCCACCGACGGGCGGCTCTACGCGTACTATCTCGGGCGGCGCAACAGGCCGCCCAAGCAGACGGGCCTGCTGGTCTGCAACGGCGATTTGGGCAGGTGGTCGCGCGTCACCCGCACGCCCGTAATCGCCGCCGAAAACCATTACGAACGCAAGGGTTCGTCTCACCCGTCCGTGGCAGTGGCGGGCGACACCATACACATCCTCTACACGGGCGAGTCCGACTCGCCGCCGGTAATCTGCCACGCCACCGCGCCGACCACCAATCCCCCCGACGTCGCAAAAGACCCCGCCAATCCCGTCTTCGAAGGCACCGGCCGAAAGTGGGACGCAAAAGGTGTCCGCGAGGCGGAAATATTCAAAGGACCGCAATACTTCCACATATTCTACGGCGGGTACGACGGAAATCGCTGGCGGATAGGGCACGTGCGGACCAGGGACTTTTGCAGATTCGAGCCGAATCCGCACAACCCGATTTTTACGCCGTCCAAAGACCCCCGCGCGTGGGACTCCGGCGGCGTCCTGACGCCGCAGGTATTCCGCGTCGGCGACGTCTATTACATGCTCTATGCCGGGCAAAGCGCAAAAAACCGCACATGGCAGACCGGACTGGCAAGGTCAAGTTACGCGACCGGAAAGCCGGTCCGCTAAATTTCGGCTTTCGAATTTTTCTTTTCCCGAAACTCGGATACTTCTTTTCATCCTTAAGTTTTTAGTTTTTCATTTTTTTGACTTCAACACAATAAGTGTTCTCCGCTGCCCACCCCTAAGGGGCATCTGCTACCTCTGCGGCCTGTTCCACGACGTATAATCCTTTGACCGCACGGGGAGAAATTTATACCATCAGTAAAACACCAGCATCAGCCGAAAGGACCATCCGTGCCGCCCAAACCGATTATCGAACTGTCGCAACTTGACACCAGCAAGGTCGCCATACCCAAAGAGAAAATCTACCAGGTCAACCCGCACCGTTTCGAGTTCCAGCAACTGGACGGAATATACGTCATAGACTACGAGAAGAACGTCATGGCCGGGTACCGCAACGTGCGCGACGACGAGTTCTGGGTGCGGGGACACATACCGGGCAGGCCGCTGTTTCCCGGCGTGCTGATGATAGAGACCGCCGCACAACTGGTCAGTTATTACGCCATGTCGCACTCCGAAAAGGGCGGCTTTATCGGCTTCGCCGGAGTGGACGACGTGAAGTTCCGCGGGGCGGTAACGCCCGGAAACAGAATCATCATGCTGGGCAGAATGGTCGAGCAGCGCCCCCGACGATACACCGGCGACACGCAGGCGTTCGTTGACGGAAAAATGGTCTACGAGGGCAGGATAACGGGGATGTGGGTGTGAGGGTCCACCCCATGCGCGGCGCGGGCGGTATAATATCGTGCTGAATCGCTGAGGATTGCGTGATGTTCATGCGTCTTTTTCGATATATCAAGGATCATCCCAGCAGGCGCAGATGGAGATACGTCTCAACAAGCCGGCACGGCGCCGGGCTGCTGCTGCTGATGCTGCTGGTGGTCATGGTGTACGGATACTGGTACATGACCAACGACCGGCGGATTCGCCGATACGCCGAAAACTTCCTGGGCGACCTGACCGGCGGGCGAGTCAAGATTGACCATGCCCACATGGGCATTTTCGGAAAGATATCTCTGAACAAGGTGCGCATATTCATGCCCGGGGGCGAAAGTCCCCAGCCGTTCTTCCGCGCCGAAACCATCAACATTCGCCACCGCCCATGGAGTCTGTTCATAAAAGGACAGCTCAGGCCCACGGAGGTCATCTGCCAGAACAGCGTGCTCACCATGCAATATGACGCCGCCACGGGGCGCAACCTCACCTACGGATACCTGCGCCACACCGGAACCGGTGGGGGGATCCAGCCGGCGAAATGGAAGGACCTCATGGCGACGGTGCGCCTGCGGCGGGTGCGCCTGCGCACGGTCGTGGTCGACAAGGACATGAAACAACTGGTGGACGAAAGCACCATTGACATATCCATGACGCCGGGCGAGGGAAACAAATACTCAATCGCTTACGAAGGACAGCACAGAGCGGGCGAATCGTTCCTCCAGGGATCAATGGATCTGGACATGTCCAGCGGTGAAATCGTCCCTTCGGGAAGGGCCGACATAAAGGGTTTAATAAAAACCCTCCCGCCCAAGTACCAACGGTGGCTGCAGCGATTCGACCCCAAGGGCGAACTTCACTACAAGGGCAGGACGAACCTCGACGGACAGCAGGTCGTCTTCGAGACCGAACTTGACGGCGTCTCGCTGACGCTTCCTGAGGAACTGGGCGGACTGCTCCTCGATAACGTCTGCGGGACGCTTCTGTTCTCCGAAGACGGCGTGAAACTCGAGGAAATAACCGGGCAAATAGAACAGGCCGGACGCGCCGGGTTCGAGATCCGGGGGCAATACAGGGGACTGAAGCCCGACAGCCCCTACGACGTCGAAATTACCATTCGGGACATGAGTATCCCCGCACCGGCGAAACTGGCGGGCGACGGCGAAAAACCCAGGGCGCTGGCGGCCATCCTTGCCGAAGTCCACCGGCGCTTCCAGCCAAAGGGCCCGGTTAACATAACCACGATCTGCAAACGCACCAAAGAGGGTAAAACCACCTTCAGCGGAACGGCCGAACCGCGGGGCGTCAGCATGGTCTATCACAAGTTCAGGTACCCCCTTCAGGACGTGCGGGGAACCGTAAAATTCGATTCCAACCAAATCGTCATCAAAAAGGTTACCGGTCGGGGCAACGGCGCGATGGTGACGATAACCGGTCGGGTGATCCCGCGCGACAAACAGTACGACGTAACCGTCAGCGCCGAAAATCTCCCCCTGGACGACAAACTGCGAACCGCCATGTACGAGGGACTCCACAATCTGTGGGACGCCGTCTCGCCCGCCGGGCGCGCCTCGGCTACCGCCAGGGTATATCGTGGACCCGACGACAAAAAACGCCACACCGACGTGCGCGTGTCCATGAACGGGCGCGCCAAAATAAAGTACGCCGGCTTCCCCTATCCGCTGACGGGTCTGGTCGGCGAGGTCGCCTTCGACGACGATTCGCTGAAAATTTCCCGCACCAGGCCGCTTATGGCGTCCGGCGGGCAGATGCGATGCAAGATTTACGGCGTGATAAACGACCTGCGCTCAAAGGCGCCTGTCCCAAAACTCACAGTCGAGGCCGTCAGGGTTCCCATTGACCAAACCCTCCTGAGCGCCGTGGGCGAAAAGGCGCGAAAGATAATCTCGCAGTTCCACCCCGCCGGAACCTTGCGCAAGGTCGTCGCCGAGGTTGGGCGGAAACCCTCCGGCGAACTGGACTATTCCGTTCTGGTCGAGGTCCACCAGGGCGCGTTCAGGTACGCCAAACTCCCCTACCCCGTGGATAACGTCTCGGGGCGGATAAGCATCCGACCCGATCGCGCCATCATCGAAGGAATCACCGGCTCGCACGAAAAAACCGTCATCGGCGTAAGCGGGCAGGTGTTTCTGCGCACAAAGACGCCCGGCGTGGACCTGCACATCGAGGCCGAGGACGTAAAACTCGAAAAGGAACTGCTCGACTCGCTGCCGGAGTCGCTCCAGGCAGTGTGGAAGCGATTCTCCCCCACGGGCGTGGCCGATATCGGTATCGACCTGTCGCAGAACGTGCCCGAACCGGGCCTGAACTACCGCGCCGCCATAAAACCAAAAGACATGTCAATCACCTGGCGGGGGCTGCCGTACACCGTCGAGGGCGTGACCGGGACCATCATCGCCACGCCGCGGACCACCACGCTGAAAAACCTCGCCGTCAAATCCGGTAAGATGCGCGCCTCGCTCAACGGCACGATAACCACCGAGGGGAACCGCACGGTGTCGGACCTGAAACTAAGCGCCCAAAACGTGCCGTTCAAACCCATGATGGTCAAGGCGCTGCCCGGCGAGGTCGCCGCACTGGCAAAAAACTTCCACAAGGGCGGAACAGTCAGTTTCGAGTTGCCCCACCTGCGGATAGTCACCCGCAAAGGCGGCGATTCCAACCCCTCCACCAGGCCCGTCGCCGCCACGACGCCAAAGCCCAAAATGCGAATCGAGGAATGGAGCATCAGGGGCGACGTGTCGGTAAAGGACGTAAAGATGGATCTGGGTTTCGGCGAAAGGAAAATCACCGGGGGAATATCCGGGAGCATGTCGTCAAACAGCAAGGGTCTGAGCATCGAGACCGATCTGAACCTGGACAGCGTCACCTGGGGCAAGCAAAGCGTAAAAAATCTCCGCGCCCGCCTGCTCAAGACCGCCGCAAGCAACCTGCTGCGCATCGAGAACATATCCGCCAGGGCCTACGGCGGGCGACTGGCGGGCTTGGCCGAGATTAAACTCAAGGAAAAACCTCAGTACGGGCTGAGCGTATCGGTCGAAGAGATAAAACTGGACAAACTCTACGCCGCCGTCGTGGGACAGGCGAAAACCCGCCCAGAAACCGACCCGCAGATAAAGGGCCTGCTGGCGGGCAACATCCAACTCATCGGCGTTATCGGAAAGCCCGACACCCGGCAGGCGTTCGGCGTGTTTAGAATATCCAAGGGCAGCATATTCCGTCTTCCGGTCCTGCTGGGACTGATTCGCGTTATCTACCTGTCGCTTCCGGGCGACTCGGCCTTTACGAGCGGAAACCTCACCTACCAGCTTACCGGCGAGAAACTCGTCTTTCGCGAGATATACCTGACCGGACCGGGCATCTCCATCGTGGGCTCCGGGCGGATGAACACAAAGACAAACAAACTGGACCTGAACTTCCTGACCGGACCGCCCGGTAAACTGCCCCCCATCGCCGGGCTGGACAAGATCATACAGGGTCTGGCCAGGGAAATAATGGAAATCCACGTCACCGGCACGCTGCAAAAGCCGCGGACAAAGGCGCAGTCGCTGCGCTCGCTCGACGAGGCGATCCGGCGGCTGGTCAACCCCAGCGAACAGGAAGTACCGCCCCTACCAATCAACGAATAAGGCAAAACGTAAAGGAGCAAACATGCAACAGGTCAAGGCAGGCATTATCGGAGGCAGCGGGCTGGGCGACGCGCTAAGCGCCGCCGGCGGCGAGCGGGTCGCGGTCGATACGCCGTTCGGCAGCCCTAGCGACGAGGTGTTAATCACCGAATGGTCCGGAACGCCCATCGCCATCATCAACCGCCACGGACCGGGGCACATGATCAATCCCTCAAAGGTGAACTACCGCGCCAACATTTACGCACTGAAAAGTCTCGGCGCCACGCACGTTATCGCATCCGGGGCGGTCGGGTCGCTGCGGGAGAACCTCGCGCCGCGCGACCTGGTCATCCCCGACCAGGTCATCGACAAGACCTACAGGCGCTCGCCGAGCTTCTTCGACGACCTGGGCGCCGTGCACGTCGAGTCCGCCTCGCCGTTTTGCCCCGTGCTGCGGAGGCACCTGCTGAACTGCGCCGAGACCATCGAGGCCGAGGTCCACGATGGGGGGACGTACGTGTGCATGGAGGGACCGGCCTTTTCCACACGAGCAGAGAGCCACATGCACCGCGCCTGGGGCGGCGACCTGATCGGAATGACCTGCATGCCCGAGGCGAAACTCGCACGAGAGGCCGAGATGGCCTACGCAAACGTATGCCTGGTAAGCGATTACGACTGCTGGCAACCGGTCTCCAGGGACGCCGACAAGCACGAACTGATAAAGGAAATCCTCTCCAACCTCACTGCCGCCACCAAAAACGCCGTCGAACTTATTAAATCCGCCGTCGCTCGCTTCGATGAAATCGCCGATAAGCCCTGCCCGGAACACAACGCACTGGAACTGGCTATCTGGACCGACAAGTCCGAAATCCCCCCCGAACAAAAACAAAAACTCGATTTGCTGGTGGGAAAGTATCTCAAGTAAGACAGTTGCTTCGTGAATTAGTTAATTAGTTGATTCGTTAACCGGTTAATTATTTATCCGCGTTTACCTGCGTTACCTGTCCCCTCGAAGTCTTGGCGAAGACGGATCCCTGCTTGTATTCAGGTTTGCCTCAGCACACTTTCCCGAAGATCATTTTCCCGGCCGAGGTCTGCAGCGCGCTGGTTACGGTTATGCCGATTTCCCTTCCGATGTGGTCGCGTCCGCCCTCGACCACCACCATTGTCCCATCGTCGAGGTAGCCCACGCCCTGGCCTGGCTCCTCGCCCGCCTTTATGACCTTCAGGCGCATCGTCTCGCCGGGAAGGACGACGGGTTTGAGTGAATTGGCCAGGTCGTTTATGTTGATCACCTCCACGTCGCGGAGGCGGGCGACCTTGTTGAGGTTGTAATCGTTGGTGACCACGCGCCCGTCGAGGTGCTCGCAAAGGGCGACGAGTTTGGCGTCGACCTCGTCGATCTTTTCCACGGCCGGGATGCGGGTATCGTAAATCTCCACATCGAGTTTCTCATTGGTGCGGAGGCGGTTGAGTATATCCAGTCCCCGCCGGCCTCGATTGCGCTTGAGCCGGTCATCCGAATCGGCGATGGACTGAAGCTCGTCCAGTATGAACCGCGGCACGATGAGGCGCGACTCGAGAATGCCCGTATCGGCCATGTCCGCTATCCGACCGTCCACTATCACAGAGGTGTCCAGCAGCCAGGGGCGCGAGCCCTTGGCCTGGCGCGAAAATTCCACGTACGGTATCACGAAGCGGAAATCGTCCTTGGTCTGAAGAACGATCGTCACGCACAAGAACACCACCGCCGCGTCCATCAGGTAGCACACCCACTGCACGGTCGGATGCACCGACGGCTGGGAAACGCTGAAGAAAATCAGCGCGAACATCTCCACCACCTTGTTCATCGCGTAGGAAAACAGCAGTCCCGCCAGGACGCCGAAGAACAGCCCGCTGAGACCACCAAGGCGCTTGCGGCGCCAGAACATGTCAACCAGCACGAACAGAAAGGCGAAAATCGCCGGACCGAGCATGTACACCGATATGGCGTAGAATATCCCCTTGGTGACGACCTCCTCACGGAACGCAAATGGGAACGACAGCGCCATCACCACCACCATAAACAGGATTCTGACCAGATGCAGGACCATTTTACACCTTTGGCTTAAATGTGCGCCCGTGGCGCTTGGTTCGGTAAAAATTCCGCACCGAGGCGCCATCGCCGCACGGCGCGGGGATATGTTACTCCACCGTGACGGATTTCGCCAGGTTTCTGGGCTTGTCCACGTTGCATCTGCGCAGCACGGCGGCGTGATAGGCAAGCAACTGAAGCGGCACGACAGTGAGTATCGGCTGGAGCGGGGCGGAACTGTCCGGCACGCGTATGACGTGGCGGCAGTATTTCTCGATCCGGTCGTCGTCCTCGGTGGCGATGGCGATCACCTCCCCTCCCCTGGCGCGGACCTCCTCGATGTTGCCCAGTATCTTGTCGTGAGTGGCGCACCTGGGCGCCACGAACACCACCGGCATGCCCTTGTGAATAAGGGCGATGGGCCCGTGCTTCATCTCGGCGGCGGGCAGACCCTCGGAGTGGATGTACGATATTTCCTTGAGCTTAAGCGCCCCTTCCAGGGCGACGGGGTAGTTGTATCCCCGCCCGAGGAACAACCAGTTCTCCCGATCGACGTATTGGCGTGCGATCCGCTTGATGGAATCGGACTGCTTGAGCACTCCGGCGATCTTCTCGGGAATACCCGCCAGTTCGTTCAGGTAGGCCTCCATGGTGTACTGCGACATGAACCGTCGCCGGCCCAGCATCAGCGCCATCATGGTCTCCACCGCCAACTGGCAGGTGAACGCCTTGGTCGAGGCCACGCCTATCTCCGGACCGGCGTGCAGGTAAACGCCCGCGTCGGTCTCACGCGCGATGGTCGAGCCAACCACGTTCACTATGCCCAGCGACATCGCGCCCTTGTCGCGCGCTTCGCGCAGGGCCGCCAGCGTGTCGGCCGTCTCGCCCGACTGGCTTATGGCTATCACCGTCGTGCGGTCCTCGATTATCGGGTTGCGGTAGCGGAACTCGCTGGCGTACTCAACCTCGGTGGGTATCTTGGCCAGGTCCTCGAAAAGGTATTCGCCCACCAGACCGGCGTGCCAGGCGGTCCCGCAGGCGGTGATTATTATCTTGCGCGACTTGGTCAGTTCACGCTCCACCGCGCCCAGACCGCCAAGGCGTATCCTGAAGTCGCGCAGGTCTATCCGTCCGCTGAACGTCATACTCAAAGAGTCCGGCTGCTCCATTATCTCCTTGAGCATGAAGTGCTCGTATCCGCCCTTGGCGATTTCCTCCAGCGTCCATTCTATCTGCTGGACCTCCTTTGTGACCGGCACGTTGTCCAGCGTCATGGTCCGCATGCCGTTGCGGGTGATGACGGCCAGTTCGTTGTCGTTCATGTACACCACGTTTGCGGTATGCTCGATAATGGCCGAGGCGTCCGAGGCGACGATGTACTCGTCCTTGCCCACGCCCACTATCAGCGGGCTGCCCTTACGCGCCGCCACGATCTTGTCCGGCTCGTCGGCGCACATGACCGCGATTCCGTACGTGCCGCTGACCTCGGCCAAGGCCTCCAGAACCGCCTGCTCGAGCGTGCCGGCGCCGTCGTAGTAAAGCTCGCCGATAAGGACCGCAAGGACCTCCGTGTCCGTCTCGCTGGAGAACTTTCGGCCTTTGCCCGAAAGGTACTCCTTGATGGTGGCGTAGTTCTCGATGATGCCGTTGTGGACCACGGCAATCTTGCCGGTCGAATCCGTGTGGGGGTGGGCGTTCGCCTCGGTCGGCGCGCCGTGGGTAGCCCAGCGCGTGTGCGCTATGCCGACCGTCCCGTTGGAGATGTCCTTATCAGCCAGCGCCTGGGTCTCCATGACGCTGATCCGCCCGGGGCTCTTGTGGATACGAAGCGCGCCGCCGGTCGAGATGCATATTCCCGCCGAATCGTACCCGCGGTACTCCAGGCGTTTGAGCCCCTCTATCAAAACGCCTCCGGCCTTTTTCTTTCCTATGTATCCGACTATTCCGCACATGACAAGGCCGCCTGAGAACTCGATTAATCAAACAATGCGAACGTGGCGAACGTGCCTCCGTTCGCCTTAACATAATATTTTAACATCGTCCTGTAAACGTTGCGCGATTAAGTATTCTTATCATCCGCCCGCAATCACTAATACGGCGCCCGCCCGTTCGACGGCGGGATGCGGCGGCGTCAACTCTCGGCGTCCGGACCTGCGCCCTCTTGCAGATGACCGCTGGGCCTGAGCAATCCTTCCTCGTCGCGGGCGAGGATCTGGATTTTTTTCTCCGCCGAATCGAGTATCCCCCGGCACTGCCTGACGAGTTTCATGCCCTCGGCGTATTTTTCGATGGACTCCTCCAGGGGAACCTTGCCCTTTTCGATCTCCTCGACGATATTTTCAAGCTCCCCCAGCGCCTGCTCGAACGATTTTTTCGGTTTCTGTTTGGTCATGTTCGTTCCTTCCTGGTCGCCTCGTCGGATTCGGTGACGCGGCTGTATATTTTACCGTCGCACAGCTCGGTTTCGATAGTGTCGCCGCGGTTGGTCTGTTCGACTGTACGTATGATCCGCCCGTCGGCGGCGCGCGTGACGCTGAATCCGCGACGGATAACGTTTCTATACGACAGCGCATCGAGTTGCTTCTCTGCGGCGGATACGCGCTGCCCCGCCACGACCAGCCGGTTCTGAGGTCGTGCCGCCGCCAGCCGAGCCACGACCGCCGACAGTTCGTTGCCCGCACGATTGGACCGCGCGCCCAGCGACCACGCCAGGCGATTGGCCGCTTTCGATAACCGCCCCCCGGCCCGCTCCAGCAGGCGCGACGGATGTACCGACGCAAGCCGACACGCCGGCGACTCCAGCCGGCGACGGGACGCAGACACCCGGCGCTCGGCGGCGGACCGGAGGCGATGGGAAAGTTCGTCCAGGCGCTGCATGCGCGTACGCAGGCGATAGCGCGGGTCGCGAAAGACCGCGCTGCGCATGACTGCCTGCAAATCCGCCCTCGCCGAAGCCAGCCGCTCGCCGAGGGACCTTTCCATCCGCCCCAGCAGCGAGGCGAGGTAGTTGCCCGTCTCGCGCGCGTCGGGAACCGCCATCTGCGCCGCGGCGGTGGGCGTGGCGGCGCGTGCGTCGGCCACAAGATCGCTGACGGTGATGTCCATCTCGTGTCCCACCCCGGATATTATCGGCGTGCGCGCGGCGAATATCGCACGGGCAACCGACTCGTCGTTGAAGCTCCACAGGTCCTCCAGCGACCCGCCGCCGCGGGAGAGGATTATCGTGTCTATCTCCAGGCGCGGGGCGTTTGCGTCAAGGAGCTTCAGCGCCGTAACGATACTCTCGGCCGCGCCTTCGCCCTGCACAAGCGCCGGGACGAGGTACGCACGCACTCCGCCCCAGCGCCCGCGGAGCGTGCGGGCGATGTCGCGAACGGCCGCGCCGGACGCGCTGGTTATTATGCCAACCGCGCGAGGAAAACGCACAATGGGCTTCTTGGCGACGGCGTCGAAAAGACCCTCGCTCTTGAGCTTCTCGCACAGGCGGCGGAACGCCTGCTCAAGCGCCCCGGCCCCGCGCGGACTCATCCGCTCGACGTACAGTTGCAGCTGCCCCCTGACCTCGTAAACGTCCACGCGTCCCTCGACCAGAACCTCCATCCCGTCCTCGGGCGAGAACTTCAGACCCGAGGCATCCGAGCGAAACATCACCGCGTCGACGGCGCAGTTGGCGTCCTTCAGGCGGAAGTAAAGATGCCCCGACGTGTGGCGCTTGAAATTGCTTATCTCGGCGGACACCGCCACGCGCGTGGGGAACGCATCGTTCAGAGCGCCCTTAATACGCGCCACCAGTGTGGTGACCGACAACGGTCCGGGCGGCGCATCGTCCGCCGCGCCCGGCTCCTGCGGGCCGCGACCCGGCGAGTCGGCGAACAGCGGCATGTTATCCTTGCTCATGGGTGTATTTTAGGCACATCGGGGCGTGGTTAAAAGCACGCCGTCCCCCGCCGGCAATCTTCGCCCGTCGTTCACGCCGATACCAGCATCAATCCCTCGCCGGTGTGCTTGAATTCCAGCGACCTGTCCGCCGCGGCGATTTCCAACCCACCGTCGCGCCTGCGCGAGAGGTTTATCTTCGAGCCCGACTTGCGCCGCGAGAACACGCTCACGAATATCGCCTCGGTCACCGGCTCGGTTGACAGGCGAACCGAACCGCCCCGCGAGAGCTTCTGCTGACCGACGTCCAACTGCGTCTGGCACGTGCAGGCCATGTTGAACCACAGCGACGCCTTGGCGCCGACGATTCTGGCGGCCGCGCCGGATGCCGACCGGACACGACCCGGCGTGTGCCATGCCAGTTGAACCTTCTCGGGCGAGGCGTTCAGCAACTCGTCGACAACCACCAGGGCCTCGGCGTTTTTGCCTTCGGTATCCATCGTCATTATCACATGGCGCATGAATCGCACGTCGTATCCGCACGCCACGTCGCCATTGCACAACACCCAGCGGTAATTTTTGCGCGACTCGGCCTTGACGATGCGCCCCTGGGCGTCGATCTCGTGGTCGCGCTCGGCCACTGTTATCGTGTTGTGCGCCCGGGCGGAAAAATCCGTCCGGCTCCAGTATTGCCCGCTCAGCAGCATCTCGCCGTCCACCTGGAGGTGCACGGCGTTCATGTCGTGATGCGAGCGGTAGGCCGACAGGTCGCCCGTCTTGACGGCGGCGTAAAACGAAGGTCGAGGCCAGTGGTCCGCCACCGTCGACCATCCGATCGTGTCGAACACCTTCACCGGCTGAAGCTTCAGTTTATCCTCGCGCGGCGCAGCAAGGTTCTCGGGCCTCAGCAGCATCGCAAGTCCCGCCGCCGACCATCCGCTGGCGCCCACCTCGTGCTGGAACGAATATTCGTCCAGCCACCACGCCAACTCGTCCAGCGCGAAGTACCGAACCAGAAGGTACAGCGACGAAGGCAGCGCCCCGTGCATCCGGTCGCCGAAGCCCGCCCACTGCCCGTGCGGGGAAAAGTAAACTCCGAACAGTCCGGTCGCCTCAATGCCCCGGGCGTGAAGTATCCATCGCTCATCCAGCAGGCGGTCCTCGGCGAGGGCAAGCAGCATAAGGTATCGCATCGCGTACGCCCACCACGCAACACCTTCGTCCCATCCGCCGTCGGCGCTAAGAGCGTCAAAGAAGGGCGCAAGATTGCTTTTGACGCCCCGGTATGCCCGTCGGGCGTCGTCGTTATCGTCCGACAAGGCCAGCGCCGCAAGTCCGCATCCGGAGTTTATCACCGCGTTCCAGTGGTGGTAGCACGCGCTCCACCAGGCGCCCTCCTCGGCGGCGCGGAGATAGGGTCCAACGCCCTTGTCCATGCACGCCGAAAGGAACTTCTTGCGACGGGCTTCGCCGAGGTCCTCCCACAACCAGTCCAGCGCCACCACCGCCGCCACCGACGCCTCGGCCGTGCAAAGGTCCGCACGGGGCGTGTCCTCCCTGCCCTCGCCAAGTCCTGGGTCTATCCACCTGCCCCAGGCGCAAAGGTTGCTCAACTCCTCCACGGCGCGGTCCCTGAACGCGGTGTTGGCATCGATGTGGTGCGCCACCAGCAGGTCGAGCATGCGCCCCTGGGCGGTCCTGGCCGCCGTAAGGGCCGCGTCTGACTTGCCCTGCTGCCAGAGCATCCGCCACTTCGCCTCCGTAACCGGCGCCGTCTCAAGTATCAACGAGCAGCGCTTCAACAGAACGTCGTACATGCGATCGAAGGGCCTGGCGCCAAGCCGCTCTCCAAGAGACCGCAATTCTTCCCTGTCAGCGAGTATGCCGCGTTTCATCTATTACACCACCTTCGCGATAACCGAATTTACTGTAGTACAAAATAGCAGCAAACGCACAGGCGGTTCAAGGCAAACCCTCACCTGCGACGATTTCATCCGGGCACGCCGGCGACTGTAACGTTATAATCGCCACCTCGAATTTAAGCACAACAGACCCGGAACAATGCCGCCCAGACAAAAAAAATCACCAGCACCAAGCGACGCCGAACTCATCGATCGCCACCTGTCCGGCGACAGCAGCGCCTTCGAAATGCTCGTCAGACGCTACTGGCGGGAGCTTTACGGCTTTTTGGTGCGGTTCGCCGGCGACGCAAACATGGCCGAAGACATCCTCCAGGAAACGTTCTACCAGCTGCACGCCTCGGCCGGGGCTTTCGACACCACCAGGCGCCTGAAGCCGTGGCTGTTCACCATCGCCGCCAACAAGGCGCGCGACATGCTCCGCAAAAGGTCCCGACGAAGCGCCGCACCGCTGGACGCCGCCGTCGGTCCCCAGGGCGACCAGCAGACCTCATACGCCGACATTATGCCCGCAGACGTGCCCGCGCCACACGAAGTTCTTTCGAACATAGAAACCCGACAGGCCGTAAAAACCATAGTCGGCGAAATGCCGGAGCATCTGAAAACGGTGCTGTTGCTGTGTTATTTTCACGATTTCTCGTATAAGGAAATCGCAAAAATGCGTGAAATACCGATAGGAACGGTCAAATCCAGACTCCACGCTGCGGTCAAAAACTTCGCGGACCGATGGACTTACTACACCAAAGGTCGGAGAAGCGGAAATGAGTGACCAATCACGCAACGAGCAACTTCTGATAGATTATTTTCTTTTCCGCCACCGCGGCGAGGCGCATATCGACCCGGACATGATCGAGTCCCGCCGCCGTAACGAACCCGGGTTCGACCGCCTTTACACAAAGATGGAAAACGCCTTGACCGCACTGTCGCTGGCGCCGCAGGGCGACCCGCCCGCCGACATGCCCGACAGGATAATCCAGGCCGTCCGCTCTCGAAGCGCGGCCGAGGAAAAACCCCTGCCCACCGAGGTCCTTCTGTCGCAGAGCAACGCCCCCTCAACGTTCTCGCTGCGCGAGTTGGGGGCCCTCGGCGCCGCCGCCGTTATCCTCGTGTCGATAATACTGGTCTATAACAACCGCGCCCGTGAGATTACCAACCGCCAAATGTGCAAGGCGAACCTGGGTCAAATCGGAAGCGCCCTGCAGTTCTACGCCAACAGCAACGACGGGTACCTCCCGCACGCCGCCAGTCTCACCGCGGGCGACAACCGCCGGCCCTGCTGGCTTCCGCAAAAGGGACGCCAAGCCGTCAGCAATTCGACCGCCCTGTTCAAACTCGTAAAGGCCGCTTACGCCCAGCCGGAGGTGTTCATGTGCCCCGCCGTCGCTGCACCCCAAACGCCGAATATCACCGTCACCGCCGAAATGAGCGACTTCCCCGACGAAAACTGCATCCACTACTCCTATCAGCACACGCTGGGTCCGTATCGCAGAGACCGGGGCGACGACGACGGACAATCCCAGCGGGCGCGCGTCAGGCATACGCCGCTTTCGACAAATTCGCCCTCCATGCAGCGGGTGGCCAGGAGGATGGTAATCCTCGCCGACAGCACCCCGCTGTTCGAGAGGGGACGCTTCCATCCCGATAGGGTGGACTGCCAGGCCGGGAAAAACCACAACGGCGACGGACAGAACGTACTGTACCTCGACATGCACGTCGAATGGGTCGAAAATCCATCCGTCGGCGTCAACGGTAACAACATCTTCCTCGCCGACGGAATCCGGGAATACGACGGCGACGAAACACCCACAGACCCCACGGACACATTCCTGCTGCCGACGTACTCGGGGAAATAATTTATTTTTAACAGGAACCTGTCCCCCAGTGATTAATCCCGATGTATCGGAAATTAACGCGGGTATAAAATTTTAAAAGATGAAAGGCCGGTGGCGCGGTTTGCGAGCTCCGGAGACGTGTAAGGCGAGCGGCCTCAGGCGGCTGGCGAAATGTTCCCGCCTGTGCAACTTGTTTGCACACGGAATTTGGCAGGGCTCGCCCTACGCTACCGCCCGGACGGGTGGCGGGTCCAAGGTATGAGGGACAAAAATCCGAAATTCTTCCGATCCCCCGGTATTCCGGTTCCACGTTCTTTGGGCCTTTTGGTGGGTTTTTTATCTTGGTTTTCGCCCGGCGCGCAGCGGGCACAGGCCTCGGTTGAAAGGGGGCTCGGCGTAGAGGGCGTCTCTTACGAATTTTCGGAACTCATCGGCCGGCTTGCCCCAGTCGGTGCACGCCTCCATGCGGTCCAGCGCCTCGGCGGGGGTCAGCCCGCTGCGATACGTTATGCGGAAGGCCTCCTTTATCTGCCGTCGGTCCTCGTCGCTGATGTCGCTCGCCCTGCGCAGGCCCACGCCGTTGAGCCCGGCCACCCAGTTGGGATACGTGAAGATGGTGTACGGCGGCACGTGCATACTGGTGCCCGAGTTGCCCTGGCCCATGACCATCCGCCCCACGCGGCAGAACTGGTGGACGACGGCGTTGGCCGAGAGTATCGTCCGATCGCCGAGGGAGGCGTGCCCCCCGGCGCATGCGCCGTTGACCATGATAACCTCGTCGCCGACAGTGACGTTGTGCCCGGCATGCGAGTTGGCCATCCAGTACGTCCTGCTGCCGATGCGGGTTGTCTGCCCTGCGCCGGTTGCGCGGGATATGGTCACACCCTCGCGGAAGACGTTGTGGTCGCCGATGAGAAGATAAGTTTCCGTGGCGGGGTCGAACTTGAAATCCTGCGGCTCGCCGCCCAGCACGCAGAAGGCGTCCACGACGTTATTGGCGCCCATGGTTGTGAACCTTCGGACCACGACGTTGTTGCGCAGGCGGCAACCGGACCCGATCACAACGTCGGCCTCGACGATGCAGTGCGGTCCTATCCGCGCGCCGTTGCCTATCTGCGCCGAGTCGTCCACAATGGCGGTGGGATGTATCCTTGGCATAACGCTGCTCCCGGTGTGGGTATTGTACACTCATGCCGGCGGCGGTTGAAGGGAACTTCAAATGCACGTTCGCGTCGGCGCGGGAACGCCGCCGTGCCTGGCTGAAA
>CAYZPY010000008.1:25376-35066 GCA_964480425.1 uncultured Planctomycetaceae bacterium
TCCCTGCTCGATTCGGGTGCTGCGTCGCCGTCGCCGCCGGCTCCGGTGGCGGCCAGCAGTCTTTGAAATTTTCTCATGGCGACCCATTCGACGCGCCCGTCGACGAACACTACGTTGGTGCCCCTTCCGCGGTAGATTTGCGGGCGTTCGTATATCATGATTGCTTCGGACGGATTTTGAATTTGCATAAGGTCCATGCCGCCGCCGAGGTAGACGTAGTCGATTTCGCCGACAAGTTCGCCGTCGATGAGTCTGGGCGGGGCGCTACCGCCGGCGGGGCTGACCAGCACCCCGGGATCGATAAAACGTTCCTCGGTCAGCGCGCGGAGATTCGGCGGGAATTTCTGATGGTCCATATGGTAATGACGGCACGCCGCGGCGATTTGCGCCAGGCGTGCCTTCGAGGCCGACTTTCTCGCCTCGGCTCGCATATTTACCACCATCGGTAACATTATGGCCGAGGCCATCGGCATGCTGTTGGACATCTGTCCCAGGTTGGTGTTCGGCAGCGTGCCGTAGGACTCGATGGTGATGCCGTCCTTGTCGGCGGATATTCCGCGTATGTCGGGCGTGAAATATTTCCTCAGTCGCGACAGCGGCGGCAACCAGGCTACGTCGGCGTCGATGGGCGTCCGCTCGCTCAGCACCCCTGCGCCGGCGGACCATCCCAACAGCATCCAGTTGTAGAGTCGGCGGATGATCTGCGGCGTGTTGACGTACGTGATGACAGAGGGCTTGCCGGACAGCATTTCCCTGACGGACTGGTACGCGGCGCTTCGCGTCAGCGGTTCGGCGTCGCCGCTTTCTATGGTCGAGGCGATAACCTGAGGCCAGGCGGCGATGTAGAGGCGTCCTCCGTGTATTGCCCACGCCGGGGCGGCGGGCACCGGCGAGTTAAAGGCGGCGTAATGAATTTCGGTCTGACCGGAGGTGAAGGTCTTGAACGTCAGGTCGTGGCCGAATTTCTCCGCCATTCGCTTGCGGAGTTTATCCAGCGAGTCCGACAGCGCCTCGGGGTCGGTGGCCGATACCGAAACCAGCGTGCCGGTGGCGAATCCGCCCAGGGAGGCGGCGCTGGACACCATCCAGGTGTCGCCGAGGTTGGCCAGTATGTCGTCCCGCAGCGACAGTTCGAATTCCTTTTCGATTTCGGTTATCGCCTCGGCGAGTTCCCTGTCGAGGTGCGGGCTGATTTTCTCCACCACCTGTCGGATTTCGGTGTACGCCTGGTCGGGCAGGATTTTTCCTGCCATGAGGAAATCCGTATCCTTGGGCGCTTCGGAGAGGTTGGCGTCGGACAGGGGCGGACCGGACATCAGTTTGAACAGGCCCTGGTGAGGACCCTTGGAGAAGATTCGCTCCTTTGTATACATTCCCCGCCGGACGATCCGGCTGGCGCCGACGACGGCTGTGGTTTTATTCAGCCCCAGCGCCTCGGCTGCCTTTGTCACCCGCCCGTCTTGACCGGCGTCGTGTTCGGCGGCGTTGGCCTTCGGCGCATCGGTCGCCATGGCGTGGTCCGCCGCGGCGACGATTGCGGGCACGTCGGCGTAATAGGCCAACTGGACGTTCTCGCCGTCCACCTCCTTGAACGCCTCGGCGAACTTGCGGTTGTTCTTAAGCGAGTTAGCGGCGGTGGTCTCGAGAAGTGTTTTGGTCGCGCCGGGTCCGATCGTCAGGAAAAATACATTGCCGTTGTCTATGTACCCCATGGCGACCGGTCCGGCGGGGGTGTCGATAGTCCGGAGCGTTACATTGCCAATGGTTTCCTGAGAGACCTTTTTGGGATTTTCCTGCTTGAGTTTTTCGAGCATTGCGGCCCGGTGGGTTTCGAACTTGTCCTTTTCGTCGCCGAGGTCGATCACGAGCATGCCGGATATTTTTGGCTCGTCCGCAGGCCCGTCGCCCGGCATAATGTTCGTAATCGCCGCCGTGACCGGATGCTGCCACGCTACGGCGCACATGTTCCACAGGTGGGTTGTCAAATGTTCGTTCCCCCCCCCGTCGCCAACCTTTCCTATGGCTTTGCCCGCCTGGGCGAAGATCGATGCCACCGAAGGATCCTTGAGCAGTTGCCCCATTCGCGAGCCGTCGAATACCAGACTCCTGCCCGCCCACCCGACGTAGAATATGGATTCGCCCGGCACGTGATGCGCCATGGGCGCCTGCGCCGGGGACATCGACGCGAACATAAAAACAACCAGTATCGCTGCAAGTTTGCGGATTTTCATGTGAAAGGTCTCCTTGGCCCTGTTTTGGTTAATGATACAATACGACCCCCGCCGGGGCGACAATTATTTTACACCATATTTAGAGATATGCTATAAAATGGCATGATCGTGAGAAAATGCGTTTTGGTAATTTCGGGGCTCGTGGTCGCCCAGGTGTGCGGATGCGATCGCGGCGCCGGTCCTGCAAATCCGCAGTCCATGCCCCTGACGATAAAGTACGATTCCCGCCCGTGGTCCGGTCCGCAGCTGGCGGGTATTCAGATGGAGTCCGAACACTACCGCATCTACACCACCGCCCAGCGGCAACTGCTGCGGGGCGCCATGCCGGGATACATGGAGGCCGCTTACGAAAACTATCTGAAACTTACGGGCCTGGGCGAAAAACCCCTCGGGCACCTGCTGCCCGTATACGTGATGGGCTCGCGCTCCCAGTGGAGCGCGCTGACCCAACACATATTCGGCGACCGCTCGCAACTGTATCTTTCGATAGAGGCCGGGGGATTCTGCCACCGCGGCGTGTGCGTGCTGTGGGACATCGGCGGACATACGACGCTGTCGGTGGCGGCCCACGAGGGTCTCCACCAGTTCCTCCACCATCGCCTCGAGGGTCAGCTGCCGATGTGGGCCGAGGAGGGCCTTTGCGTCTCCGCCGAGGGCTTCGAGATTAACGCCGGCGAGGTCACCTTCACGCCCGCGGTCAACAACACGCGGTTAATCGCGCTTCGCAAGGTCATCGTCCAGAACCGCTGGCGTGAACTGCCGCGCCTTTTGCCGATGGACGCCGGCGACATCGCCGGCGAGGCGACCGAATACGCCGTGGGATATTACGCCCAGCTGTGGGCGCTGGTGCAGTTCATCCGCTCCCGTGGCGACTACCGCGCCGGGTTCGAGCGCATGCTCGCCGACGCCCAGGCGGGCGAACTCCACCGCGCGTTGAAATACACGCCCCGCCGGATGAAAAGTCTCCGCCGGAGCGGAAGGGCGTATAATCGCGTGGTGTCCGGGCCGCTGTTCGAACACTACATCAGCAGCGATCTCGAGCGGTTCGACCGGCAGTATAAGAATTACGCGTCCCTTCTGGCCGGGCTTAAGTAACCACCCGCCGGGGCGAATCAGATTATCTCTGCGAGTCTCCGGGCCACCTGCCCGATGATGACCTCCGGCGTGGAGGCGCCCGCCAGGACGGCTATCCCGAGCGGCCTGCTTCGGCCGAGAAAGTTTTTGTGAATCCGGGGTCGACCCCCGGCAGGACCTATGCCGTAAAGTTCGTCCGGTCCGACGATCGCCTGGGGGGATTCTATGAAATACGCCCGGGCGCTGCGGCGCGTCAGCTCGTAGAGGTGGCGGGTGTTCGAGGAGCCGAATCCACCCACGACTATCGCCAGGTCCGGTCGGCGCCTGCACAGGCGCTTGGCGGCGTCCTGCCTGTGCTGGGTGGCGCGGCAGACGGTCGGCTCGAAGATGAGCCGCTCGCCCACGCCCCGTTCGTAACGCCGCCCGAACGCCGCCTGGAGCATTGAGCGCACCTTGATTGTGTCTTCGAAGAGCATGGTGGTCTGGCTGACCTGCGCCAGCGCCTCGAAGTCTTCCACGCCGCCGGCGTTGGTGTTTTCAGCGCCGAAACGCTCGGCGAACTTCCGGCGTGGCGTCCGCTCGATGATCATCTCGCAGAAACGCCTTGCCTGGTCCATGTCGCCCACCACCAGGTACGTTCCGCCCGCCTCGGCCAGGCGCGACCTGGTGACCACGGTCTCGTCGTGGCGCGCCCTTCCGAAGATAAGCACGGCGAAGCCCCTTTGAGCGGCCTGCTCCGCCCAAGCCCACAGTCGGCGGACGTTTCCGCAGGTGGTGTCTATCACCTCGCACCCGATGCGTGCCAACGAGCGGTGGATATCCGGGCTGACCCCGAACGCCGGTATTACCGCAACGTCATCGGGGCGGATTAGGTTTTCCAGGCGACCCCGATCGTCGCGGGTGAGGATTCTCACGCCCCTGTGGCGGAAGTAATCGTTGACCCACGGGTTATGAATGATTTCGCCCAGCAGGAAGAATTTTCGGTCTTTCGGCTGCTCGTTTATGGCGCGCTGGAGCATCTTCAGAGCCCGTCGCACGCCGCCGCAGAATCCGAATACCTTCGGTAGGATGATTTGCCCGGAGGGCAGATTCCACACGCCCCCGCCGGCGCGGATTCGGTCGACCACCTCGCTGGAGAACGGGTCGGATTGTTTCTCTTGGCCGGGCGACGATATTTTCGATTCGTTCGGTCCTTTCACATTAACATCATATCGTCGAGCCGCAGGCAAATAAACGCGCGGTTCACTCCGCCGGTTGGTCCGTCGAATGTTCTTCAGTTTCGGTATGTTCTTCGCCGTGCTCGCGTGGATGGTCGGGGTGCGATTCGTCGTGCGGTCCGTCGCGGTCCGGCGGACCCTCGCGCCGGCGGTGGTGGTCGCCGGGCAGCTTGTCGCCGTCGTGGCGCGAGGCGGCGTCTATGACCTTTTCCATGCGGTCGCTGATTATTTCGTTCTTCTGTTTTTTGCGCTGCTCCAGGTGCTCGCGGAGGCATTCGAGCCGCTTTTCCAGGTCCTTGATGTGGTGTTCGTAGATGGCTATCTCGGCCTGGAACTGCCCGGTGAGTGTGTCGTGGAGTTGTTTTTCGAGTTTGGTTTTTTCGTCTTCGTTTTCGGCCTGCTCGACCCGCCTGGCCAGTCGCCAGGCCTTCAGTTTGTAATCCTGCAAATCAAGCGTGATCTCTTTGAGTTCGTCGGGCAGCGTTTTCCATTGCTGGTACCACCGCCACGCACGTCGCAGCGCCCATTGATACGCCATCGGGTGGTCTTCCTTTAGCGACGCGAGGCGATGGTGGTGATCGGGGCGATGCTTTTTCAAGGCCGCCAGCAGTTCGGCTTCCTCTTCGTCGCTGATTTTCCATCCGCCCCCGCGACGCCTGGGATGCTCGCGGGCCGGCTTGTCGCCGTCCTTGCGCGACGCTTCGCGTTCGCCGCGCCGGTCGCCGTCGTCGGACTTGGGCTGCGCCGCCTTCGGCGCAGCGGCGCCTGCAAAGGCAATGCAGATTATCGCGATAATCAATTTCTTCATCAGTTCACCTCGCAGATTTCGTCTAACCGCTGTCGTCAAACGGTGCCCGGTCCGGCTCGACGCCCGAAGGATACTCCAGCCAGAATTCTTCCACTTCGCGCCCCGTTTCGTCAATCTGAAATTCCAGTTCCGGGAGCATTCCGCCGGCGATGATTTCCGCCTCGAGCGAATCTATCTCCTCGGCCAGTATGTCTATCTCCTCGTTGTCGGGCGTCTCAAGGGTACTTCCGAACATGACGTCGTTGGGGACGACCGGCCCGGCGCCGTCTCCGCCCGGATGCGCCCCGCGCCACAGGACGACCGCAATGACGGTCGCGGCGGCCGCGGCGGCGGCGATTCCAAACAGTATCCGCCGCCTGGGACGCGCCCGGGCGCCGGCGGCGATGCGGGCCTTGACGCGCCCAATCACGACGGGCTCGATGGGCGCATCGAGCATTCCCGAGATTTGCTCCTCGCGCCGGCGGATGGTCTCGGCCAGCGCCTGCTCCTCGGCGGTGAGTTCGACGTCCCGACCGTCCAGCCACAGGGCGAGACGTTCGTATTGTTTCTCGTTAAGATTCATTTTCATCCGTCAGCAAATTTTTCATGGCCTCCAGCCCGCGGTGGACGCGCGCCAGGGCAGTGCCCATGGGACACTCGAATATATCGGCCAGTTCCCTGAAACTCATCCGACCGAAGTATCTTAGCAGTATCATCTGTTTCGTTTTTTCGTCCAGTTTCTCCATGGCCCGGTCGATTCGACGGGCCGTTTCGGCCTGTTCCAGCCGCGAGCCCGCGGCGTGCTGTCGGGCGTCGGGCAGGTCCGCCCAGGCGGGCGAGTCGTCGCCGGCGGATATGCTCACCGACGACGGGGCGGACCTGCTGCGCCGTATCCTGTCGCGAACCATGTTGGCCGCTATGCGAAACAACCATTGTTCAAACCGGCCTCTTTCCTTGTATTTGTTTATGCGCCTTATCACCCTCAACGTCACCTCGCCGAGCATATCCTCGGCGTCGTGATGATTGGCGGTTGAGCGGAGGAAGTATCCGTAAAGCCGCCGACCGTAGGCGTCCAGAAGCGCCCGGTAACCTTCGGGATCGCCCGCCCGTAACAATTCCGCTATAATCGCGGGGCGCTTATCTTCCATCTCTCATTCCGCTTAACGTTTCGCCGGGTGGATTATTGCCGCCTGTTAATGGAATTGTAAATGACCCGCGGGCGATTGGACAGCACGCACCCGACGCGTACGTTTTTCGTGCGGGCGATTCCCCCTTGAATCACATCCTCGAAACTCTTTTCCGACTCGGCCTTTATCTCGATATTCTTTCACACGTGCTCCGCGGCGCTCAAAGCCCGGGACAAACAGCGCATGCAAGATGACCCTCTACCACCGCACAAGACAACACCCAATGATAACAAGTCACCGAAGCGCCGGGAGCACCTTGGGCAACAATGTCACGTCGCCCGGCAGTTCGGCGTATTCCAGGCCGCAATCCGCCGCCAAAAGTGCAAATGCAAGCAGAGTAAAAGCGATGTTCATAACACGTCTGCCTCCAGGTTTGAATTATACGCCCCTGGGGTTAATTCGTGATTGCTTCATTACGGCATCGCAATGAAGCAACCACGCCACCACTACTTGTCGAATCGTTTGACCCGGCCGTGGCATGCGCCGCGACCGTCGTTCTTGCGTGCGTAGTTTTGGTGGTAGTTTTCCGCCGGCCAGAACGTCGAGGCGGGTGCCAGTTCGGTGACCACGTCGTAGCCCTTGTCCTGCAAAATTTTCATCAGGCGCCGGGCGGTCTCCTTTTGCTCGGCGCTGGTGTAGAACACGGCGGAGCGATACTGCGAACCGACGTCCGGTCCCTGTCGGTTTCTCTGTGTGGGGTCGTGTATCTCGAAGAATGCCCGCGCCAGTTGCTGGTATGTGACCTTTTCGGGGTCGAAGAGGACCTCGACGGCCTCGGCGTGGCCGGTGGTCCCGGAGCATACCTGCCTGTATGTGGGATTCTCGAGGCGCCCGCCGGTGTATCCCGATCGGACCTCGACGACGCCGGGGACCTGGTCGAAATAATCCTGGACGCCCCAGAAGCACCCGCCGGCGAACACGGCGCGTCGCAACGGCCAGACCTGCGCGGGTATGAACACCAGCGAGGCGGAGTTGACGCAGTGGCGCACGTTCCTGTCGGTGAGCCGCTCGCCAATAAAGACGTGCCCGAGGTGCCCGCCGCAGTTTGAGCAGAGGATTTCCGTCCGCCGCCCGTCGGCGTCGGTTTGGCGGCGCACGGCGCCGGGGATTTCGTCGTCGAAACTGGGCCAGCCGCAGCCGGAGTGGAACTTGTCGCGCCAGAAGTACAGCATCGCCCCGCACTGCCGGCAGGCGTACACGCCGGGTTCGTAGCGGTCCCAATGCCGACCGGTGAACGGGCGCTCCGTGCCTTTTTGGCGGATGATTCGCTTTTCGCGCTCGTCGAGTGGGGGCATATCGCCGGCGGTGGGGCCTGTGTAGCGCACGGGAATCTGGACCTCGCAGTATTTCTGCTCGTCGGGCGTTTGGTGCGGGCTGTACGCCAGCACTCGCGGCGGGCCGTGGGGCGCCCATTGTTCGCTGTCGTCCAGCCAGTCGCCGAGGCGCTTTTGGGCATCGGCGAAGAGCTCCTTCGAGTATGGCCCGGTTCGTGCGATGGTGACTGCCAGCGTCAGGGGGATTTCTACCGAGGCGACCGAGTCATCCTCGTCGTCTCGTCGGTACAGCAGGAGCATTTGCGTATCTTTCACTGTGGTTCGCCGCACCCTGGCGGGGGGCGCGGAGCAGGCCCGGCAGGGAGGGTCCGGGCCAGCCGGGGGGGATATCGGCGCTCCGGGGCGGGGCGAATTCGTTGGCCTGTTTTGCCCGGTCCAGCACGTCGGCAAGCATCTTGTCGCGTTTATCGCCCCGGGCCTTGTGCGCCGCCAGCGCGCGTGAGATAATGGCCGCCGCGTCCGAATCGGCCGACGCCGAGGCAAGCGCGTCGCGGGCCTGTTTGTGGAGGTTTTCGTCCATTTTCGTTTTGCTCCCGGCTGTGAAAATCATCGCCGCCAACAGCGCCGGGGCGGTGATGCAGATTGCTCGCGTCATTTTTCTTCGTAAATTCATTTCACGTCATTTTAGGCGCGCCGAGGGCTTATTGCCCGGTGCGGCGCATACCCGACGGCGAATCGCCACGCCGGGTATGTGCCGCGGAGAATTTCAATAAATATCCGCCCAAATCGTATTATAATCATAAAGTCATATGGCCCATGGTCGGGGGCATATGTTTTACGAACGCTTCCTTGAGTGAAAGCAGAGCCGGACTATGGCCGGAACCAGGAATTCTAAATCCAAAAACGGCGCGGCTGCGGAGGTGGACTCGCTGCTTGCGACGATATCCAGACTCAAGGACGCCAACAAGCACCTACGCGATGCGCTTGACGAGTCTGGTCGTCGCGGCCAAGAGCAGCGGGATTACTACGTATCCGTGGTAGAGCGTGCCGCCGCCGACCTGTCGCAGACCGTCGATCAGCTCCACGGCGAGGTCAGCGAGAACGCGGCGACCATGCGGGAACTGGCGGCCTCGGATGCGAAACTGCGCCAGGAGCAGGAGTTACTCAATAAGGCGACGGAGCTTGTCGAGCAGGCGCACGACGCTATCATCATCAACGACGCCGAGGGTAAAATCGCGTTCTGGAACAAGGGCGCCCAGCGATTATTCGGATATTCCCGAAAGCAGGCCCTTGGTCGTGTCAGCCACGAACTGCTGGAAACGGAATTTCCCCAGCCGCTGGTCAAAATCACCGCCGACCTCATCCGCCGGGGTTACTGGGAGGGGCAACTGGTTCACAAGTGCCGCGACGGGGAGGCGGTGACGGTCGAGAGCCGCTGGGTGGTCCGCAACGACGACCAGGGGCGACCCTCGGCCATACTCGAGATCGACCGTGACATATCCGCCGAGAAACGCGCCCGCGCGGAGATTCAGGAAACTGCCGCCCTGTTGGGCACGATGTTCGACATAATCAACGTATGCGTGGCGTACCTGGATGCGGATTTCAATTTCATACGGGTCAACGCCGCCTACGCCGCCGCCGACGGTAAGGAGCCGGAGTTTTTCCCAGGCAAGAACCACTTCGATCTCTACCCCAACGAGGAAAACCGCGCCATCTTCCAGCAGGTCGTGGACACCGGCCGGGCCGTCACGTACCTCGAAAAGCCGTTCATCTATCCCGCCGATCCCCAGCGCGGCACCACCTACTGGAACTGGACGCTTCGGGCGGTCAAGGACGCCTCGGGGCGGGTCAAGGGGCTTGTGCTGTCGAGCTATTTGCTTTGTAAGGATTTTTGCGGGGCTGTGGTGGTTGAAGGACACG
>CAYZPY010000009.1:0-34503 GCA_964480425.1 uncultured Planctomycetaceae bacterium
CGTGTCCTTCAACCACCACAGCCCCGCAAAAATCCTTACAAAGCAAATAGCTCAGAAGGCGGATGTCCGTAGCGAATAACAGGAGACTCTCGTTACTCGCCGCGTGGGCGGGAGCACGAACGTAGGATGTGATTGACATGCTGAAACCGCAATGCCCCGGACAGGACAGCAGGTACTGGAAGCCCCAGGACGTCGTGGAAGAGCCATGCCCCTTCTGCGGGGAAATCCTGGAATTATGGAAAGACGACGCACGCCGGCGCTGCGGCGGGTGCGGAAAAGTCGTCCGCAATCCCCACTTCGGCATGGGGTGCGCCAAGTGGTGCAGGTTCGCCTCACAGTGCCTGGGCATTCCCGACTCGTGGGTAAAGGACGAGTCGCTGTGCGATATGCTGGTAAGGGAAATGCGGAAGGTATTCGGCACGGACCAGCGTCGCATCCGACACGCCTATCGCGTGCTGGACTTCGCCGAGCAGATACTCAGGCAGCACCAGGCCGACCCGCTGGTTGTCATGTCCGCCGCCATCCTCCACGACATCGGCATACACCAGGCCGAGCGAAAGCACGGCTCGTCGGCAGGAAAGTACCAGCAGATCGAGGGCCCGCCCATCGCACGGAAAATACTTACCGAAGCCGGCGTGGACCGGAAGCGCATCGAGCACGTCTGCAACATCGTCGCCGACCACCACACCGCCAAGACGATGGACACCCCGGAATTCCGCATCCTGTGGGACGCCGACAACCTGGTGAACCTCTTCGTCGAAGGTCAGAAGCATGTCGGTGACGCTGAGGAACTCATCAACAAAGTCTTCAAGACCCACGCCGGGGCCCAAATCGCACGCCGCCTGGCGTTCAGGGACTCCGCCGGTTGATGGTGATAACCGCCGGCTCTTTTGATACCGGCATTTAGGCCTCGTACAGGCCGCCGGCGGCGGCGCCATTATGCGATACAGCCGCTTCTGGTTCTGGTCGTGGAAGAGGTCTTCGGGCAGCGGTGCAGCCGGCGCCAGGGGGCGTCGGAGAGATAAATCGGTCCGCACGACATGGCCTTTGACAAGGCATCATCCCACCGGCGAAGCGGTCGCTGCAGTGGAACATGTCGTGGTCGCCCCGGGCGGTTTGACCCAGCCGGGGAAAGGCGGAATACGAGTGATACGGGCGGCCCCTGGCCCGATCGGCGTGACTCACCTTGTAGCCCTCGCCAGCGCGCAAAAAATAAGCGGCGTAAGGGAAAGGAGGGAGAAACCTTACGCCGCTTTATTTCGTTGCCCTTTGCGGGTGGAGGCCCGCTGCCTACTGACTGGTAGGTAGGGAAACCCGCACTCATCGACAACGATCGCTTTCCACTTATATATACGCCGCCGGGGTCCGATATGTTCGACGGGCGGGGTAAAATCGGGCCGTTACGCTCACGTCTTGTGCAATGTCGCAGGGGTGTGCGTGCATATAATTAACTGTAGATCGGAACTTTTTGGTCAGGTTTAAGGCGTGCAATTTATAAATAAGGAGATTGCAGAATGTTAGGCAAATTCAAAACACCAGGCCGGTTTGTCGTGGCAACGGCGATGGTGGTTTTGGCGCTGCTGGGCATCCTCTATGCAAAAGAAAAGATGCTCGAAGGCCAGACCTACATGCCGGTGGTAATCGACGAAAATTTCAAGACCACAATGGAGCGGGACGTCAAGACCCGACCGGACGTCATGGCTCGTCAAAAGGAGCTGCTGAACCGCCGCTACGACCTGAGCGACAACCCGGCCGAGGTGTGGATGTCCGCACGTCGCAGGAAAATTCAAAAGGGCGTCCGCGTGAAACTGCCCGAAGGCATGACGTGGGAGAAACTCGCGGCCATGAGCCCCGCCGAAATCAAGGAAAAGGACCTGTTCCCCATGGGCTTCCGCCCGCTGCCTCACGCCAAGCACCCCATCGGCGGGCAGGTGTTCCCCCAGGACCAGATCGACGCCATGGAACGCCTGGAACAGCGCGACCTGAACCGTTTCGACGTGAACTTCGACATCCCCGAACACTTCCTGCCGGAGTTCCCCCCGCCGATATATCTGACGACCCGGCCTGACCTGGGCGACGTCTCCCAGGGACAGGTGCTGAGCATCAAGAACTATTACAAGATTTTCAAGGGCATCCTAACGCCGGTTCAGATGGAGGGCATGCGCCTGCTGCTGACGCCCTTTCCCCAGCAGCAGTTCAACCAGACCGAGGACCGCAAGGTCGCCGAGCCCTCACTGAGCGTCACCTGCCTGGACTGCCACGTCAACGGACACACCAACGGCGCGTTTCACCTGAATCCCGACACGCGCCCCCAGGCGGCGCGCATGCGACTGGACACCGTCTCTCTGCGGGGCATGTACAACCAGCAGATTCACGGCTCGAAGCGCTCCCTGCGCTCGGTGGAGGACTTCACCGAGTTCGAGCAGCGGACTGCGTATTTCGACGGCGACCACGTCATAGCCGCAAAGAAGGGCGTCAACCTGCCCGACCGCGCCAGCCAGGTGGCGATGATGGCGCAGATGCAGAACATGTTCGACTTTCCCCCGGCGCCCAAACTCGACCCCAACGGAAAACTCATCCCCGAAAAGGCCACCCGGACGGAACTGCTGGGCGAGAAAATTTTCATGACCAAAGGCCGCTGCGCCGATTGCCATTCTCCCGCCGGAGACTTCACCGACGACAAGATGCACGATCTGCACCTCGAGCGGTTCTACGAGCCCGAGATGATAAGCGGGCATTACAGCATACCCGACGGGCCGATCAAGTCGTTTACACTGCGGGGCATAAAGGACTCCCCGCCCTATCATCACGACGGTCGGCTGCTTACGCTGGAAGACACCGCGGAGTTCTTCAACCTCGTGCTCCAGCTGAAACTCAAGGCCGAAGAAAAAACCGCACTGGTACACTACATGCGGGCGCTGTGATCTTCTCCGGAACAAGACGGGGGTGTCGAAAAGACATACTTGACCCGTACGCGCGCGTGGATGATGATGCTCGTGCCCGATTAGTCCGCTAAACGTTAATCCCGGCGCGCCGGGGCCCCGCCGAGGCGCGCCGCAGGTTTTGACAATACGGACCAAACCATCTGCGACGAACCGACCCCCGCAGAGGCCCGAGGAATGCATCCTCACCGGCGCGCACTGGTGGGCCATCGGCGGGTGGGGAATGTTCGTAGGCGGCGGCGTTGGAACACCGCCGCGCTGTTTGCCCGCCAAGCCCGCCTCGCCGCAAGGATATTACTCCCGGGGCTTTTGGCGGGCGACGTCGAACTGCTCCTTGCGGAACTGTTCGGGTACTTCGGTGGGGTATCGCCCGGTGAAGCAGGCAGTGCACATCCGGTCGGGGTAGGGCACGACGCTGAGCATGCCGTGGACCGACAGGTAGCGCAGCGAGTCTGCACCGATGAAGTCTCGAATCCGTTCCACCGTCTGGTGCGAGGCGATCAGTTCCCCGCGCCGCGAGGTGTCTATGCCGTAATAGCACGGCTGGGTTATCGGCGGGCTGGAGACGCGTACGTGCACCTCGGAGGCGCCGGCGGCGCGAATCATCCGGATGAGTTTCTTCAGCGTGGTCCCGCGGACGATGGAATCCTCCACCACCACCACCCGCTTGTCGCGCAGCACGCCCGCCACCGGATTGAACTTCACCCGCACGTCCAGGTCGCGTTCGTGCTGGTGCGGGTTGATGAACGTTCGCCCGACGTAGTGGTTGCGGATCAGCCCTATCTCGAACTTCGCACCCGACCGTTCGGCGTATCCGAGTGCGGCGGTGTTGGCAGAGTCCGGAACCGCGATGACGATGTCCGCCTCGGCGGGCGCCTCCTCGGCCAGACGCCGACCGAACGCCCGGCGAATTTTGTCGGCCTTCTGGTCGAAGACCCTGCTGTCCGGGCGGGCGAAGTAGATATACTCGAAGATGCAGAACGCCAGGCGCTGCGCCGCCGGCAGTTGTCGCCACCGAACTCCGTCGCCGTCGGATATGAGCATCTCGCCCGGCGCGAAGCTGCGGACGTAATCTGCGGCTATGATGTCCAGCGCGCACGACTCGCTGGCCACCACCGTCGCATCGCCCAGTCGACCGTAACACAGCGGGCGAACGCCAAGCGGGTCGCGGACCGCTATCATGGAATCAGGCCCCAGGAACACGAAGCAGTACGCACCCTCGACCTGCCCGAGCGATTCTTCAATCGCCTCGGGCAGTCCTTCGCAGCGGCTGCGGGCAAGAAGGTGCAGTATGATTTCCGAATCGGTAGTGGTCTGGAAGATCGAGCCGTCCTGCTCCATTTGCCGGCGAAGTTCGGCGGAGTTCACCAGGTTTCCGTTGTGCGCGGCGGCGAGCTGTCCTCGCTTACACTCGATGAGGATCGGCTGGGCGTTGCGGACGTTCGACGCGCCGGTGGTGGAGTAGCGGTTGTGACCGATGGCCGCGGCGCCGGAAAGGCGGTCCGGTATCGTGGGATCGGAAAATACCTGCGAGACAAGCCCCGCGCCCTTGTGCGCCCGCACAATGCGCCCGCCGGCGGCGGCGATGCCGGCCGCCTCCTGACCCCTGTGCTGAAGCGCGTAGAGCCCGAAATACGCCTGACGCGCCGCGTCCGGATCGCCACGGATGCCGAACACCCCGCAGTGTTCTGTTGGCTTGTCGCTCATGTAATCATTAAACGCATTCGTGGCCTGTGCTGAAGGAAAATTAGCCCGAAAACCCATTTTAGCCGATATGCGCGGTTTATACATGTTTATTTTTGAGGTCGCCGGCGGGGCGAAGACGTGCGTGCGGAGGCGAAATGTAATAAAATGTCATAACGAATCCGGAGCGTATCGAATTATGCCACAGATACAGATAGATTCCCGCCTGAGCACGGGTCTGGCGGGTCTGGATGGCGTACTGAGGGGCCTGATACCCGGCGACAACCTCGTCTGGCAGGTCGAGTCGGTGGACGATTACGTTCCGCTGGTCGGACCGTTCTGTCGAGTCGCGCCGAAGTTGGGACAGAAATTAATTTATCTCCGCTTCGCAAAGCACCCACCCGTGGTGCCCAAAGGCGCCGTCGCCGAGGTCCACGAACTGCATCCCGAAGACGGCTTCGAGACGTTCCTGGCCGAAATACACGCCATAATCGAGCGGACCGGAAAGGGCGGATACTACGTCTTCGACTGCCTCTCGGACCTCTCGGCCGACTGGTACAGCGACGAGATGCTTGCAAATTTCTTCATGCTCACCTGCCCGTACCTTCTGGACATGGAGGCCATCGCCTATTTCGCGCTGCTTCGCAACCGTCACTCCATCCAGACCGTCACGGCCATCATGGACACCGCCCAGGTGCTGGTGGACATTTATAACCACGACTCCGTCCACTACATCTACCCCGTGAAGGTCCAGCAGCGATACTCGCCGACGATGTACATGCTGCACAGGTGGCACGGTGGCGAGTTTAACCCGGTTACCGAGAGCAGCACCGTTTCTGAGATACTCACCTCGCTTCCGTGGCGACTGCGCGGGCCCTCGGCCAGGGGTCAGGGGCTGTGGGAGCGCACCTTCAGGATGGCTCACGAAATCGCCAACCGAAATCAGGACCGCAGCAGCGGGGATTATCAGGAATATTTCCACCGCATTGTGCGGATGATGATCACGCGCGATAAGCGGGTGTTCGAACTGGTCACCAGGCACATGGACCTGCCCGGCGTCCTGGAGATAGGCGGGCGGATGATAGGAACGGGACTTATCGGTGGAAAGTCGGTGGGCATGCTGCTGGGGCGGGCCGTTCTGACCGGAAAAGACGAGCGGTGGCGCGAAATGCTCGAGTCCCACGATTCGTTCTTCATCGGCTCGGACGTGTTCTACACGTACCTGGTCCGCAACGGACTGTGGTGGGACAGGCAGAGGCAGCGCGACCCGGAAAACTTCCTCGAAGGCGCCGAGCGCTCCCGTCAGAGAATACTCACCGGCTCGTTCCCGGATTACATCACATCGCAACTGGCCGAAATGCTGGATTACTTCGGCCAGTCGCCCATTATCGTGCGGTCGTCCTCGCTGCTGGAGGACAACTTCGGAAACGCCTTCGCCGGAAAGTACGAGAGCGTCTTCTGCGCAAACCAGGGCTCGCGCCAGAAGCGCCTGAAGGATTTCGTCTCGGCGGTGAGAACCATCTACGCCAGCACAATGAGCGAAAAGGCCCTGCGCTACCGCGCCGAGCGGGGCCTGCTGGACAGGGACGAGCAGATGGCGCTGCTGGTCCAGCGCGTATCGGGCGGATTCCGAGGCCGGTTGTTCTACCCCCAGATAGCCGGGGTGGGATTCTCGTTCAATCCGTACGTGTGGAACGAAGACATAGACGCCTCGGCGGGAATGATACGCGTCGTGTTCGGTCTGGGGACCAGGGCGGTCAACCGCGCCGACGACGATTACACCCGCGTGGTGGCGCTGAACGTGCCGCAGAAGCGCCCCGAGGCGAATTTCGACCAGGCGCGACAGTACGCACAGCGAAAGGTCGACGTGATCGACCTTGATGCCAACCAACTCGTCTCGGCGCAGTTTGAAGATATCGTGAGGCGCAGCGAAGGCATGGACGTGGGTCTTTTCGCCTCGGCGGCGGAGGGGCAGGACAGCGGACACATGGTCCTGACGTTCGAGAAACTGCTGGGCGAGACGGACTTCGCCCCAGATATGCGCGACATGCTGTCCACGCTCGCCAAAGCGTACAATTACCCCGTGGACGTGGAGTTCACCGCGAATTTCCACGCCGCCGATTCATACAGGGTCAACCTTGTCCAGTGCCGTCCGCTGCAGGTCAAGGGCGGCGGGCGAATCGTAGCCCCGCCCGACGACATAGAACACGACAAACTTCTCTTCGACGCGCGCGGGGCGGTCATAGGACAAAGCCGCATCCTCGACGTGGAGAGAATCATATACGTCGCCCCGCCGGTATACGGAAAACTGCCCATCGGCGAGCGACACAGCGTGGCCCGACTGATAGGACGACTTACGCACCTGGGTAAGGCGGACAAAAAAACCACGCTGCTGCTGGGACCCGGCAGGTGGGGCACCACCACAGCGTCGCTGGGCGTACCCGCCGCCTTCGGCGACATAAGCACCGTGGACGTGCTGGGCGAAATAGTCGCCATGCGCGAAGACTTCGTGCCCGACGTGTCGCTGGGTACGCACTACTTCTCCGACCTGGTCGAGAGAGACATACTGTACCTGGCCATATTCCCCGATAAGCAGGGCAATCGCCTCAACGAGGATTTTTTCGACTCCGCCCCCAACAAGCTGGCCGAACTTCTGCCCTCGGCCGAGAAATGGTCAAAAGCCGTACGCGTGATAGACTTCGACGACCTGCCCGACTCGCCGGCGCTGAAACTGAACGCAAACTCCCTCGACCAGAGAGCGGTGCTCTATCTCGAATAAAACTGAAAACTGCTCCGGGATTACGTATTCAACCAATTATTTATCGCCTCTGCGACTTGCCTGCCTTCGTTGATGGCGCGGACGACCAGCGAGGCGCCTCGCCTGGCGTCGCCGGCGGCGAAAATCCCCCGGCAGGTGGTGTGGTAATCCCGGGCGGCGATGTTGCCACGCTCGTCGAGGTCCAGGCCAAGCGCATCGACAAGACCCTCGTGAACCACGTGGACAAAGCCCATCGCAAGTATCACCAGGTCGACCTTCATCGAAAACTCCGTTCCGGGGACGTCCTTCATCTGCCATCCGCGCGGGCCCTGTGACCATTCGACCTCGCAGCCGTGCAGCTCGTTGACTCGCACGCCGATTCCGGACAGCGACTTTGTCGCCACCGACCAGCGCCGCTGACAACCTTCCTCGTGACTGGTTGACGTCCGCAGGATATCAGGCCACATCGGCCAGGGCGTCCGCGGATTGCCGCCCTGGGGGGGGCGGGGGAGTATCTCGAACTGGTGGACTTCCTTTGCGCCCTGGCGGACGGCGGTGCCCACGCAGTCGCTACCGGTGTCGCCCCCGCCGATGACGACCACGATTTTGTCCCCGGCGGAGATCGCCTCCCGGCCGTTTATATTAATCCCGGCGTTGCGCCGGTTCTGCTGGACCAGGAAGTCCATCGCGAAGGCGACGTTCTCCAGCCCGCGCCCGGGCACGCCCAGGTCGCGTGGCTGGTGGGCGCCCATCGTCAGGCACACCGCATCGAACATCTTGCGCAGGTACCTGGCCGATATGTCCCGCCCCACGGTGACGTCCGTCTGGAACTTGACGCCCTCGGCGCCCAGTTGCTTCAGGCGGCGGTCCAGGACGTGCTTTTTGAGTTTGAAGTCCGGTATGCCGTAACGCAGAAGCCCGCCGATGCGATCGTCCTTCTCGAACACCGTCACCTCGTGCCCCGCGCGGGCGAGTTGCTGAGCGGCGACCAGGCCGGCCGGTCCCGAACCGACTATGCCGACTTTCTTTCCGGTTTTTTTCTCGGACGGGCGGGGCTGTATCCAGCCCTCCCGCCAGGCGCGCTCGGCTATCTGATATTCGATGTGCTCGATGGTGACCGGCTGGGCGTCAATGTTCAGCGTGCAGGCCGCCTCGCACGGCGCCGGGCACAGACGCCCGGTGAACTCCGGGAAATTGTTCGTCGAGTGAAGGTTTTCGCACGCCTGGCGCCACCTGCCGCGATAGACCATGTCGTTGAACTCCGGTATCCTGTTGGCCAGCGGGCAGCCCGTCCCGTGGCAGAACGGTATCCCGCAGTCCATGCACCGCGCCGCCTGGCGGTTTATCTCCTGGGGCGACAGTGGAAGGGCGACCTCGAAGTAGTCGCCTCTGCGCACCTCGGGCGCGCGGCGCGAAGGCGCCTGGCGGGCGTGCTCTATGAATCCCGTCGTCTTAGCCACCGTACACCTCCTCCGTTGCGGGCGTGTACTGTCCCTGTCGTGTCTCGGCGGCGCGGAGGCGCTCAAGAGCCCGGCGGTAGTCTATGGGTATGACCTTGACGAACCTGCCGACGAAATCGTCCCAACTGTCGAGTATCCGTTCGGCCTGGGACGAGCCGGTCAGCCGGCGGTGCCTCTGTATAATCGCGTGAAGGAATTCGACGTCATCGTCGTGATGGACGTTTTCCAGGTCGACCATGTCGAGATTGCACAGCGTGTCGAACATCTGGTGCTCGTCGAGCACGTACGCCACACCCCCGCTCATGCCCGCGGCGAAGTTCCGCCCCGTGCCGCCCAGCACCACCACCCGCCCGCCGGTCATGTACTCGCAGCCGTGATCCCCCACGCCCTCGACCACCGCGGTGGCGCCGCTGTTGCGCACGGCGAACCGCTCGCCCGCAACGCCGTTGACGAACGCCTCCCCGCCGGTGGCGCCGTAAAGCAGCGTGTTGCCGACGATGATGTTTTCTTCCGCGCGGAAGGAGGCCTGCGGCGGCGTTATCACGATGATCCGCCCGCCCGACAGGCCCTTGCCGAGATAATCGTTGGCCTCGCCGATTAACCGCAGCGTTACGCCCGTGGCCAGAAACGCCCCGAAACTCTGACCCGCCGAGCCGCGGAAAGTTATTTCGACGGCGCCGTCGGACAGGCCTGCCGGACCGTACCGCTTGACGATGTGGTTGGAAAGTATCGTGCCCGCCGCGCGGTTGACGTTGCGTATCGGCATATCAAGGTGCACACGCCGGCCTTTTTCCAGCGCCGGGGCGACCTTATCGAGTATCTCCCAGTCCGTGTGATCCTCCAGGCGATTGGGCTGGGGGCGGATGCAGCGCACGGCTTTTTCTTCGCTGTCGGTGGGTAAATCGAATATCGCGCTGAGGTCCAGACCGCGCGCCTTGAAGTGCTCGACCGCTTTTTTGACGCTCAGGCGATCGCACCTGCCCACCATCTCGTCGAACCTGCTGAAGCCCAGTCGAGCCATGATCCGGCGGACTTCCTCGGCCACGAACATCATGAACCGCTGGAGATACTCGGGCTTTCCGGCGAAGCGCTTTCGCAAATCCTCCCGCTGGGTGGCGATGCCCACCGGGCAGGCGCCGTGGTGGCACTTTCGCACCAGCACGCAGCCAAGCGACACCAGCGCCGCGGTGCCGAAGCCGAACCGCTCTGCACCCAGCAGCGCGCCGATGACCACGTCGCGCCCGGTCTTCATCTGCCCGTCGACCTGCACCAGTATCCGGTCGCGCAGGTTGTTCATCACCAGCGTCTGCTGGGTCTCTGCCAGTCCCAACTCCCACGGTGCGCCGGCGTGCTTGATGCTCGACAGCGGGCTGGCGCCCGTGCCGCCGTCGTGACCGGAGATGAGCACCTCGTCGGCGCCGGCCTTGGCCACGCCCGCCGCCACCGTACCCACGCCGACCTCGGACACCAGCTTGACCGAAACGCCCACGCCCGGATTGGCGCACTTCAGGTCGTATATCAATTGCGCCAAATCCTCGATGGAGTATATGTCGTGGTGAGGCGGGGGCGATATCAGCGAAACGCCCGGCGTCGAGTGGCGCAGGCGGGCGATCTCGACGGTGACCTTGTGCCCGGGCAACTGCCCGCCCTCGCCCGGCTTGGCGCCCTGGGCCATCTTTATCTGAATCATCCTGGCGTGCGACAGGTAATCCATCGTCACGCCGAACCGGGCGCTGGCGACCTGCTTGATGCCGCAGTCGGACGAATCGCCGTCGTCGCGCGTTCTGTACCTTTGCGGGTCCTCCCCGCCCTCGCCGGTGTTGGAGAACGTACCCAGGCGGTTCATCGCCACCGCGAGCGTCTCGTGCGCCTCGGGCGATATCGAACCGTGCGACATCGCTCCGGTGTAGAAGCGTTTGACGATCTGCTCGGCCGGCTCGACCCGGCTTATGTCGATCGGCTCGCCGCCGACGAACTCGAACAGCCCGCGAAGCGTCAACAGCGCCCCGGACTGGTCGTTTATGCTCTCGGCGTAACGGTTGTAGGCGTCCGGGTCGTCGTTTTGCACGGCGCGGCGAAGGTTCGCCACCGACGTGGGATTCCACAGGTGATTCTCCCCGTCGGCGCGGTAGTGGTACTCCCCGCCGAATTCCAGTTCCGTCCGCCCGGCTCGTGCGGGCTCGTGCGCCAAGGCGTGTCGGCGAAGCGCCTCGGCGGCGATCTGCTCCAGACCGACGCCCTCGATCCGCCGGACCGTGCCGGTGAAGTACTCGTCAACCACCCGCTGGTTTATGCCGATGCAATCGAACACCTGCGCCGAGCGGTAAGACCTCAGCGTCGAGATGCCCATCTTGGACATGGTCTTGAGCAGGCCCTTCTTGACGGCGTTAATGTAATTGTCCACCAGGCGCTCGGGCGCGATGTCGTCGGGCACGTCGCCGCGCTGCTGCATCCGGCCGAGCAAATCCAGCGCCAGGTACGGGTTCACCGCGTTTGCCCCGAAGCCAAGCAGCAGGCAAAAGTGCATCACCTCCCGCGGCTCGCCCGAAGAGATGACGATTCCCGCCTCGCCGCGAAGGTTGCGCCGCAGCAGCCCGTGGTGAAGCGCCGAGGTCGCCAGCAGCGCCGGTATCGGCGCGCGAGCGGCGTCGAAGCCCCTGTCGCTGACTATCAGCAGCGAGGCGCCGTTTTTGATTTCGCGCTCGGCGGCGCCGAGCATCTCGTCTATGCCGACACGCAGCGACCCGGCCGGATCGTTTCCGCCGGCGTCGAACAGCGCCTCTATCGTGGCGACCTTGTAGTCCTTCAGACCCGACGCCTCCAGGCGCTCCACGTCTTCGTTGGTAAGGATCGGGTGGGGCAGTTTCAACTGGCGGCAGTGTTCGGGCGTCTCTTCCAGCAGGTTCCGTCGCTTGCCCACGAACGTCATCAGCGACATCACCAGCCCCTCACGCAGCGGGTCGATGGGCGGATTGGTCACCTGGGCGAATCGCTGCTTGAAATAATCGAACAGCAGTTTCGGCCTGTCCGACAGCACCGCCAGAGGCGTGTCGTTGCCCATCGAGCCAACCGGCTCCTGCCCGTTGGTCGCCATGGGCGCAAGGATCATCGACAACTCCTCGCCGGTGTACCCGAACGCGCGCATCCGGCGGGTAAGTTCGCCCGGCTCGGGGGGCTGGGACCGCGACGCGTCGAACAGCCCGCGAAGTTCGATGCGGTTGTTCTCCAGCCAGCGGCGGTATGGTCTGGCGCGGGCGATCTTGGACTTTATCTCGTTGTCGACCACGATCCTCCCCGCCCCGGTGTCCACCAGGAACATTTTGCCCGGCTGAAGGCGACCTTTCTGGCGGACGCGCTCGGGCGGAAAGTCTATCACGCCCGCCTCGCTGGCCAGAACGACCAGACTGTCGGTGGTGACGACGTACCGGCTGGGTCTCAGCCCGTTGCGATCAAGCGTGCCGCCCACCAGTCGGCCGTCGGTGAATACCATCGCCGCGGGCCCGTCCCACGGCTCCATTATCGCCGCGTGATACTCGTAAAACGCGCGCTTGTCGGTCGATATGTGATACGCCGGACCGAACGCCTCGGGTATCATCATCATCATTGCGTGCGGAAGCGTCCGCCCGGCGCGGAGAAGCAACTCCAGGCAGTTGTCGAACTGGGCGGAGTCGCTGGCGCCGCTGGTCAGCACCGGTTTGATGTCGGACAAATCCTCGCCCAGAAGATCGCCGGACATCCTCATCTGGCGGGCGCGCATCCGGTTGATGTTGCCTGACAGCGTGTTTATCTCCCCGTTGTGGGCGAGTACCCGAAAGGGCTGGGCCAGCCGCCAGTTCGGGAACGTGTTGGTGCTGTAACGCTGGTGAACCACCGCCAGCGCAGAGACCGCCTCCCCGGCGCCCAGGTCCGGGTAATAATCGAACAGTTGCGGGGCGAAGAACATGCCCTTGTAGCAGATCGTCGCCTGCGACATGCTGGTGACGTAGAAATCCTCGCCCGACGGGCCTAATTCCTCGCCCGCCAGTCGCTCGGCGCGCTTCCGCGCCATGAAGAGTTTCCGCTCCAGTTCCTCGCCTTGAAGACCGCAACCGTCGATGAACGCCTGGCGGATGACCGGCTCGGCGGCGCGGGCGATCTCGCCAAGGCAACTGTTGTCGCACGGCACGTCGCGCCAGGCGAGCAGTTTCGCGCCGTAATGCTCCGCCGAGGCGACCAGGATTTTTTCGCACCGGTCTCGGAGTTTATCGTCGCGCGGAAGGAACACCATCGCCACGCCGTACCGCCCGGGCGGGGGGAGTTTTACATCGCCCACGCTGCGGGCGAAAAACTCGTGCGGTATCTGCATCAAGATACCCGCCCCGTCGCCGGTGGTTTCGTCCGCCCCGGCGGCGCCGCGATGCTGGAGATTCAGCAGAACCTTCCTGCCAAGTTCGATTATGCGATGCTCCCGACGACCGCTGGTGTTTACCACCGCGCCGATGCCGCAGGCGTCGTGCTCGAACGCAGGATCGTATAATCCCGGATTTTTGTGCTTGTAATTTCTCACTGCCCGCTCCAGCGGACGAATCTATTCCGCGCGCGTCACGGATTAATAAATTACTTCCTCATATGCATTTTAGGACACTTCCGCACAATATAGTTACTTATATATTAATTGTCATTATAAGTATTTCTTATTACATACACAGAAGCTCCCGCGCACTTTGCAATTGGTGTTTCGCACCGCGCGTATATGGAGCCCGCAGCGCGCAGGGTCGCCCCGTCCAACGGGGCGACCCTGCCGCAGGTCTCTGCCGATCAACTGTCGTAATAAATGTGGAATTCGTGGGGGTGTGGGCGAAGCGCCATCGGTTTGAGTTCCTCGGTGCGTTTCCATTTTATCCACGCCTCGACCAGGTCATCGCTGAACACCTTTCCGACGGTGAGGAAGTCGTGGTCGGCCTCGAGAGCGTCTATGGCGTCGGCCAGCGACTCCGGCGTGTGTGGGTACTTTGCCAGTTCTTCTTCGGACAGTTCATAGATGTCCACGTCCAGCGGGTCGCCCGGGTCTATCCTGTTGTTAATGCCGTCGACCGCCGCCATAAGTATCGCCGTCCACGCCAGGTAACCGTTGGCGGTGGGGTCCGGGCAGCGGAACTCGATGCGCTTGGACTTGGGACTGGCCGAGTACATCGGTATCCGAATAGCCGCCGAGCGGTTCCTCGCCGAGTACACCAGGTTGACCGGCGCCTCGAAGCCGGGCACCAGCCGACGGTACGAATTCGTCGTCGGGGCGGCAAACGCCAGTATCGCCGGGGCGTGCGCCAGTACCCCACCGATGGCGTGCAGGGCCATCTCGCTGAGACCCGCGTACCCGTCCCCGGCGAACAGTGGCTTTGAGTCCTTCCACAGCGAAAAGTGCGTGTGCATCCCGCTTCCGTTGTCCTCGAAGACCGGCTTTGGCATGAACGTAACCGTCTTTCCGTTGCGTCGGGCGACGTTGCGGATGATGTACTTGTACCACATGAACGCGTCGGCCATCTTCGTCAGCGGCTCGAACTTCATGTCTATCTCGGACTGTCCCGCCGTGGCGACCTCGTGATGGTGCGCCTCGACGACTATGCCGACCTTGTGGAGTTCCTCCACCATCTCGCCGCGAAGGTCGTGGTAGGTGTCCGTAGGACACACCGGAAAGTACCCGCCCTTGAACGACGGCTTGTACCCGAGGTTCGGCTCTTCGAACCGGGCGGTGTTCCACGCGCCCTCGACGGAGTCTATCTCGTAGAAGCCGCGATGCTGGTTCTGCTCGTAGCGAACCTCGTCGAAGATGAAGAACTCCGGCTCGGGACCGATGAATACAGTGTCGGCCAGTCCCGATTCCCTTACGTACTGCTCCCCGCGCCGGGTTACGTGACGCGGGTCGCGCGAGTAGTCCTCGCCCGTGGTCGGGTCCTTTATGTCGGCCAGAACGCTCACCGTGGGCCTGGCGAAAAACGGGTCTATCTGCGCAGTGTCCGGGTCGGGAATGGCGATCATGTCCGACTGGTGAATGTCCTGCCAGCCGCGTATGGATGAGCCGTCAAAGCCCATCCCCTCCCTGAACGTGTCTTCGTCCCAGGTCTCTATGGGGTGAGAGCAGTGCTGCCAGGTGCCCAGCATGTCGACGAATTTCAGGTCGACCATCCGGGCGCCGTTTTCCTCTGCGTACTTGAAAAAGTCCTTGGGTGTCATGTTTATGCTCCTGTTGTGTTCCGGGTTGTAAGGGCCTTGCCCGGCGGCCGTCCGCCAGGGCATACATCCGCCCTGTTGTCCTTTTTATGATGCATAATGCGTGCCAAAAATACCTAACGCATACAAGACACTTAACATACGCAACTTACGCAAAAAAGCACGGAAATCGGCGCAGTATAAAATATTACAATAATGTGATTATAGACATACAACGGCTACACATTTGTAGGATGACAATCAGGTAACTTCATTTTTGGTAGCGCCGATTAGTTTGTCTGTCCACAGGCAGCAGCGGGCTCATCCTTGGCGTCGCACCGTAAAAAACCGGTGCGGAACTACGTAGGACAAGTTACACCGATTATCGGATTTCACGGATTTTGATTGATTGTTTTAATCTTAATCCGTGTAATCCCGCTCTATTCGCTTCCGCTACCATTCGTACCCGAGCGAGACGCCGCCCCAGAACTCGTCGTTTAGCAGGTCGTCGCGGAACGCCTGAGTGAAATTCATAAATCCCGACAGCGTGATCGCCCCGTACTGCGGGGGAATGTTCAAACCGGCCGACACGTCGTAACTGACCGCCAGGCCGTATTGCAGATATCCAAGTCGTGTGGCCTGCTGCTCGGTGCCGTCGCCAAGGACGTCGAACTTGTCCAGGTAGCGATTGTCCACCGTCAGAACCGCCGATGGCGTAACGGTGATATCCTTGACAATCGGCGTGGCCTTGAGCGCCTCGCAATCGGCCAGGACGAAGTCGTGGCTGATGCCGAACTCCAGACAGGAGCCATGCTGCCCGTCGTCCACGTCCAGACCGTAGTAAACGTAGGGATTGATCACAGCCCCGTCGGTTCCAAACAGGCACCCGTCATCGAAACTCACCTTCGCGTAGACCTCGTTGGTATCGTGCGCGTCGCCGGCCAGCGGCGGGAAGGTGTAGTCGATCCACCCGAACTCCACCGTCACCGGGGTGTCGGGAATCTCGTACGACCAGTAGACCGTGTAGTCCACCTCCTGAAGGTTGGTGGACTCGGTGGGCGTGAATACCTCCTGGTCGGCGTACCACTCGAACCAGACCGAAAAACCGAACGCCCCGAAATCGCCCGTGTCGTATTCCACGCTCGTTGACATCTGGTGATTCAACGCCTCCGTGCCCTCGCCGGAGTATTCGCTGAAGTTGATCCCGCGGAAGATGTAATCGCTGGTCAGCGTGTACTCGATGCTGAAGGTCAGCGGTATGGGCTTTTCGTACCCGTGGTCTTGTTCCGCCTCGACGGACACGCCCGTCGAACGGGCGGATTCCTCAGACCTCGGCGCCGAGGTCAGCCAGGTATTCCCGCCGGCGTCACCCCTGGCGTCCTTGGTCTTTACCGTAATCGCCGACAGAAGCACCGCCAGCGTTACGGTCAATCTCATCGTCCTTCGTATTTTGCTCGTGTTCGTATTTGTCATTTTCGCTTTCTCCCGTGCGTTGGTGGTATTGCTTTGAGGCGTCTCAACCGATGGCCCGGTTTCCTTCCTCGCCGGTGCGGATGCGGATGCACCTTTCTAGCGGGATGATGAATATCTTTCCGTCGCCTATGTTGCCGGTGCGGGCGCCGCCGACGATCGCCTCTATCGTCGGCTCCACGAAGCCCTCGTTGACCGCTATCTCCAGGCGCACCTTCTTGAGCAGGTTCACTTCCATCTGCACGCCGCGGTAGGTCTCGGTGAATCCCTTCTGCTGGCCGCAGCCCATGGCGTTGGTCACCGAGACCTTGTAAACCTCGGCGGCGTAAAGGGCCTGCTTGACGTCGTTGAGTTTTTCCGGCTGGATGTACGCGATTATCAGTTTCATCGTTGTTTTCCTTATCCTGTTGTTGATGCCGAACTTGTGCGGCGATTAAACGTTCGAGAATATCTGGAAGCCGCCGTACGCCTCCATTCCGTGCTCGCCGATGTCCAGCCCGCGAAGTTCCTCGTCCCGACCGACGCGCAGGCCTACCGTGTACTTGATCAGCAAAAAGACCGTTCCCATCGCCGCGAACGCAAAGCCAGCCGAGACGAACGCTCCCAGCGCCTGGACGCCAAGTTGCCGCCCCCCGCCGAAAAGCAGACCCTCCCCCGCCAGTCCAAGCGACTCCCTGCCGAACAGGCCGACCGCAAGCGTGCCCCAGATGCCGTTCATACCGTGGACCGGCACCGCGCCCACCGGATCGTCAATGCCGAGCCGGTCAAGAAACGACACGCCGAAAACCACGATCACCCCGCCAAACAGGCCTATGATTATCGCCGACCACGGGGCTACAAATGCGCACGGGGCGGTGATGGCGACCAGGCCCGCCAGGGCGCCGTTCATTGTCATCGAAAGGTCCGGTTTTCCGTAGCGCAGCCAGACCGTCACCATCGCGCTTATCGCGCCGGCCGCGGCGGCGAGGTTCGTGTTCATCGCCACCAGACCTATCAGCGACCCGTCGCCCACGCCCAGCGTCGAGCCGGGATTGAACCCGAACCAACCGAACCACAGGATGAACACGCCGATTGACGCCAGCGGTATGTTGTGGGCGGGGATAACGTTGGCTACGCGATCGGGCTTGAACTTGCCGATGCGCGCACCGAGCAGTATCGCGCCGATGCACCCGGCCCATCCGCCGGTGGCGTGAACCACCGTCGAACCGGCGAAGTCGGCGAAACCGATTTCCGCAAGCCAGCCGCCGCCCCATACCCAGTGACCGATTATCGGATACACCACCGCCGAAATGACCACCGTGTATATGAGGTAGGCGTGGAACTTCATACGTTCGGCCATGGCGCCGGCGACGATGGTCGCCGCCGCTCCGCAGAACGCCGCCTGGAACAACCAGAACGCCCACAGCGGAAGATTTTCCGGACATCCGCCGGCGTCGGACAGGCCGAACGCCGAAGTCCCGATAAATCCGTTTCCAGAGCCGAACATGAATCCGTATCCCACCAGGAAAAACACGATGCTGGCGATGCAGTAGTCCAGGAAGTTCTTGGTGAGTATGTTGCAGGCGTTTTTTGCCCGGATGAAGCCGGCCTCGACCATGCCGAAACCCGCCTGCATGAAGAACACCAGAAACGCGCCCATCAGCACCCACACGGTGTCCAGTCCGCTGGTGACCGACGCCGACGACTCGGATGCCAACGTGCGGGACGGACCTGCAAGCAGCACGGCTGCGACGGCGAAAAGCCCAGGCCTGATGAATCTTCGTCTCCAGCCCGTAGATCGGGCCTTTGGTATACTTCCCTCGATAATATTACGTCGCATGACACGTCCTTTCCGTTATCCGCACCGGGACCATCCCGGATACGGCATCGAATAAATGCATAAACTGTGCCATTAAATGTGTAATTTTATAAGCCGCTGCTTATGAACCGCTTACGTGTACCAGGACGCAGGCGATTATTAATAATATGCTTACAATATTGTGATTTAACTTGCATGTTCCTACAAATATGTGTTATAAACTCGCAGCCGATGTCAGGAAGTTATCCATGGACAAGACCGCAAGCAAAGACTTCAAAAGCGCCGAGGCGGGCAGGAAGAAGCACCTGGTCGAACTCGAGGCGCTCTACGCCATAAGCCGAATCCTCGCCTCCCGCGGGGGGCAGCGGCAGGTTCTGGCCGAGGTGCTCGACGTGCTGCACGACCGACTCGGAATGACCCGCGGAACCATCTCGCTGCTCAAGCCCGGCGGCGACGAGGTGCTCATCGAGGTGGCGCACAACCTGACCGACGAGGATTTGATCGCCGTGAGGTACCGCAAGGGCGAGGGCGTCACTGGAACGGTGGTCGCCACGGGCAGTCCCGTCGCGGTGCCCAGAATCTCACAGGAGCCCTTGTTCCTCGACAAACTCCACAGGCGAAAGGACCTGGCGCGGGAGGAAATCAGTTTCGTGTGCGTGCCGATATCCAGCGGCGAGGAGGTCATCGGGGCGCTGTCGGCCGATCGGGTCTTCGACGAAACCGTCTCGCTGGACCAGGACGTTCGCGTGCTGAGCATTGTGGCCAGCATGATCGCCAACGACGTGGAGGTTCGGCGACAGCAGGCCGCCGAACGCGAGGCGCTCCAGGCGGAAAACGTCCGCCTCCGCCAGGAGTTGGAGGACCGCTTCCGCCCCGAGAACATCATCGGCAACTCCCACGCCATGCGCGAGGTCTATCGCTCCATCTACCGCGTGGCGCAATCCGAGACGACCGTGCTCATCCGCGGGGACACCGGCACCGGAAAGGAACTGGTCGCACACGCGATCCACTATGCCGGTCCGCGGGCACGCGGACCTTTCGTCAAAATCAACTGCGCCGCGCTGCAGGAGTCGCTGCTGGAGAGCGAACTGTTCGGGCACGTCCAGGGCGCCTACACCGGCGCAATCAAGGACCGCGTGGGGCGGATCGAGCAGGCCGACGGCGGAACGCTGTTCCTCGACGAGATCGGCGAGTTCCCCCCCGCAACGCAGGTCAAACTGCTGCGCGTCATCCAGGAAAAATCCTACGAGCGGGTGGGTTCCAGTCAGGCCCGACGCGCCGACGTGCGGATAATATGCGCCACCAACAGGGACCTCGAAGAGGCCGTCGCCGCCGGTGAGTTCCGCCAGGACCTCTACTACCGCGTCAACGTCTTTCCCATCTACCTGCCGCCGCTCAAGCAGCGCAAGGACGACATACTCCTGCTGGCCGATCACTTCGTAGAGCGTTACACGCAGAAACTCCACAAGGACGTCCGGCGCATCTCCACCCCTGCCATCAACATGATGATGGCATACCATTGGCCCGGCAACGTGCGCGAGCTGGAGAACTGCATTGAGCGCGCGGTGCTGCTCAGCACCGACGGAGTGATCCACGGCCACAACCTCCCCCCGACGCTCCAGACATCGGATTTCTCCGACACGGTCGGGTTCGGAACGCTTGCCGAGCGCGTCGCGCTGTTCGAGCGGGACATCGTCGTCGACGCGCTGAAGCGGACGTTCGGCAACGTTGCCGCCGCCGCCCGCGAGTTGGGCACCACCGCGCGAATCCTGCGATACCGAACGCAGAAACTCGGCGTCAATCCCGACGACTATAAAAAATCCAGGCCGGGCAAAAGGAAGTAAGACCGCAGGACTCGGACGTAGGGAGAGCGGTTTGTTGATTATCCGAGAATGGCGCGCGGCGGCGTTCCCACGCCGCCGACCCGAGTTTGGTGTGGCCACTCGCCCTACGGTTGCCTGATGCCCATGCTGCCTGACGTTGTCACCGGTTCACGGGGAAGGGGAAGTCGTCGGTGAGGCCGGCGGGCGATATGTCGATTTGTTTTATGCCCAGTTTCAGTGCGGGCGAATCGTCGACCAGCGTGAAGTCGGCGTTTTTCCAGTCTGCGAATTTGGGGTCGCCGTAGTAAGTGTGTTCGTCGTGTCCTCGTTGGCGCAGGGCCTTTAGCAGCGGTATATCCGCGGTGGCCTGGCCTGCGGGCGTGTAATAGACGTTGTAGTCGATTTCTGCCCGGTCGAACTCGTCGAGCTGCTCGATGGTGAGTTGGTAGTAGAAGTGCTGGTCCTTCTCCAGCGAGAAGAAGATGTTGCGGACGATTTTAGCGGCCCCGAAAGGCCAGCCACTGGGCGTGCCCCACTTGCCGTTTGTGTGGATGAGGTCTTTGCTGTCGCTTCCGACGTCCACGAAGTAGTTGTTGACGATGTGGTTTTCGCCCTTGAGCGTGATTCCGCCAATCAGCGAGCGGAACAGGACGTTCTCCTCGAACAGGGTGCCCTTCTGGAAGTCGTCGGTCCTCATCAGGCCTGAGGCGTGGGTGTTGTTGACGTCGTGGATGAAGTTTCGCCGGATGACGTTTCCCTCCCCGGCGCCGGAGACGTTCACGGTCGAGCCGTCGCCGAGCATCTGGAGTGCGTGGTGGATTTCGTTGTACTCGACGGTGTTGTCGCAGGTGTGCAGGAAGGGGAGTATCTGCTCCCATTTGTGCGCGTCGCCGGTTTCGTGCCAACGGATGCCGCGTCGGCATTCGCGGATTTCGGGGTGGTCCGGCCTGAAGAACTGCGGGCGCACGCCCGAGAGGCACACCGCCTTTCGCGGCACGTGGTGGATGTAGTTGTGTGCGACGGTGTTGCCCCCGCTCTGCCAGAGGGTGATCATCTGGCTGTGCCAGAACAGCAGCCCGCAGTGGTGGACGTGGTTGTTTGTGATGGTGTTTTGACCGTTGACGTTTTTCGTTCCCGGTCCGTACCCGATGCACATCACGGCGGCGCCGCCGAGGCGCGCCATTTCGCATCCGGTTACGGTTATGTCGCGCGCGTGCAGGTCGGCGCGGACGGCGTTTTGGCCGCTGTCGATGAAGCGGCAGTGTTTGACGGAGCAGTTTTGGGCACCGCGGAAGCGGAGCAGCGCGTTTGGCTTGTCTTCCATTTCCCAGTCGTGCTGGATTCCGCGATCGTCGCTGCGCCATACGTCGCGGTCGCCGCACGTGAATGTCAGGCCCACGAAGTTGATACCCGAGGCGGGCTTGTCGGCCGGGCCCTGGACGTCCACGTCGCCCTCGACGCGGACCAGTTCCCGCAGCGCCGGCGCGGACACTGCGGCGGGCGGATCGTCGCCCTCAGGCCAGAGGTACACCTTGCGCGCGTGCGAGTCCAGCGCCCATCGTGCGGGTCGGTCGAGGTATTCCAGGGCGTTTTCGACCCAGAGGGTTTCTTTGAAGTTTGTGGTCCGGGCCATGGGGTAAGTGGCGGGCAGGCGGGTGGTGGCGATGTGGTTTTCCTCGTCCACCGACTCCAGCGCCAGGATGTTCATCACCCAGCGGTGGGTGGGGAGGATGATTATCTCGACGTCGTCAATATTGGGGCGGTTGCGGATAAGCCCCTGGGGGAACATCAGCGTTCGTCGTGGGTCGCCGGGCGGTTCCTTACCGTGCTCGAGCGTGGGCATGGTCGGCGCCGAGCGGGCGCGGGGGATCATTCGCCCGGCGGCGTAGAGGGTGTGGAACTTGTTAAGCCCCTGCGGCACGTCTGCGACGAATACTTTTTCTCGCGCCTGGGGGGGCAGCAGTTCGTGCGGGTGGTCGGGTTTTCGCCAGTCGGTTATTTGCACGGCCGAGGTCAGCACGGGCGTCTCGTCGCCGTAGGCGGCGTAGGTGATTTCGTGACCGGGGGCGGCGGAATCCTCAAGGCCGAACACCAGCGTCTCGCTCAATTGATACTCCCCGCCGCGGATGAGGACGGTGACGTCGCGGGGGTTGTCTTTTTTGAATTCCCTCACGGCGTCCCGCGCGCGGGCGAGAGTTCGGAAGGCCCCGTCGGTTTTGTCGGCGTTTGGTTTGGCCAGCCGGCCTGACCATTCGTCGTTGCCCTGCGGCGATACGTAAAAATCAGATTCAGTCATGGTTGTCGGATCTCCGTTGTCGGTGAACGCGGTTTTTGGAATACTACATGCCATGCGCGCTGCGGTCAAGCGGCGCGGGGGGAGTAATCGGTTGAATCCGTGCGGAAAATGATGTAAACAGGTACTTTGGTTATTTTGCTCTCTTTGCACCAGGCCACAGAAGCGTCGTCGGCCTCGGCTGGCGGGCGCGTTTACTGACAAGACAAGGAAACACGATTGAATGGATTACGTCGCGATATTTCACGCTAATCTGAATTACGCATTTCTAGAGCCGTACTTCTTCGAGCGGACCATCCGAGCGTCGTACGAGACGATAATCGACACGTTCGCCGAGAAGTGCCCGCAGGCGAAGTACGTATTCGAGGCGTCCGGCTTCACCATCGAGCACATCGCCAAGATAACCCCGGACGTGCTGGAGAAACTCAAGGACGCCATCGAGCGGGGGCAGTGCGAGTTCATGGGCTCGCCGTACGCCCACCCGGTGCTGGCGAACATACCCGCCGAGGACGGGCGGTGGTCGAACGAATTTTCGATGCGTCGGTACGAGGAGTTTCTGGGCTTCCGCCCCATCTCGGCGTGGAATCCCGAGTGCACGTGGCGGCATTACGTGCCCAGGACCTTCGCCGAAGTTGGCTACAGGCACGTCACGCTGGACTACGAGGGCTACAAGATATGCAACGACAAGGAGTACGGCTGGGTGGAGCGCAACCGCAGCCACAGGATTTACCAGGGCGCGTTTTTACCGTCGTACGACGTTGACGCCGACGACCCGGCGCTGCACAGGCCTTTTAAAGACTTGGCCGAGGGCCTGGACGGAATGTGCCGCTCGGACCGCCTGGCGCTGATGTCGAACCGGTACTTCATCGGTCGCGAGACGCTCGACGCCTACATGGACAACGTCAGGAAGTGGTCCGGCTCGGGTGGTGAGGGTTCGCTGATAGTCGTGGCCGACGACGCCGAGTACTGCGGCACGACGGGATACTATTACGTCAAGCACTTCCGGGACTATTCCCGCTCGTTCAAGCCGGTTCCCGAGGCGGGCGAGCGCCTGGAGGCGATGATCAACGCCGTGTGCGAACTGGGTGATATGATCACATTCTCCGAGGCGTGCGACAAAGAGCCGGTGGACCAACCTTACTTCGTGGAGGACGGATTCGCCTGGCACCGCACCTACGCCGACGTGTGGTCGTCCACACCTGAGGCCCGTCGGTTCGACCCGCAGGTGGCGATTCTGCGCAACCAGTACAAGGACGAGGTCCAGTCCCGCGCCGAGGGCGACGATAAGTATCGTGAACTTGTCGAGCGGTTCTGGTTCCACATGACCAACGCAATGAACTCCGACGGTCGCTGGCCTCCCCCGCCGGCGACGACCTGCCCGTATCACCGCCAGTGGGTGGCGAACCAGATTCGCCTTGCCCGCGGCGCGCTGGACGACCTCCGCCGGGCGGTTCGGTGAGGCAGGATGAGGCGCGAAACATGAACGACATGAGCAAACTCAACTGGGAGCAGTTACAGCAGGCGCTGTACGAGGGTCTGCGGGATTTGCGTCACCAGGACGCCTCGAAGCGCAAAGAAGCCGTGGCGACCGTCCGTGCGGTTTACGAGGAGTACGAGCGGCGAGGGGCCACGAACATTGCCAGACCGGACGTGCTGATAGAACAGCCGGGCCAGTAACGAGGCGACCATGAACAAGGTAGTTTTGATTACCGTGGTTGTGCTGATTGTCCTGATTGTCGGGATATTCGTTGCCGGCGTGGTGCTGACGCCGTCGCGCGGCGGGGGGGACTGGTCACCGTTCGTCGGGCTTGACCACGCCGGCTGGGCCGGCGAGTTCGTGGGCTGCTGGCGGACGCCGGGCGATTTCGAAAAGCAGACCGCACGCAAGTTCCCCCGGTATGGCGAATCTCCCACGCTGGCAAAGAAAGTCAAGGCCGGTCTGCTTCCGCCCGTCGAGCGGCGCCTGCCTGAGGAGCCCCTGGTGGTTCACCCGGTGGAGCGCCCGGGCCTGTACGGGGGCGTGCTCAAGAACATCGGGCGAAGCAGCACGCCGATGCATTATTTCAACGGCTTTTCCTCGGCTCGGATCCTGGCGCTTGACCGCGATTACAAGACCATCGCGCCGCACCTGGCCAGGGACTGGGAGTTCTCCCGGGGCGGAAAGACGCTGACCATTACGCTGCGCAAGGGTCTGAAGTGGTCCGACGGGCATCCGTTCACCACCGAGGACATCATGTTCTGGTACGAGGACGTCATCAGGAACGAGGAACTTACCCCCACGCCGCCGGAATACATGATTGTCGACGACGAGATGATGGTATTCGAGGCGGTGGACGAGGTAACCTACCGCATAAAGGCGCCCCGCCCGATTCCGCTGTTCGTCAACCGTCTGGCGCACGCCATGGGCCTGCAGGGGCTGGGCTCCTACGATTGCAAGCATTACATGAAGCAGTTCCACGCCGACTACGCCGACCCCGACGAACTCCGGAAAAAAATGGACGAGGCGGAAGTCTTCAGTTGGGTCGAACTGTTCAAACTCAAGCAGTACAACGTCTGGAAGTGCGGCATGAAGAGCGCGCAGGGTTGCCCCGTGATGGCCGCCTACGTCCAGGAATCGTCCCAGACCAACCGCGTGGTCATGCGCAGGAACCCCTACTACTGGAAGGTGGATTCGGCCGGACAGCAACTGCCTTACATCGACAAGATCGTCTCGGTGGTGGTTGACGACGTGGAGGTCCGCAAACTCAAACTGATGACCGGCGGCGTGGATTTTCTGCTGGAGGCGGCGGCGCTGCGTGAAAAGCCCGCGCTGGACAAGTTCGCCGATCGGGGCGGATACACGGTTCTGGTCTGGACGGGCGCGTTCGGCAACATGTGCCGCTACGCCCTGAACCTCACGGCGGTGAAAAACCCCAAAACCCAGCAGCCGGACGAGGTGAAGCGCAAAATCTACAACGATCGGCGTTTCCGCATCGCCCTTTCGCTGGCGATAAACCGCAAAGAGATTAACGACACCGTATACTTCGGAGCGGCCGTGCCGTGCCAGACCACCCTGGTGCCCAACAAGAAATACAGTTCCATTTTCGAGGAGGAGTTCGCTGACGCCTACGTGCGTTACGACCCCGCCGAGGCGAACCGCCTTCTGGACGAAATGGGCCTGACGGAGCGCAACTCCGAGGGCATCCGCCTTATGCCGGACGGCAGGCCTTTGAACATCGTGCTGATCCACAATCTCAAGTGGACGGAAAAGGAACTCATTCACGAACTGGTCCGCGACTACTGGCAGCGCATCGGGGTTCGCCTGATAGTCAACACGATGGACCAGAGCATACTTTACAGCCGGATGGGCCAGGGCAGTTACGACATGGGCTGCTGGCACCTGAACGGCGCGTGCGACCCGGTGTTTTTTATCCATCCCTACGCCTTTGCGCCTTTGAACAAGACGACGCTTTGGGGTCCGCTGTGGTACGAGTGGAGGGTCAGCAAAGGTGCCGAGGGCGAGGTGCCCCCGCCGGAAGTTATGAAACTCTTCGATTACGTCAACCGTATGCGGACCAGCATGGACCCCGACAAGCGCGCCGAGGCGGGCAGGAAGATACTCCGGTCGCAGGCGCATAACGTGTGGAGCATCGGGACGGTGGCGATGTCGCCGCGACTGGTGGTGGTCAACCGGCATTTGAGGAACGTCCCCAAAGAGGCGCCGGTGGCGTGGGATTACTTCCACACCTGTCCGCTCCCGCCCGAGGCGTTCTTCTTCGACGACGAAAAAAGAAGAGCGGAGACGCTGCCGTGAGTCAGTTGACCGGTTAATCGGCGAATTTTACCCGACGCAGGCGAGCGGTTAATCGTTGAATTATTATTTTCTTACCGGTCAACTGATTAACCGATCAACCGGATAACGAATGATAAAATACTGCCTCAAACGTCTGACCTACATGATTATCACGCTGCTGATACTGTCGGTGGTGATATTCGTGGTAATCCAGCTTCCTCTGGGCAATTTTGTGACTCACAAGGTGGCCGAGCTCGAAGCGCACGGTCGGCGGGTCTCCGACTCCGAAGCCGAGGCGATGGAACGCGCCTACGGGCTCGACAGGAAAATACACGTTCAGTACCTCTCGTGGATGAGGGGCATCGTAACGCGGGGCGACTTCGGGCGGTCGTTCAAGTGGGAAAAGACCGTCACCGAACTGCTGGCCGAGCGATTGCCCCTTACGCTGCTTATCGGAATCAGTTCCATGATGCTGACCTACGTGGTGGCGATATGCGTGGGCGTGTACTCGGCCACGCACCAGTACTCCATCGGCGATTACATATCGATGGCGTTCAGTTTCCTTGGCATGTCCGTGCCGCGGTTCCTTCTGGCGATGATAGTTATGTTCTTTGCCTTCGAGTACCTTGGCATGGACGTGGCGGGCATCGTATCGGACAGGTACTCCGGCGCGCCGCTCAGCGCCGCCAAGGTGGTCGATTTCCTTCAGCACCTGATGCTTCCGCTGCTGGTGATACTGATAACCAGCACTGCCGGGCTTATAAGAATAATGCGCGGGAACCTTCTGGACGAGTTGGGCAAACTCTACGTGACCACCGCCCGCGCCAAGGGTCTGCCCGAGCAGACGGTTATCTACAAGTACCCCGTGCGGGTGGCGATCAACCCGGTGATAAGCACCGTCGGCGTGATGCTGCCCATGATAGTCAGCGGACAGACCATCGTGGCCATCGTGCTGAACCTGCCCACGCTGGGACCGCTGCTGCGAGAGTCGCTCATGGCGCAGGACATGTACCTGGCAGGAAGCATCGTGCTGATACTCAGCGCCGTGGTCATCGTGGGAATGTTCGTATCGGACATACTTCTGGCCTTGGCGGACCCCAGAATACGCTTCGGCGCACAGGCGAGATAAAGATGAATAACAACGTGTGTGAAATGAAGGACAAGCAGCGAGCGGGAATGGACATTCGCAAACATGCGGACTGATAATGGCTGAAGGCAAGCAAAAATCCGGCGCGGAGGAGTTTCGCGCCACGGCGACCTATCGCCAGTTGATGTGGCGGCGGTTCAGGAAGCACCGCCTGGCGATGGTGGGCGTTGTCATACTGGCGATAATGTACCTGTGCGCGATTTTCTGCGGATTCGTGTGCCCCTACGGAAAGAACACCCGCCACGCCCGATACATCAACGCCCCGCCTCAGAGAATCCGCATCTTCCACGACGGCGGCATCCGCCGCCCTTTCGTTTACGGATACAAGGCCAGACACGACGAGGAAAATTTCAACCGCACCTACGAGGCCGACAAGTCGCGCAGGTATCCCGTAAAATTCTTCACCCGCGGGACCGAGTACGAGTTCCTCGGGCTGTTCACCACCGACGTGCACCTGTTCGGGGTGGACGCCGATTTGCACGGCCTGGAGCGTCCCGGAACGATATTCCTGTTCGGCTCGGACAAACTGGGGCGCGACCTGTTCTCGCGAATATGGTACGCCGGGCGGATAACCCTGTCCATCGGTCTGGTGGGCGTGATGTTGGCGTTCGTGCTGGGCGTGGTGCTGGGTGGGATATCCGGATACTACGGCGGCGCGATAGACATGATAATCCAGCGGATAATCGAGTTTTTGGTGGCGATACCCAAGCTGCCGTTCTGGATGGCGCTGTCTGCGGCGCTTCCTGCCGATTGGGGCATCATAAAGGTGTATTTCGGCATCACGATAATCCTTTCGCTCATCGGCTGGTGCGGGCTGGGCAGGCAGGTTCGCGGAAAGGTGCTCCAACTTCGCGGCCAGGAGTTCGTAACGGCGGCCCGCCTGGCAAGCGGCTCCGACCGATGGATAATCTCCCGCCATCTGCTTCCTTCGGTGATGAGCCACATTATCGTCAGCATAACCCTCGCCATTCCGGGCATGATCCTGGGCGAAACGGCGCTCAGCTTCCTTGGTCTGGGGATAAAGCCCCCGGCGGTCAGCTGGGGAACCCTGCTGCACCAGGCGCAGCACGTGCGGACAATGGCGACCCAGCCTTGGCTGCTGATACCAGGACTGTTCGTGATACTTGCGGTAACGAGTTTCAACTTCGTGGGCGACGGCCTGCGCGACGCCGCCGACCCGTTCGCCAGGTGATTATGACGGATACCCCGCTGATAACAATCCAGGGCCTCAAGACACAGTTCTTCACCGACGAGGGCGTGGTCGACGCGGTCGACGGCGCCGACATCGTCATACCCTACCAAAAGACCGTCGGGCTGGTCGGCGAGAGCGGAAGCGGAAAGAGCGTCACCGCCTTCAGCGTCATCCGCCTGCTGGACAAGCCGGGCAGAATCACCGCAGGGCGGATCGTCCTGCACGACAAGCAGGGCAACGAAGAACTGGTACTGACCGATCTTGACCCCTACGGGGAAGTCATTCGCAAAATCCGCGGGAAGCGCATCGCCATGATATTCCAGGAGCCGATGACCTCGCTGTCGCCGGTGCACAGGGTCGGCGCGCAGATTACCGAGGTCATCCTGCTGCACACCGACCTGACGAAGTCACAGGCGCGGCGGCGGGCGATAGAAATGATGGAGCGGATGGGCATACCGAGCGCAGAGGAGCGGTTCAACTCCTATCCGCACGAGATGAGCGGCGGGTTGCGCCAGCGGATCATGATCGCCATGGCGCTTTCGTGCGACCCCGATTTGCTCATCGCCGACGAGCCCACCACCGCACTGGACGTGACCATCCAGGCGCAGATTCTGGAGCTGCTCAACGACATCAAGGCCCGCAGGGGCATGTCGATAATGTTCATAACGCACGACCTGGCCGTCATCGCCCAGATAGCCGATTACGTGGTGGTTATGTACAACGGGCGGATAGTCGAGCGCGGCGGCGTGGAGCGGATATTCGCCGACCCGCAGCACGATTACACCAAAATGCTCCTTGCCGCCACGCCCAACCTGCGCAGCGCCCGGCGCGACATTCACCCCGCGCGCGCGGCGCGAGTCGAACATTGCGCCGACGAGGGTCCGGCGCCGATAATGCAGGTGACGGGCCTGAAGAAATATTTCCCCATTACCCGCGGGTTCCTCAGGCGGACCCGCGCGCAACTAAAGGCAGTCGACGATGTGAGTTTCGCCGTGGCGCCGGGCGAGTGCCTGGGGCTGGTGGGCGAGAGCGGATGCGGAAAGACCACCGTGGGCAACTGCCTGCTCAGGGCGCACGCGCCCACCGCCGGGGAGATAATCTTCCGCAGCGACGGGCAGGCGTGGGACGTGGCCGGGGCGTCCAAAAAAGACCTGCGCCGCATACGTCGGCACATGGGAATGATCTTCCAGGACCCGTACTCCTCGCTGGACCCGCGGATGACGGTGGAGGACATCGTCTCCGAGCCGCTTCGACTCAACGGCATGCGCAGCCGCAGGAAGCGAGTCGAGATCGTCCGCCGACTGCTGGTCCACGTTGGACTGCGGGAGGATTACATGGTCCGCTTCCCCCACGCATTCAGCGGGGGTCAGCGCCAGCGAATCAGCATCGCAAGGGCCCTTGCGCTGAACCCGAAGTTCGTGGTGGCCGACGAGCCCGTCTCGGCGCTGGACGTGTCGGTCCAGGCGCGAGTGCTGGACCTGCTCCAGAACCTTCAGGAGGAGATGGACCTTTCGTACCTGTTCATCTCCCACGACCTGTCGGTGGTGCGTCTGATCGCCGATCGCATAGCGGTGATGTATTTCGGCCGGCTGGTCGAACTGGCCGCCGCCCAGCGCCTGTTCGAGAACCCGCTGCACCCCTACACGCGGGCGCTGCTCTCGGCCGTGCCCGTGCCCGACCCGAAGCGCAGAATCAAGCGAATCACGCTGGACGTGTCCCCGCCGGACCTGACCAACCCGTCCTGCGGGTGCATGCTGTTCAAGGACTGCCCCGCCGACAGGGGCGAGCAGATGCCGCCGGCGCGCATGAGGGAAGTCGAAGACGGACACTTCGTCCGCTGCCACGACGCCTCCGACGTCGAGGGTGTTTAATCAAGGGAGAAGGAGACTGTGAAAAAATATCCATTTAAAAAAATCATCGCGGTGCTGGTGTTTGTTTTACCTGCGGGCTGTGCGACCGGCGGTCAGCCGGAACGCAACGTCGAACGGTTGAAGGTGTTCGGCGACGAATACCCCAAAGTCGTCAACTTCCGCTTCATGGAACTGCGCGACTCCGACAACCTCCTGCCGCACGAACGGCAATACGAAAAATGGTCGAAATTGATATCCCGCGCCCTGGGCAACATCGCCACGCTACAGGACAAGTTCTACGCCGGACACTCCGACCTGACTCTTGAATACTGCCGCCGCTTCAAGCGCGAGCATCCCGCCCGGATTATGCTGACGCACTTCAACGGCTGCGGCGTGAGCCCCAACACAGCCCTGGCGGCGAAGATGTACGCCGGGCACTGGCTCTACTACAACGGGTGCGTCGTCGAGGGCGCCATCGGGGCGCTGGAGGGGCGCGACACAATCAAGGTCGCCGACACGTCGCTGTTCCTGCTGAACACCGGCAGGGGCGGGCGGACCAACGACGACATCTGCATCGCGCGACTCGAAGACGGCAGACCCGACTGGTCGCACGTCGAGCAGGTCAAACTGCTGGACATAGACAGGAAGAACTCAACGCTCACGGTCAAGCGCGGCTGCTACGGCACGCGCCCGCTGGCGTTCGAGGCGGGCAAGGCGTACGCCGCCCCGCACGTGGCCGACGGACCCTGGGGCGGCGAAGACCTGCTGTGGCAGTACAACTACTCCGTCGTATGCCCACGCGACGCCAAAGGCAGAACTTGCAGCGATATCCTGATCGACTACTTCTTCGAGCAGTTCGCCCGCGGGGGGCGGATGGAATTCGCCGACGGCATCGCCTTCGACGTGTTATGGGACCACCTGCGGTATTACGTCACCCGACCTGTGGACCTGGACGCCGACGGCAAGGACGACGGCCCGCAGGCCAACGGCTTCGACAAAGACGGGCACAATCTTTACGGCATCGGCTCGACGCGGTTCCTGGTGCGCCTGCGCGAGCGGATGGGCGACGATTTCATCATCACCTCAGACGGCGAGGAGACCGACAAGCAGAGCACCTTCGGGGTGCTCAACGGCATCGAGTCGGAGCACTGGCCGGTGCGAAACGACGTCCAGTTCAAGCGGTTCACCGGCGGCATGAACCGCCTGAGATACGCCGCGGCGTTCTCGGCAAAGCCGAGGTTCACCTTCAACAACGCCCTTATCCATCCGGACCTTCCGCTGTCGTACCAGCGGGTGAACATCGCCGCGACGGTGTTGACCGACTGCGTCTACGCATACCGCAGCAACTGGCGGCTGAGGCCCGACTTCGAGTATTACGACGAACTCATCGGCGGGAAGATGAACCGCATCTGCTGGCTTGGCGCGCCGGTCGAGAAGACGCGCCGCCTGGCATGCGAAACCGAACCGACCTTTGTGCTCGACGTTACGGACGCCAAGCGCCTTCGCCCCGCCGAGGGGACGCACTTAAGCGCCGGAAAGGGGAGTATTAAGATTGCTGCCGACGACGGCGACTGCCGCGTCACAATTCCGGACGTTCCCGCCGAGGCCGGCCAGGCGATGGTGGTCGTCACGGCGCGGTGCCGCCCGCCCGCCGATTACCCCCCGTGCGAATCGCGCCTGATGTCCGTGCGCGTGTCGCCCTATCCCCAGGACGACGACCAGCGCCGACGCCCCGATATCCAGACCACGTGGGTCAATAACGAGGATTTCGTCTCGCACTTTTATTATCCAAATGCTTCGGCCGAGAAAATCGACCTCGAAATCACCGTCGAAAGCCACGAGCCGGTGTGGATATCCTCCCTGAAGGTCTATTCGCACCCCCACGCACTGACCCGTCGGTTCGAAAACGGGCTGGTCATCGCAAACGCCTCGCCACACCCCTACACGTTCGACCTGGCCGAACTTTACCCCGGCCTGAAGTTCCGACGAATACCAGGCCGAAAGTCCCAGGACCCCAAACACAACAACGGACAACCCGTAACCGAACCGGTCAAACTGGCGCCCCGCGACGCGCTCTTTCTACAGAATCAAAAATAAAATAATCCTTTCAATATTATCCCCGCCGGCGGCGCCGTGGCGCCGCCCGGAAGAAAGCGCGCTTAAAATCCAAAGGTCGCCAATTCCGCGAGCCCCGACGTATCGGGGCTCGTTCTATTTTGACGCCGGACCGGTTTCGGCGCTGCGCGTCGGGCCCGGCGGTTCGGCTGACATCATGCGCTTCAGTTCCTCCAGGTGTCGGCGATAAACGCCGCGGGGCGTGGTGTCGTACTTTTTGCAGACGGCGGCGGCCATGCCGACCACCTCGCCCATCATGCCGCAGGTTTTCATCACGCGCACGGTCCCCAGCGCCTCGTGCGTGACGGAGATGTCGCGCCCGGCCATGAAAAGATTCTCGATGTTCCGGCTGTAGAAGCAGCGGTACGGCACGTGGTAGGGCTTCTTTCGCAGGTGTTGCGCCTGGTAGCGCGCCTCGGAGATGAACGGGTCGTGGGGGTATTTTTTCGCGTACTTCTTTTTGGGGTAATGCAGGTCTATGCTCCACGTGGTGGGCACGCATCCGTCGGGATATCGGCGGTTTTTAAGGATGTCGTCCTTGTCCAGCACGACGTCGCCAAGCAGCCGCCGGCTCTCGCGCGGGCCCGCGATGAACGACACCCACACCAGCGCCGCGTTGCGGTGCTTCTCGGCGCCGCCCCTGTTCTTCATGGCGTTCCAGGCCCCGAACACCGCGCGGAGGTTCCAATCGCGGGTGTACTCCATGTCGTTTATCGGGTGCCTGTCGAAGCCGCTCTCCCAGAACCATTCGCCCACACCGCCTTTGGGATACGGAAAATCGCCCATCTGAAGGTCGAGCGCCCACGGCGTTTTGGGGAATTTCCGCGGGCCGTCGAAAGTTCGCCACGCCCACATGTTGCTTGCGCCCATGTGTCCGGTCTCGGTGATGTCCTCATCCGCGCCGGCCTGGTGCCCTATGGTCCCGTGCCCGGTGCAGTCGGCGAAGAGCGCAGCGGTGAACCTCCTGCGCCGGCTGGTGCGCGTATCCAGCGCGACCACCGCGACGATGCGATTGTCCTCGGTCTCCACGGCGTAGGCGTGGTGGTTCAGGAACAGGTCGATGTTCTTTTCGGCGCGGACTATCCGCAGGCGCTTCTGGTCGAGGTACTCCTCGGCGGGGCGCGCGTTTCTCGTGTTGTCGGTGATCTCTTCGACGATGGACCCGAGTTTGGGGTACTTGCCCAGTCGGGTCTTTCCTCCCGCCGATACGCGGACCTCGCCCGAACCGTTGCCGCCCAGAACGGGGCGATTTTGTATCAGCGCCACGGAGCATCCGCGTCGGGTGGCGCCGATGGCGGCGCACGTTCCGGCGTATCCCCCGCCGATGACCACAAGATCGTAAGGTCCTTTGTCCTGCGGTTTCTCGGCCAGTCCCAGCGCCTCGCGCCGCCAGGCGGGAAGAATCTTACCGTCGTCGGGCGGCGGTGAGTCGGCGTCGGTGCTGAAATAAATCGCGTCGCACCGCCCGTCGAAGCCCGTCAGGTCGTGCAGCGCTAGTTTGACCTTTTTGTTCGTTATTTCGACGGTCCCCCCGTCTTGCCAGCGCCACTTGGCGCCCCTGTCGCCGAATGTTTCATCCAAGGCCTTGTCGTCGATAAGCAGTTGGAATCGCCCGGGCGCGCCGGGCGCCTTCCACCGCGCGACCCAGTCCATCGTGCGCACCCACAGGCGGTACTCGCCGGTTGCCGGAAACGTCACAGTGGTAGTGGCGTCACGAACCGGCCTGCCAAGCCCGTGGGCCAGAAGGTGCGGCGAGCCCATCTGTTCGATGAACTGGGTGTCGAGTTTCCACCCGCCGCGATCGTCGAACGCCTCGGCCTCGACGAGCAAATCCGCACCCATGGCCGGACACGTCGCGGCGATTAAGGCCGCAAAAGAAATTATCCACAACGACTTATTCATGTCCTCGTGGTCCATTGTAATAAAAATCGGGCGGCGGGACAGGATTTATTGCATCGGGGAGCTATTTGCTTTGTAAGGATTTTTGCGGGGCTGTGGTGGTTGAAGGACACGG
>CAYZPY010000010.1:0-34345 GCA_964480425.1 uncultured Planctomycetaceae bacterium
CGTGTCCTTCAACCACCACAGCCCCGCAAAAATCCTTACAAAGCAAATAGCTCACAGATTTTAAGTCTCAGCCTGTTCGAGAAAATTCCTATTTTACAGGCACTTACGCAAATCGATTACAATACGGAAAATCAGCCAAATTCTATCCAGTTGTCATTATTCGACTTATGATGGGACACTCGTGCGAAATTCTAAATACTAAATCCGCCTACGGCGGACAAGTCCGAAACAAATACGAAATTTTCAAATCCCGGACTAATCCGAATTCCGAAATTCGAAATCAGCAATTCTTCCCCCTTCAACCTTTCACCTTCCATCTCTTTTCCTTACGTCATCTTGAATGTCTTAGAGCATTCGGCAATAATACCGCCTCGGCATTCGGCCGGAATGGTTAAGTAAATTCCAACGCAACCTCCGATAAAAAAGGAAAGAAGTCTATGTCAACGAAGATAAAGCAGGTTCACGGAAGGCAGATACTCGACTCCCGCGGAAATCCGACGGTGGAGGTCGAGGTGGTTCTGGAAGATGGAACGCTCGGGCGGGCGGCGGCGCCCTCCGGCGCCAGCACCGGCGAGAACGAGGCCGTCGAACTGCGCGACGGCGATAAGAACGTCTATCTCGGAAAGGGCGTGACCCGGGCCGTGGGACACGTGAACAAGGAACTCGCCGAGGTCGCCGTCGGCATGGATGCGCGCGACCAGAAGGCCCTGGACGAGGCGATGATCGCCGCCGACGGAACCGACAACAAGGGCAACTTCGGCGCCAACGCCATCCTGGGCGTCTCTCTGGCGGCGGCGCGTGCGGCTGCAAACTCGCAGGGCAAGTGGCTGTTCGAATACCTCTCGGCAGAGGGCGTCACCCTTCCGGTTCCGATGATGAACATCCTCAACGGCGGAAAGCACGCCGACGGAACGGTGGACTTCCAGGAATTCATGGTCCAGCCGTGGGGCGCAAAGACCTTCAGCGAGGGCCTGCGGATGGGCGCGGAGGTCTTCCACGCGCTGAAGGGCGTGCTGAAGGACAAGGGCTACTCCACCTCGGTGGGCGACGAGGGCGGATACGCGCCGTCGCTTAAGTCCAACGACGAGGCGCCGGAACTCATCTGCCGCGCCATCGAAAATGCCGGATACACGCCGGGAAAAGAATTATGGATAGCCCTTGATCCCGCCGCCAGCGAACTTGCCGGCGCCGCACAGGAAAAAGACAGGCAGGGATACTGCTTCTTCAAGTCCGACCCGGACCGCATCGCCACGTCCGAGGAGATGATAGACATCTGGGCCGGGTGGGTGGACAAGTACCCCATCCGCAGCATAGAGGACGCACTCGGCGAGAATGACTGGGACGGCTGGGGCAAACTCAACCGGCGCCTGGGCGAGAAGATTCAACTGGTCGGCGACGACGTTTTCGTCACCAATCTCAAGTTCCTGCGGCGCGGCCTGGACGAGGACGTGGCCAACAGCATCCTGATAAAACTCAACCAGATAGGCACTTTGAGCGAGACGGTTTCGGCGATTGACCTGGCGATGGACAACGGGTGGACCGCCGTTATCTCCCACCGCTCCGGGGAGACCGAGGACACCACCATCGCCGACCTGACGGTGGCCAAGAACACCGGGCAGATAAAGACCGGCTCTGCCAGCAGGACCGACCGCGTCTGCAAGTATAACCAATTGCTGCGGATAGAGGAAAAACTTGGCCAGAAGGGAGTCTATGGCGCCTCCACGTGGACAAAAGGATAATTACTCCGCCCTCGGCGTCGTCTGCGACGTGATGGGCTTTTGCATTCTGTCGTTGCTGGGCGTGGGGATAGTGACCGGTCTCGTTCTGGTGCCCGCCTGGGCGGACCTGATGCTGGCGCGGCACCGGCGCGACTGCATCCGGGCGGAAATCGCCGAGACCGAGAAACTCATAGCCGCCAACGATCGGCTCATATCCGCACTTCCCCAGGACCGCGTGCTAAACGAGCGCCTGGCGATGAGTTACCTGCGGGAGCTTCCCGAAAACGAGGTGGTGGTGCTCGACGCTGGCAATCCGCCCTCGGACCCGCCGGGCGTGGTCAGGCCCACAAAATCGCCGCGCCCCGACCCGCCGTCGCCGCGACTGATTCAACTGGCGGACAAACTCTCTCACCGCCCCACCCGCCTGGGACTGTTCGCAATGGCGACCGGGCTGTTTATCGTGGCGTTCTGTCTCTTTCCGCCCGCCTGGGCACGCGGGCGATCAACGAAATAAAAAACCCATACGCCGCCGACAAACATAAACGGACGGGCAACAATACCAACGGTTCATCCCGGCCCCGTCGCCGCGGGGTCCGGGGAATCCTTACGCCGCAACCGTAATTCCACAAAAGGCGGCGGAGCGGGACGCACTTCGCACTGCCGGATCATCTCGTTCAGCGCCCGCCATTCGTGGTCGCTGTTCGGTCCGGAAGGTCTAACCCACCCGAACTTGTTGGCGTTCACGAAGCAACGCCTCCCGCACGACAAATGCTTTCGCACGTTCCACGCCAGCATCTCGCCGGACCATCCAAATCCGGTCTTAAAATTATGCAGGTCGCCGCGAATGCCGGTCCGCCTGATGTAAATGGCCACGGGCGTACCCGGACCCGGTATAACCATTGAATTTCGCGGAAGGTTCTTCAGCACCCTGTAAATCCCCCCCAGGTGCCTGGCGGAGGCAAAATGCCATTGGAAGTAATGATAATAACTCATCCATAAGATCAATCCCGCAAGGCACACGGAAAAGGCCGCCGCCAATGCGATACCCGCGCATATATTGAGATTCAAACGGCGACCCAACCATGCGAAGCTCGCCTCCAAAGCGCCGCCCCCCACCGGGGCAAACACTGCAACCGCCGGTATCATTAACCGAAAATTGAATATCAAATCAGGATTGTACCACGTAACGACGAAATAGGGAATCAAACTCACGCCCAACCATTTGAATCGGCGAAGCGAATTTTCACGCTCACGATCGGTCTCGCTATTGTTCCTTATAAAAGCGTAACGAATACCATACAGCACAAGCGCGATTGATATCAGGGGCCCGGCCACGGCGAAATGCGAGAACAAAAAAAGGATATTTCCCAAATATCGCCCGCCGAAGGTCTCTCTCTCCTTGTTCATGTAGGCGGCGTAATTTTGAAGAGAAGTCCACGGGTCGACGCCGCTGGTCTTCCATGCCATGCCCACGCCTATGGCGACAGTGAAAAGTGCACCGACCGCCGCCAAAGCCAATCGGCGCCGGCGACCGGCGGGGCGGTCGATAAAGCAGGATACCACGGGCCAGGCGCACATGAGCAGTACCGGTTCGCGATGTATGACCGCCACGCCGAACGCCAAACCACCCGCCCCGGCCCACAGCAGGCCGTGATTTGCTCCCCGTCGCGATCGACGTACGGATAATTCCCATCCGATAAACGCAAGCGCCAAAAACAGCACAGTGGGCAACTCGGTCATCACGGAAGAACAGTAAACAGCTATCACCGGCGAGGCCAGCAGCATAAGCCCCGACATAGCGGACACGCCCGCGCGCCGGCTCATCATGTATGCCAGGTGCATCACGGCAACGACGGCCCCGGCCGAGACCAGCGACACGGCGATCTGCATCGGCACGTAGCAATACTCCAGGGGAACACCGAAGGTTTTTCCCGCCAGCCAGGAACCTCGCATAAAGAATATGAACCACCATCGGCGGAGGCACAGGTCGCTGGGCTTGCCGGCGACCGCCAGCGACGCGTATTCCCAGGAGTCCCAGTCGGTGAGCATTTCTGTGCGGGTAAGCGCCGCCATAGCCAACATCGCTGCGGCGCCCAGCGCGTACAAAAACAATCGAACACGTCGCTGCCTCTGTCGGTTTTGTTCATCCCCGAAATTCATGTGTCGTTGCGGAATTCTCACTCATGGTAAATAATTTCATGCGAACTAATCGCCGCCGCCCTGATCGGCGCGGGGCGGTGCGGATTCGTCCCGGTCCTTTTGCGTTTCGTCGTCGAAGCCGTGACGTGCGGCGATGAAATACAAAGGCCGGCGGCGAACCTCGTCGAACACCCTGGCCAGGTACTCGCCCAGCATTCCAAGGAACGCCAGTTGCACGCCGCCCAGGAATGTCAGCACCACCATGATGGAGGCCCAGCCCGGCTTGGTCTGGAACGGGCCGATCTTCAGCACGATGGCGACCATGCCGTAGACAAAAGAGACGCCTGCCACGAGCAGCCCGAAGTGCAGCGCCACCCGCAGCGGCTTGGCCGAAAAACTCAACACACCGTCCACGGCGATGCGGCACATCTGCCGAAGCGAATACTTGGTCTTGCCCCGCGTGCGCCGGGGCCTGTCGAAATCGACCGGCGTCTGGGAGAACCCGGCCCAGGCGAACATGCCCTGGAGGAACCGGTTCCTTTCGGGCATGTTCCTGATAGCTTTAACCACGCTGCGGTCGATCAGGCGGAACTGCCCCGTGTCCGGTGGGATGTCAATCCGCGCCAGCCACCCTATCAGGCGGTAAAACATCCACGCCGAGGCGCGCTTGAATACGCCCTCGCCGCATCGCTGCCGGCGACGGGCGTAGACCACCTGGTAGCCCTGGCGCCACTTTGCGATCATCTCGGGCACCAACTCGGGCGGGTCCTGGAGGTCGGCGTCCATGACGATCACGGCCCGGCCGCGGCAATGGTCCAGACCGGCGGTTATCGCTATCTGCTGACCGAAGTTGCGACTCAAACGAAGCGCGCAAAAACGCGGGTCGCGGCGGCAGATGTCCACTATCGCCTCGTAGCTGCCGTCGGTGCTCCCGTCGTCCACTAAGACGACCTCCGCCGGGGCGTCCAGAGAGTCGATAAGTTCGGTAATCCCCACGCGCAGGTCATCCAGCACGTCGATCTCGTCGCAAACGGGAACGACTATCGAAAATTCCGGGCTGTCAGCGACCCCGTCCATGATGACAACAGATTAGACGCATTCGGGTAAATACGCAATGGCCGAAATTGTTGATTCGTTGACTGGTTAAAGAATAAGGCGTGCAGGTTCTCCCGATAGGGATGTTCCACACGCGGAGACATACTGACGCCGCTTCGCGGCGTCACGCCCGGCTGATGTATTCCCCGCTGCGTGTGTCGACTTTAATGACGGTGCCGTTTTCGACGAAGGGCGGGACCTTGACCTTTGCGCCGCCCCGGCACTCGGCGTCCTTGAGCTGGTTAGTGGCCGTGGCGCCCTTTATCTGCGGGAGCGTGTCTACCACCTCAAGTTCCACGGTGTTGGGCAGTTCCACCGAGACGGGCTGACCCTCCACGAATGCAACTTCCAGCAGGATGTTCGGCTTGAGGAACACCGATTTGTCGCCGACGAGATCCTCCGGCAGGTGCATCTGCTCGAAGTTTTCGGTGTCCATTACAACGTGACCGGCCGAGTCTGTGTAGAGATACTCCATCATCTTCTTCTCGAAGAACGCTTCATCCAGCGAATCGTCCACGCGGAATCTCTCCTTGATGATCTGCTCGCTGGTGGGGTTCTTAAGTTCGACCTGCATGTAAGAGCGCTTGTTTCCCTTGGCCACGTGCTCGGCGCTGAAGACCACCCACACCTGTCCGTTGTACTGAACCCCCATTCCTCTGCGAAGGTCGCTTGCTCTTACACTCATATTCCTTCCTCTTTGTGAGATACTATTTTAGCGTCGGCGCGGTGCGTATTCAAGCCCTGCGGCAATCGCGCCGGTCAAGTCAATCGGCGCTGCCCGAGGCGACCGGCGCCGGGCTGTCCTGTCGGTCGCTACCCCTGATCCTGATGCTGACCCTGCGGTCCCCGTCAATTCTCAACCACGGATGCAACTGCATCAACCGGCGAAGGGCCCCTATCGGCGGCTGGCGGTCCCAACCGAGGCGATCAGATATTTTTTTCGATATTATCCTCAGCGAACAGGACTGTCCCGACTCCCTTATAATCCGCCACACTTCACGCCAGAAAGCGTCCAGCGCGCGGCGCCTGGAGGGGACGCGCAGTATCTCGAAGCCCTGGTTGGCGATCTGCCTGACTCGCTCGCGCGTGATGCCGTACTGCTCGCCCAGGCGGGAGAGCGTAACCGGTCGCCTGCCCGCACCGCCCAGGCGGCGAAGAACTATTTCCGCCATCCGGGGGCGCTCGATAATCGAGCCCACGAAACTCTCGATCATGCGGTTGAACGAAGAAAAATCCACCTCCATGGACGAACGGTTCGCCTCGAAGAGCAGGTCCCACAACGACTTTTCGATGTGCCTCAGGGAAGTCCACCCGAAGCCCCTGGCGCCCAGCAACGAGGCGATCGGCGTGTTGACCAGCTGCCCGATGGTTCGCACGCGGCATCTTCGCAGCCCCTTGACCGCGCGCGGGGTGAGGTCAATTTCGGTGACCGACGTGTTGGCGATGGTCCCGGCGGGCACGCCCGGAGCAGCGTAAAAGGGCCTGTTTAGAATCTCATCCAGGCGGTTCTCCTCGGGCGGGTCGTCCCCGGCCCGGTCACGATGCCGGGCCAGCATGTCCTGCCATACCGTCCAGTTCAGGGAATATTTCCTTTTTCTGCCCATTTCATGTCGCCTTTTTACCGGTCAGCGGAAACACTCTTTAACTTATAATTTGCCTAAAGTCAATTTGTGTCGGTATTTTTCGAAGGCGTAAACACCCCCTCGAACTATAACGTGAATTTCCGGATAATCTTTTACCGGTCCGCCCGGACAAGCGTAATAATCAGTACCGGTCGCGTGCGGTCGTACCCGCCGGTAATGCGGAGTGTTCGCTAAATGATCTATATCCTGATGGCTCTGAATGCGGCGTTTTTCGTCGTTCTGGGTGTTGAGTACTTGTTTCACGCGGCCAATCGCCGCGCCGTCGCCCTGCGCGTTCACGTTAACGGCACCAGGGGCAAGTCGTCGGTCACGCGCCTGATAGGCGCGGCTCTTGGTTTGAGTATGCCCACGCTGGCAAAGACGACCGGTTCGGCGGCCCGGTTGATATTCGAGGACGGCACGGAGGAGCCCATCGTGCGCATGGGGCAGCCGAGGATAATCGAACAGTTGCGCGTGTTTCGCATCGCCCGCCGCCGAAGGGCGCGGGGCGTGGTGGTCGAGTGCATGGCTCTGGACCCGCTCCTTCAGCGAATCTGCGAACGGTTGATAGTAAAGGCGCACATAGCCGTGATAACCAACGTCCGCGCCGACCACTTTGACGTCATGGGACCCACGGTGCGCGACATTGCCGAGGCGCTGGCGTCGGTCACCCCGCAAAACGGCACGCTGGTGGCCCGCAGCGGGCACTTCGACGAAGTCTTCGCCCGCCAGTGCCGAAAGAAGAACTCACAACTCGTCCTGGTGACCGACAGCGAGGTGGCCGAAATCGACGAAAACATCCTCTCGAAGTTCAATTATCTCGAACATGCCGAAAACGTCGCCCTGGCCCTGGCCGCCTGCCTCGCCGCCGGCGTCGAAAGGCAAGAAGCGCTGGAAGGCATGTATCGCGCCAGGCCCGACGTGGGCGCGCTTAAGGTGCTGCGGGGCCAAGCCCCGGGCGGAAAATGGATATTCGTGGACGCCTTCGCCGCCAATGACCCGGATTCCACCGTTATTCTGTGGAACATTCTCGGGGAGCGCTTTGCGGCGGCCGAGAAGAAAATCTTAGTCCTTAACTGCCGATCCGACCGGATAGACCGTTCGCGGCAACTGGGCCGGATAATGGCACAACACATGGATGCGAATATTTACGTTTTCACCGGTCAGATGATCCGCCCGGCGGTGCGGGCTGCGACGGTGGCGGGCGCGAAGGAAAGTCGCATAATCCGTATGGAAAACGCCGCCGCCGAGCAGGTATTTGATTTTCTCGCCGGGGCGGTGGATAAAACCACGCTGATTTTCGCCGTGGGCAACATAAAAGGGACCGGACAGGAACTGTCGCTGATTTTTACAAGGGCGGGTGACCGGAATGCTTGAGGCGTCGCTTGGACTGGGACTGTTTCTCAGCGTGATCTTTTCCGAGACGATCGGGCTGGCCGCCGGCGGCATGATCGTGCCTGGCTACCTCGCCATGGAGATACAATATCCCGGGCGGGTGGCGACGACGATATTCTGCGCGCTGGTCACCTACGCCGTGGTTCAACTGGCCGCGCGATACATGCTGATATACGGGCGGCGACGGACCGCCGCGATGATTCTGGTGGGATTCATGGTACGGTATCTCATCTGCGGGACCATAGCCACCTACCTGCCGGCGATGTCGCAGGCACTGGACGTCATCGGATACATTATTCCCGGACTGATAGCCGTGTGGATGGCGCGCCAGGGCGTTATCGAGACGTTATCGGCGGGACTTGCCGCAGCGGTGATGATACGACTGGTGCTGATGCTGCTGATCGGATGGGGGATGCTGGCGTGAAGTGGATAAAGACCCTCAAGGCGAAACTGGTTCTGATCGCCTACGCGGCGGCGTCGCTGTGCGCGCTTGCGGCGGCGGAGCTTATCAGGACAAACAGGCCCCAGCCAGATATCAAACTCAAACAGGCCGCGGTGACCAAAATGCAGCAGGGCATAGAGGTCGTCGCCCGCGCCTACCGGCGAACCGTCGGCGAAATTGATCCCCAAACCGACCCGCGCCGAACCGGTCTGATCGGCTCGGCAGTGAGTTCCATAACCCACGTCCACGGGGCGCTGGAGTCCAAGCAGATAACCACCGACCCGAATTTCGCGGCCCTGGTAGTGAAGATATTTCGCGACGCCGACCTTGGGCGCGGCGACGTGATAGCGGTGGCGTGGACGGGCTCGCTTCCCGGGGCGAACCTGGCGGTGATGTCGGCGGCCGATGCGATGGGCCTCGAGCCCATCATCATCACGTCGGTCTCCTCCAGCATGTACGGCGCGAACATACCGGAATTCACCTGGCTGGACATGGAAAAAGCCCTGCGCGAAAACGACGTGTTCACATTTTCCAGCGTGTCGGCCTCGCTGGGCGGCGACTCGGACATCGGCGGCGGGCTGAGCAAACGGGGAAGGAAACTTGCCGAACAGGCCATCGAACGCAGCGGCGCGGAAAAACTCGCCGAACCGAACCTCACCAAACAGGTATCGCGCCGCCTGGAGACATATTACGGCCGGGCCGGTAAAAAGACCATCAAGGCGTACGTCAACGTCGGCGGAGGGATGGGTTCGATAGGCGCCAGGGTGAATCTGAGGGCGATAAGACCGGGACTGAACAAGTCCGTGTGGGGCATGAGATTCCACGTGCCCGGGGCGATGACCGTCATGGCCCGCAAGGGCATGCCGGTCATCCACATCGGACGTATCGAGCAGATGTGCAGCCGGTACGGCTTCGAGGGCCAAACCGCCCCGCAAACGCCGCCGGGACAGGGTCCGATGTTCCATAAGCGCCAGCCGAGTATGACGCTGACAGCCGCGATGCTGGTGATGGTCGTGTCCGGTTACGTGCTGCTGGTGGGGTACAATCGCAGGCGGATCGCACGCCGGCAGCAGGAGATGCTTATCTAAGTTCACCGGGGGCACACAAAATTCCTTGAAATGCGCGCGTCAATATCGCAGAATGCATATTCCATTTGCCGGTAAGCAGAGGCATCCGCCGGTAGATTCGCTCCCACCGAACGAGTCAGCCATCAAACCGAAGGATTAAAATTATGGCAAAACAGAAGGTTATGACAGACGGCAACCAGGCCGTGGCGCACAGCGCGCACAAACTCAACGAAGTAATCGCGATTTACCCCATCACGCCTTCGAGCCCGATGGGCGAATTCGCCGACGAATGGTCCGCCAAGGGGCGAAAGAACATATGGGGCACCGTGCCGCTGGTCTGCGAGATGCAGGCCGAAAGTGGCGCCGCCGCCGCCGTGCACGGCGCGCTTCAGACCGGCTCGCTGACCACCACCTTCACCGCCTCCCAGGGCCTGTTGCTGATGATACCCTCGATGTACAAAATCGCCGGCGAACTGACCCCCACCACGTTCCACGTATCGGCCCGTTCTCTGGCCTGCCAGGCGCTTAGCATCTTCGGCGACCACAGCGACGTAATGGCCGTTCGACAGACCGGCTTCGGGCTGCTGGCGTCCGGGTCCGTACAGGAGGCGCACGACCTTGCACTTATCACCACCACCGCCAGTCTCGAGGCGAGGGTGCCGTTCGTGCACTTCTTCGAGGGATTCCGCGTCAGCCACGAAATCCAGAAAATCGAGATGATCGACGACGACGTATATCGGGCGATAACGGACGACGAACTGGTACTCAAACACCGCGGGCGCGGAATGAACCCCGACAGGCCCGTCCTTCGCGGCACCAGTCAGAACCCCGACGTGTACTTCCAGGGGCGCGAAACGGTCAATCCGTATTACGACAAGTGCCCCGACATCGTCCAGAAGCACATGGACAGGTTCGCCGAACTGACGGGCCGGCAGTATCACCTGTTCGATTACGTCGGCGCGCCGGACGCCGAGCGCGTCATAGTGATGATGGGCGCCGGTGCCGAGGCGGCGCACGAGACCGTCGAATACCTCACCTCCCAGGGCCAAAAGGTCGGCGTGCTGAAGGTCCGCCTGTACCGCCCGTTCGACGCCGAAAAACTCCTCGCCGCCATTCCGGACGGCACGAAGATCATCTCGGCCCTTGACCGCACCAAGGAGCCCGGCGCCGAGGGCGAACCGCTCTACCTGGACGTGGTGAACGCCGTCACCGAGACCGGAAGGGACATCCGCGTGCTGGGCGGGCGGTACGGGCTGTCGTCCAAGGAGTTTACCCCCGCCATGGCAAAGGGCGTGTTCGACAACATGTCCGCCGACGAGCCCAAAAACCACTTCACAGTCGGCATCGACGACGACGTGACGCACACCTCGCTGGAATACGACGAAACCTTCAGCGCCGAGGGCGAGGAGGTTTTCCGCGGGCTGTTCTTCGGGCTGGGCTCCGACGGAACGGTGGGCGCCAACAAGAACTCCATCAAGATTATCGGCGACAACACCGACAACTTCGCCCAGGGCTACTTCGTGTACGACTCGAAAAAGGCCGGCGCCAGGACCATCAGCCACCTGCGGTTCGGCCCCCAGCCCATCCGCTCGTCGTACCTAGTGAACCGCGCGAATTTCGTGGCGTGCCACCAGTTCATATTCACCGAAAAGTACGACATTCTCGGCGCCGCCGTCGAAGGCGCCACGTTCCTCCTCAACGCCCCCTACGAGCACACCGAGGTGTGGGACAAGTTGCCCCGCAGCGTCCAGCAGCAGATAATCGACAAGAAACTCAAGTTCTACTGCATCAACGCATACGACGTGGCCAAGCAGGCCGGCATGGGTAGCAGGATAAACACCATCATGCAGACCTGCTTCTTTGCGCTGTCGGACATTCTCCCGACCGACAAGGCCATTGAGAAGATCAAGGAAGCCATCAAGAAGACCTACGGTAAAAAGGGCGAGGAAATCGTCAACAAGAACTACGCCGCGGTGGACCACGCCCTTGAGAACCTCCACGAGATCGAGGTTCCCGCCCAGGCCACCAGCGACGTCGAGCAGCCCCCCGCCGTGCCGGATGAGGCGCCGGACTTCGTGCGGAACCTCACGGCGGAGATCATGGCCGGTCGGGGAGACAAGGTTCCGGTCAGCGCAATGCCCCAGGACGGCACCTGGCCGACGGGCACCACGCAATGGGAGAAGCGCAACATCGCCATGGAAATACCCGTGTGGAACCCGGACGTGTGCATACAGTGCGGAAAGTGCGCCATCTCCTGCCCGCACGGGACCATACGCGTGAAGGTTTACGAACCCGAACTGCTCAACGACGCGCCCGAGACGTTCAAGTCGGCCGAGGCGAAGGGCAAGGACTTCGCCGGAAAGAAGTTCACCGTCCAGATCGCCCCGGAGGACTGCACCGGATGCGGCGTGTGCGTGCACATGTGCCCCGCCAAGAACAAAGAGCAGCCGCAGAAAAAGGCGATTAACATGGAGTTCCAGCCGCCCCTGCGACAGAGCGAGCGCGAGAACTACGAATTCTTCCTGTCGCTTCCGGAGGCGGACCGCTCGCAACTGAAGATCCACAGCGTAAAGGGCAGCCAGTTGTGCCGTCCGCTGTTCGAGTATTCCGGCGCCTGCGCCGGCTGCGGCGAGACGCCGTACGTCAAACTCATGACTCAACTGTTCGGCGACAGGGCGATTATCGGCAACGCCACCGGGTGCTCGAGCATCTACGGCGGCAACCTGCCCACCACGCCGTTCTGCACCAACGCCGAGGGGCGCGGGCCAACGTGGAACAATTCGCTGTTCGAGGATGCGGCGGAATTCAGTTTCGGATTCCGCCTGACGCTCGACAAGCGAATCCAGTACGCGCGCGAACTGGTCGCCGAACTGAAAGACAAAATCGGCGCCGACCTGACCGACGGACTGCTCGACGCCGACCAGTCCACCGAGGGCGGCATCGCCGAGCAGCGCAAGAGAGTCGAGCAGTTGCGGGAAAAACTCTCCGCCATGGGCGACGACCCGCAGGCAAGGCAACTGGATTCCGTGGCCGACGCCCTGGTGCGCAAGAGCGTCTGGGCGTTCGGCGGCGACGGATGGGCGTACGACATCGGATACGGCGGACTGGACCACGTGCTGGCGTCGGGGCGAGACATAAACGTCATGGTCCTGGACACGCAGGTGTACTCCAACACCGGCGGGCAGTGCTCCAAGGCCACGCCGATGGGCGCCATCGCCAAGTTCGCCGCCGGAGGAAAGCCCTCGCCCAAAAAGGACCTGGGGCTTATCTCGATGACCTACGGCAACATTTACGTCGCCCAGGTGGCCATGGGCGCATCGGACAACCAGTGCGTAAAGGCGTTCGTCGAGGCCGAGTCCTACCCCGGACCGTCGCTGGTCATCGCCTACAGTCACTGCATCGCACACGGCACGAACATGACCACCGCAAACGACCAGCAGAAAAAGGCCGTCGCCTCCGGGGCGTGGATTCTCTACCGTTTCGACCCGCGCCGCGCTGCCGAGGGCAAGAACCCGCTGCAGATAGATTCAAAGGCGCCCTCCATTCCGTTCGAGGATTACGCCTACAACGAGACGCGGTTCAAGATGCTCGCCGCCAGCGACCCCGACGCCGCACGTCGGCTCTCGGCGCAGGCGCAAAAGGACATCACCGCCAAGTGGCGCTACTATCAGCACCTGGCCGCGATGGATTATTCAAACGACGGTTAGCCATCAGAGGTAAGCGGTTAGAGCAAAAATCCCAAATGTCAAATGACAAAGCAACTCTGAGTTCCGAGTTCTGAGAGGAGAATCCGAATTCCGAATCCCGAAATATTTCACTCTCAACTCTTACCTCAGATTTGATTTCGCTTTGCTTGTCAATTCCTCCACGTACTTGTCAATCGCCTTGAGCATTTCGGCAAGTCCGTCGCGTCGGCGGGAGGGAATGTTGGCGGCGAACTCATCAGTACGCGAGAGGAATTTGCGCAGAAAATCGGACGAGATATCCGCCGGCGCGGCAGAGACGCCTATGCGCCACTTGCTCACGTATCGGGCGTTGAGACGCTGCTCCAGCGACTCCTCGGGCAGCAGCAGCATGGGCTTGCAGAAGTGGATGGACTCGCTGATGAGTTGATTCCCGGCGGTGGACATGACGGCCCGGCACCCGGCCAGGTCGCGCACGAACGGCAAGTTCGCGATGGGGTGAAACTCCACGTTGCCCTCGGCGCCCCTGCGGGAGGGGTGGTAAACCTTCACGGGCGCGTCCAGGGCCTTTAGCGCCCGCTCGACGCGCGGAGTGAAGTGCGCCTCGGCGTTGGAGAAATACACCAGAAGGTAATCGCCTACCAAACTGTCGGCGTCGCGCACCTCGCTTCGCAGAACCGGACCGACCGCCCGGACGCCCCTTCGCCTGGGCCGGCCCCGGTAAAACGCCACCACGATGATCCTCTCGGGCGCTGCGGTGATGATGCGATAGAACGGCGCCTCGGCGCGTGCGATGAGCCGGTCGCGACGGGACATGTCAAGGCGGCAGAACTGTATTATCCCGTAGTGGTCCAGCCCGATTCGCGGCACGCCAAGCGCCCTTGCGGACCGGTGCGTCCAGCCCTCCGAATCGGATATCACCACGTGCGGGTTAAACTGCCGGATCTCCCTGCGGACCATCTGGAAAATCGGCCCCTCCAGAAGCATGTCGAGCATGCCCGGGGTGTTGCGCTTTATCGTCAGCCAGGCCGAGCGGCGCCCCCCGATCCCGTGGTAGTACCGCAGAACCGGCACACGCACCACCTCGAACTGTTCGTGCAGTTGGTCGTAGGCGTCGTCGCCGGCAAGGACACGCACGTCGTATCGCCGGGTAAGTTCCGGGAGGATCGCCTGGGCCCTTGCGGCGTGCCCGCGCCCGTAACCGTGGACGCCGTAGAGGATTCTGGGTTTGAAAAGGTGCGCCATACGGCGGTATTATAGCCGATACGTCGGGAATTACATTTACATTTCAGGACGCCGGCGGAGCGTGAACTGCGTGATCTCGGGACGGTTCAGTGACGTCTGCCTGCGCGCGTGTCCGATGCCTCGGTTGACGTAAATCCGCCCCCCGCCCAGCGAATACTCTCCGGCGACCAGTTCCGGTATCTCCGTGGGGTAAAGCCACCTGCTCAGCCACGAGTCGGCGACCGGTCTTCCGTGCGTGTGCCCCGCCAGGACGTAATCGGCGCCCTTTGCGGTCAGGTCCGGCGCGGCGTTTGGGTTGTGGCACAGCGCCAGGGTCGGACCGTCGCAGGCAATGTTCCCCAGCGCCTCGTTGGGCTTGTAGGATGTGGTCCAGAAATCGCCAACGCCGGCGAAGTTCAGTCGCGACCCGCCGCGGGTGAAGGTTTTCGACTCGTTAATCAGCGGCACGACGCCCCCGGCGCGGAGCTGGTCGGCGACGTAATTGGCCAGTCCGCGGATTTCCTTGTGCATGGTGGGGTGCCACAGACCGTAATCGTGATTGCCAAGGCACGCCAGTGTCGCACGACGCGGCGCCAGGCGCGAAAGCAGATGCCCCACCCGTCGCGCGTAGTGACGCATGGAGGCAGTGATGAAATCGCCGGTAACCACGACGAAGTCCGGACGGAGGCGGTTGACAATGTCCAGTATCCGCTCCAACTGGCGCTCGCGCATGACGGGGCTGAGGTGCAAATCGGAAATGTGCACAACTTTGTCGCCGTCGAATTCACGACCCAGCCGAGTCAGGAACAGGTCCCTCTTTTCCAGCATGAACCAGTAATCCTGCAACTCGCCGCCGTACAGGCCGTTAAGACCGATAGGCGAGAGGACTGACCAGGCCAGATTTCCGAACATCGAACGCAATCCTTTTCTTTTGCGGCTGTGGGGTATCAAGGTCTCGCTCATTATTCTTCTCCCGGGGAGTTTGTGCAATGTTGGAGGCCTTCTACGTTAAATAATCGGATATTACTCTACCGCACACGCAAAAAGAACCAATAAAACTTTGCTTAAGACTCTGTTAATGCCTAAGTTGCCGATTAGCAGCGTTTTTTGTCAACAGGTATTAACAACATTGTTGATTTCCGGTGGTCGTTGAAGGAATCCGGTATCCTCCCATGGGGAAAATCGCACGCAGGAACCCTCGCCCGTCCGTATGCTCGTTTTAAGATTATACTCGCCTTCGGGCGGTAATTCAATCGGCCGGCACCCGCCTTATCCGCCCGCCCAGTCGGCAGGTAATTTCATACGGTATGGTCCCCGCCAGACGGGCGAGGTTCTCCACGCTGTTCGGCGCTTCGGGGTCGGGCGATATTATTTCCACCTCCCCCCCCAGGCGCGCCTCGGGGGCGCCGGTGACGTCGATGATGGTCTGATCCATCGAGATTCTCCCTCGCACGGGCGCCTCGGCGCCGGCGATGCGCATAACGGCGCGATTGGAAAGCGCCCGCAGGTACCCGTCGCCGTATCCCACTGCCACCAGTGCTATCCTCGAGGGGCGGGTGAACGTGTGTGTCAATCCATATCCGCAGGCGCTTCCTTCCGGTACGTCCTTAATCTGGATGAGTCGGGCCGTCAGTTGCATGCAGGGTCTCAGCGGAAGCTTGTTCGTCACCTTGTCCGACGGCTGGTAACCGTACACGGCGATGCCCGGGCGGACCATGTCCAGGTGCGTATCGGGATAATCCACCAGCGCCGCGGAGTTTGCCGCGTGGAGGGTAAGCCCCCGCCTTTGGCCCGAGGCGTCCGCCGCCGCCAGGAACCGCTCGAGCTGGCGACGAGTGAAATCGGCGCGGTCGGGTTCGTCGGACACGGCGAAGTGCGTGTACATGCCCGCCAGGCGGACGCCCCTGGTTCGCCTGATTTCGGCGACGATTTCTTCCGCCCCCTGGTACGGCACGCCCGAGCGGGTCATTCCCGTGTCTATCTTGACGTGCAGGCGGGCCTGCTTGCCTGTTCGTTCGGCGGCGCGGGCAACGGCGTCAATCTCACGCCGCGCCACCACCGTCAGCGTGATGTCGCGGAGGATAAGTTCTTCCAAGGCGTCACGGAGGCGCCCCTGGTCGCCGTACGCGCATGGGGAAAAAAACATCAGCACCTCCCCTTCGTATCCACACTGGCGCAGACCGATCGCCTCCGTTGGCGAGGCCACCGCCAGTTCGTCGGCCAGAGGCGAGATAACGCCCAGCAGATGCTCCAGACCGTGTCCGTAGCAGTCCGCCTTGACCACCGGGCAGAGTTTCACGCCCTGGCCAAGCAGTCCGCGAAGATGCTCCAGGTTGCTCCGGACCGCCGAGGCGGATATGCGGGCTGTAAGGTAGCTTTCCACTGAACGGTATTATCGTCATCGGCGCGGTCAAACGAAAGTGATGAATCTCAAAACCCGATTTGCCCCGGTGCGGAATGTATCTTATGAATCTATACAGAGCCCGCCCAAATTCCCGAGCCGACGGGCGCCGTCGAGCGGTCCGCGGCGGTTCCGTACGTCATCGCCGAGGGGTCCGTGCGCCGGGATTGCTCCCCCGGCCAGAATTTAAGGAGGAGAATCGTACTCCGTCGCGGGGAAGGTTAACTTCCCGACATCCCACAGGCCCATTAACCGAACTCCCCGCCGAAAGGCGGTCCTGTCGGCTCGGTTCGTTTATTACGCCTCGGCGCACAGGGCGTCGACCTGTTAACCCTCTGCGAGCCAGTCCTTGTGCTTCCAGCGTTTTGTGGTCTTTTTCATCGTCCGGTCAAACACCCGCCTGGCCTGTTCGCCCGACAGGTCGCTGTGTTGCAGGTAGGCCCTCCAGAAACGGAGCCGGTCGGTCGTGGTCACGCTCCAGCGGGTCATGTTCACCTGGACAAGATTGCATATCCTCCTGCCCAGAGGCAATCGCCCGTAAATGCGGGTTCTTTCGTTGTCGATGAAACAGAAGTTGAACTTGTCCGACGTTTGGGTGTAGAAAATATTGCCCATTCGCAGGTCGCCGTGATAAATACCCGCCCGGTGCAGTCTGGCGATTTCACCCGCCGTGCGAACCACCAGTCGCCGCCTGGCGGCGTCGGTGAAGGTGTCGTCCCGAAGCGCATCCAGGACCGGACGGGTATGGGATAAATCCTCGGACACCAAAGCGCTTTGGCACACAAAGCCGCACCTGACAAGCTCGATAATACACACGTGCGCCGGGGCGCTGAACCCCCTTGCCAAAAGACCCGCCGAAGCGTCCAGCGCCCTGCGCGCCCTGGACCTTCTTATGAAATGTTTAATTCCGTCACGCCTGTTCCTCACCAGGAACCGCTTGAAAAAATACACCGGCGCTCCGTCGCGCGGCGCGTCCAGTCGTATCCTTGTCATCCCGGACCGCTGGGTTTCCTTATCCCAGCCATTCCAGTACTCAACAGCCCATTGTCTCCATTGCTCCTGTCCGGGCGGATACGCTATGCGCAGGTGTTTACAAAAGCCCCCCAGCCTGAAACGGTATACTTCCCACTTCCTGTCTGCGACGGTTACCGGCATTTAAGCACTCGATGCGTTACAAATGATTCGTTAGGGGTTTATATGAGCCGGTCTTTAATTTTTCAATAATATTATGTTCCCGTCATGCAGCGTCAACGCCGCCGGTGGCGATTTAAACGCGGATTCTCCCCCGCGGGTGTCGAAATCTTGTATCGCCCGCCGGCATTCGATATTGTCCGTATCCGGGCGGGAAGGCAAGGTCGATTATGGCGATTGACTTCACCAGAGACGACTGGAAGCGGATATGCCGCACGTACGACGCGTGGTGGTCGGGCGAACTGGACCGCCCGCTGATAAACATAAGCATCACCGGGCGCGACCCGGGACGGGACGAACCCGAACTTCCGGCGCACACCTACGCCGCGTCGTACTCCATGGATACGCCCGCCGAACAGATAGTCGACCGCTGGGACTGGGATCTTTCCTGTCGGCAATACCCGGGCGACGCGTTTCCGCACACGTGGTTGAACTTAGGCGCCGGCGTAATGGCGGCGTTCATGGGCGCCCGCCTGGTCCCCGAGGAGCACACAGTGTGGTTCTACCCCGCCGAGCACCGGGAGATAACCGACATCCGCTTCGAATACCAGCCGGAAAATCCCTGGCTGGCGCGCGTCAAAGACCTGGCGCGTGAGGCAATGCGTCGGTGGAACGGGCTGGTCCAGGTGGGCAACGCCGACCTGGGCGGCAACCTGGACATCCTTCAGATTTTCCGACCCTCGGAGAAACTGCTGCTGGACCTCTACGACCATCCCGACCAGGTCAAGCGCCTGACCTGGGAGGCGCACGAACTGTGGTTCCGCTACTTCCGGGAGATAAACGAGGTCCTTCAGCCGGCGAATCCCGGCTACTCGTGCTGGACGCCGATTTTCTCGACCCGACCTTACTACATGCTCCAGTGTGATTTCAGCTACATGATATCGCCCGAAATGTTCGCCGAGTTCGTTGCCCCGGAACTGGAAGCCACCGCAAAGCGCCTGGATAATCCATTCTATCACATGGACGGGCCAGGTCAACTTGCCCACCTCGACCAGTTGCTGGAGATCGAGAACCTCAAGGGCATCCAGTGGGTGCCCGGCGCCGGGGCGGGCGACTGCACAAAATGGCCGGACGTCTTCGGTAAAATCCACGACGCCGAAAAACTCATCCAGATAATCCCCAACGGCGCCGACCCGATTGACGGGCTGGACGCCGTGGTCGAGCAGTTGGGCGACGCCCGCGGGCTGTTCGTCCACGCCGAAATGGGCCCGAAGTACAAGCCCAAACTAACCGAAGCCCTGAAGCGCTACGGCGCGATGTAAAACGACATCGCCGTGGATTATAATTGGCGCGGTGTCGTTGCGGTTCGGTTGTTTTCGACCCTGATCTCAAACCGAAGGGATCCCACGGGCGAACCCTCCATGCCGCTGGCCCCACCCGGGTGAATCGGTGTAATCCGTTAATCCGTGTAATCTCGCTTTGGAGCCCGTTGGGTCCGCTCTTTTATAGTCCCCAGCGGGATGATGTGGATTTTTCCGTCGAGGCGGCCGATCCTCACGTCCACGCCGTATACGCGGCGGATGTTCTCTGCAGTAAATACCTCCCGCGGGCCTCCGGCGGCGAAGACGCCGCCGCGGTCAATCATAATCACCTCGTCGGCGTACCTTGCGGCCAGGTTCAGGTCGTGAATCGAAATAACGCTTAAAATATCGTTTTCAACGGTGAGGCGGGCGATGACCTCCATAACCTCCAACTGGTGGCGGATGTCCAGGTTGCTGGTCGGCTCGTCCAGCAGGAACACCCGCGCCTGCTGCGCCAGCGCGCGGGCGATGAGCACCTGCTGCTGCTGCCCGCCGCTTATGTGGCAAAAATCCCGCATTGCCAGTTCCTCCAGGTGCATCATCTCCAGCACGCTCCAGGCGTAATCCTTATCGCGGGCGTCCAGGCCCCACGAAATGTGCGGGTGGCGTCCCATAAGCACCACGTCGAAGACCATCACGGGGAAGTCGTGCCCGCCCATCTGTGCCAGGTACGCCATACGCCGGGCGATCTGTCGAGGGCTCATCTTCGCGATGGATTCGCCGTCGAGGTACACGGCCCCGGCGTCGGCGGCGAGGATGCGGTTGATGCACTTTATCAGCGTGGACTTGCCGGCCCCGTTCTTGCCCACGATACACACCATCTGTCCGGAGTCCAGTTCGAAGCCGACATCCTTCAACACCGGTACGGAAGGGTAGGAGAATTCCAGGTTTTCGATTTTCAGTTTCATCGCATCATCCGCGCGTCCTGATAATCAGGTAGATAAACAGCGGCGCTCCGAGAAACGAGGTAAGTATCCCCACCGGAAGCGCCGTCTGGGACACTGTGCGTGCGACGGCGTCGGCGGACAGAAGAAGCGCCCCGCCGGTAAGCGCCGAGGCGGGCACAAGGAACCTGTGGTCGCCGCCGATGAGCCGTCGCGTTATGTGCGGGGCCACCAGGCCCACGAATCCGATGATGCCCACCATCGCCACCGACGTCGCCGTCACCAGCGCCGCGGTCAGCACCCCCGCCAGGCGGACGCGGGCTGTCCTTACGCCCAGCGAGCGGGCCGTCTCCTCGCCCAGGCGCATGGCGTTGTAATCGTGCCTCTTGAGGATGAAATAAAGCAACCCTGCCGTCGTCACGGCCAACATCACCCACACATCCATCATGTTCGCCTGGCCGACGTCGCCGAAGGTCCACCACACCACCGATGCGACCTCCAGGTCCTCGGCGAAATACTGGAGCAGTTTTGTCGCCGCCGCGAACAGCGAGCCCATCGCCACGCCGGCCAGCACCACCGCGTACGGACCGAGCCGGCTGAGCCGAGCAAGGGTGAGTATCACCAGCACGCCGCCCATCGCGCCGACGAAGGCCGAGAGCAACGGCATACGGTCCTGCCGCAAAGACCGACCCGCCGGCGGCGGCGCCCTGACCGGCACCAAGGCCGATTATCGCAAACGCCGCGCCGAAGGCCGCGCCCTGTGATATCCCCATCGTAAACGGCGATGCCAGCGGGTTGCGAAGCAGGCACTGCATAACGGTCCCCGCCACGCCCAGGCCCATCCCGGATATGAGCGCCGCCAAAACTCGCGGCATGCGGACATGCCACAACACTCCGCGGTGGGCGTATTCACCGCCGCCTAACAGCGCTGGGAAAAGTTCGCCCGCGCCAATCCGTATTGCACCGGTGTAAAGCGAGTAGCCGGCCGCCGCCACCGCCACAAAAGCGATGACCAGCGCGACGATGACCTTGCGGCGAATATGCCGCCGGTATTGAAATTTTATGTCGTCAGTTTCCGCCACTTCGGCATTCCATAAGGTCGATTTCCGCAAAGCCCCCGTAATCCCGCTTCATCCGCTTGAACACCGGCGCGCCGACGAGGAACGAGTAAATGGCATCCGCCCGCCGGGCGGGGTCCACGTCGGCGAACCGCCGCGGATACAGAACCTTGCCTATGTAATAATAATTCGCCAGCGCCGTCGATACGTTTGTGGCGTAGAAATTGTAAGGCAGCAGGACGTGGACGCTCCCGTTGCGTACGGCCGACAGCGAGCGGTAAAACTCAGGGCGGCGACGGCAGTCTTGGCGCACCACCTCCAGTCCGCCGCCGTCGATAAAAATAACGTCCGGGTCCCACTGTAGCAGTTTTTCTTTGCTGACCGACACGTGCCCGCCGCGGGACAGTTCGTCGGTGACCACGTTGGCCTCCAGCAGTTCAAAGCCAGGATAGTCCGTCTGCGTGCTGGTGATGCCGCGGCTGCCCTTGTAGCCCAGGGCGCCGACGTAAACGCTTGGGCCCTTTTCCCGCGATGTGCCTTCGACGCGTTCGCGCAGTTCGCGTTGCGTGTCTTTGACGAACTTTATCACCTGCCGCGCCCGGTGTTGTTTGCCCAGGATTTTCGCGGCCAGTTTCAGCGATTCGAAAACCGCGTCGGCGTCGAATACGCCAAGCGGGCCCTGGCTGAGCACAACTACCGGGATGCCCGTGGTGTTTTGCAGGTTCTCCACGACGCGCCGGTCTGCGTAGGAGATGAAAATCACGTCCGGGCGGACGCTTAGCACCGCCTCGGCGTCGGCAGCCGCAGAAGGCCCTGCCGCGCCTATCCGCGGAAGGTCGTCCAGTTCACGATGCGTCAGGCGGTATGGTCGGCCTCTTGCGCTTCTCGTCTCGAAACCGCCCTCGATGCCGACAACCATGTCGGTTGCGCGGAGATACGTTATCAGCCGAAGAGCCCCCGGACCCTTGCAGACGATCCGCTCGACCTTCTCCGGTACGCGGACCTTGCGCCCGGCCAGGTCCGTAACCACCGGTCCGGCGGTATCGTCACCCGGTTTTTCACCGCCGCAGCCGATAAAAATAAAAACCGTAATCAGCAGAATTTTAATCATTCGCCCGAACATGCGTCGCCTTTCTACGGACTGGCGTGGAATCCGCCGTTTTTGTCGCGAAAATGCGTTATCACGCCCTCCTCGCTCACATGCGTCATCCAGAATCGCCGCGGAAGAGGTTTTTGGTACGGCTTGTCGTCGAATTTTTCGCACGACGGGTCCGGGCCCTGCGACCACACTGCGTACCGAACGGGACTGCGCCGGGGGTCTCTGTAAAATTGTCCCTTCTCACTGCGGCAGTGCGGGAAATCGTCGGGGACCCATATTTGGGCCTTCTTTTCGAAATACGTCGACTCGTTGATAATGGTCGGTCCCGGCGCGAGGTATCGATAAGTCTGTCCCGGATTGAACGCATCCTCGACGTAAGCGGCGGGTGCGGCGCCCTTGCGTATCGGCAGGTAATCCTCCCTGGCCAACTCGACGGGAAGCTGATGAAAAGTCCGCGTGGCGCACGAGGTGCGCGTGGGGGGAATTTTATCGTTGTTCTGGTATGCGTACGCTTCAATGGCTATGCATATCCCCCGCAGTTCGGCGTGTGCCTTAATCAGTCGGGCGTATCTTCTGGCTGCGCCGATTGAAGGCGCCAGCATCGCCAGCAGCACACCCAGCACGGCGATTACCACCAACAGTTCAACCAGCGTAAAGGCGCGCAAAGGGCGGCTCGATTTCTCGAACCGCCCTGTTTCAATCGCATTTTTATTCGGCCATAATGCCGTCATGGGCGCTACCTTCCGCGTTTTTGCCTTGACCTTCCAAGCGCCGCGGCCGAACCGACCAGAAACAACAGCGTCGTAGCCGGTCCGGGAACGTGGTTTGTACTGCCGGTTGTGCCGGCGCCTCCGAAGTTCTGAAGCAGCGAAGCCAGGTCGTCGGTGTTTACCACCCCGTCATCAACAAGGTCGCCTTTGTTCCTTTCATCGTAAGAGCCCCCGAAGTTCTGAAGGATGATGGCCAGGTCGTCGGCGTTGACCAACCAGTCGCCGTTGACGTCGCCCGTACGGAGCCCGGCGAGCAATTCCTCCCCGCCACAATAGTCCATCACCCAGATGCGATAACCGTCGCGGTTGGAAGGGGGATCACCGGGAGACTCCTGGTCCAATATTCCTATAACGTCGAAATATCCGTCCTCCTCTCCCGTGGGCGCGTCGTAAGCGCCGAAGCCGTCTCCCAGTCCCAGTTTGCACTTGAATTCCTCTCCCGTGGCGTCGGTGAGCACGAGTTCGGCATCCGGTTCCCACCCTGAGTCATCCGTGAATTTCACATCGTTTATCCGCACCAGCGTGCCCTGGTATTTCTCGGCGCCGGTTTGACCAGACGGGTCGAACATGGGGTAATCGGCGTGGTAACCTGCGGCGCCCGGGTCGGCCTGTAAATCCGCCAGTGTTATTTGCGTCGGCGCCGGCAGGCCATATCCGCTCTGGAGGAGATGAATATCGAAATCGTATTCCGGTTGCACCTCGTGGGCCTCATTGACGTTGAACTTTCCCTTATAATACAGACCGGCGCGGGCACGGACCTCAACCAGGTCGCCGGGCCGGAATTCGTGTCCGGTGTCCGGATCGTGGTTGACGCGGTCCATTTCGTCCAGCCATTCCTGATCTGAATAATAATTACCCATCCAGGGTATATTCTGCCCCATCCAGCAGGCGGTACCGCCGAAATCATCGGCCTCGACGGTCTGGAAAAAAATTTGCCACCGACCACCCATCCCCACGTCCGAAGGGGTGGAATCGAGCATGTTTTCGTGGTCGTTGAGGATGACTCCTTTCATTTTTATCGGGAAAGTACCTGTAAAATTCTCGCTACCATCGGCATTGACCGCCTGGAGAGTCGAATGTTCGGTATAGGAAATCCCCTCCCAGTCAACGCCCCGTGCCGGGACGGCCGACAGCAAACAAGTCATTACAAACACAAAATATATACAAAACAGATTATCTCGATTAAACATTATTATCTCCTTTCTGAAAAACCTTTTAAAATATTCGCGGCAAGTTGACGCCATCTGCTCTTGACGTTGCATCATGGGCTCGCTATCCTGTCAGTATTACGAAACCAATATATAATAATAACGGCAATAATTATTACGTAAAGGCAAAATAGTATGATTAATAAAAATTTTTCGAGTTACACAGACCCGAGGGTGGATTTTTTCGATTCACATGCCGATAACTGGGACTCGCAGGAAGACGCCCCCACCGAAGTAATCAAGCGCCTCGGCGAGATTGACGACCTGCTTAAACTACGTCCCGGCATGGACTTACTGGAAGTCGGCTGCGGGACGGGGCGACTGACGCGTTGGCTGGCACAGAAGGTCGCTCCCGGAAAGGTCGTAGGGGTCGATTTCGCGCCGCGCATGTTGCAAGTGGCTGAAAACAAAGGTATTAGCGCCGAATTCCGCCTGGCGGACGTCTGTAACGACGATTTGGGCGATCGCAGGTTCGATTTGGCGTTCTGTTTCCACTGCTTTCCGCATTTTCGCGACCAGGCGTCGGCTGTCAAAAACCTCGCCCGGGCACTGAAACCCACCGGCCGGCTCGTTGTTGTGCACCTGTCAAGCAGGGATGATATCAACTCCTTTCACGACGACATCGGCGGGTCCGTTGCCGGCGACCACCTCCCGGATGAGAAAACATGGGAAAATCTGCTCGAAGAGGCGGGAATGCAAAAAACGACCCTGCTCGACGAAAAAGGATTATACTTTCTCGACGCCGTCGGCAAAGCCGAATGATCCCCCCTGTGCGGCGTAATTTACAATTCCCTCTGCGGGAAGTATGCTCAGGCATCCGAAAAAGGTATATACCGATCGCATAACGAAAAGGCAGAACATTGAACTGGGCCGAACTACCTGAAACGATTTTCATGACGGTTTACACCTTCGTGCTGGTGGTGGTCTCGATATACGGTCTGCATCGGTACGTTCTGGTGTGTCTGTATTACCGCCACGGACGAAAGGCGCCCAAACTGCGTGGCCGCTTCGACGAACTCCCACACGTGACGATTCAACTGCCGATGTACAACGAGCAGTTCGTGGCCAGGCGGATAATACAGAAGGTCTGCGGACTGGATTATCCTCGCGACAAGCTCCAGATACAGGTCCTGGACGACAGCACCGACCAGACTCAGGAAATCGCCCGCGACGCGGTGGACAAAGCCCGTCGTGACGGTTTCGACATCGAATACATTCACCGCCAACAGCGTGTCGGATACAAGGCCGGGGCGCTTGGGCAGGGCCTCAAGACCGCAAAGGGCGAGTTCATCACGATATTCGACGCGGACTTCATACCGTCGCCCGACATTCTCAAGCGGTCTATTCATTATTTCACCGACCCGAAGGTCTGCACCGTCCAGACCCGCTGGGAGCACATCAACCGCGCCGACAGCATACTGACTCGCTCCCAGGCGATATTCCTCGACGGACATTTCGCCATCGAGCACATCGCAAGGAACCGCAGCAAACGGTTCATGAACTTCAACGGCACAGCCGGCACGTGGCGCCGCTCGGCGATCGAGGACGCCGGCGGATGGCGCCACGACACGCTGACCGAGGATCTGGACTTGTCGTACAGGGCGCAGCTGAAGGGCTGGAAGTTCATCTTCCTTCCCAACGTCACCGCCCCGGCCGAACTGCCCCCCGAGATGAACGCCTTCAAGAACCAGCAGTTCCGATGGACCAAGGGCGGCGCCCAGACCGTCATCAAACTGCTGCCAAGGGTGCTGCTTTCAGACCTGCCGCTGAAGGTCAAGATCGAGTCGTTCTTCCACCTGACGGGATTTATGCTTCACGCCTTCATGTTCATGCTGGTGCTGATGCTGTTCCCGGCCATGTATTTGCGCTCCGTGCCCATGGAGCAGGGCACGTTCTGGCGCGGCGCGTTCGACATGAGCGTGTTCACCCTTGCCACTATGTCCGTGACGGTGTTCTACGCCGCCAGCCAGTTCGAGCTGTTCGGCGACTGGCGCAGCGTGCTAAAGTACATGCCGGTTCTTATGGCCATCGGCGTTGGGCTTTGCGTATCGAACACCAAGGCGATCCTGGAGGCGATTTTCGGACACCACAGCGAGTTCGTCCGCACGCCGAAATACGGCGAACACCGCAAATCGGCGAGTCTGCCCAAAAATTACACCCTCAACACGAAGCGCCGCCCCTGCCTGGTTCCGCTTGCTGAATTCGTCATGGGATTGTACATGTCCGCATGCGCGGTAATCAGCATAGTAAGCATGCACGCGATCACCACGGCGCCGTTTTTGGTGATATTCGCCTTCGGATTCTTCTACGTCTCGATAATGAGTTTCCGCGCCCAGCACGCCACCACGCCCGACCGCCAGGTCACACGCGGTCCCCGCCTCGCCGACGTTCCGCTAATCGAGGTCGAGCGGGACTGACCCGCAAATCCCTCATCTAAAATCCCTACCAGTCGTTTATCGCGCCCCGGCCACCAATTTAAGGTCCCGACTCCCGTCGGGGTCTGTCTTTATTGCGAGGGGTGGGACTCGAACCCACAACCCCCTTGCGGGGGACCAGGACCTAAACCTGGCGCGTCTGCCGATTCCGCCACCCTCGCCTGCGCACGGGCGCTTTTTGGGCGAACTTTTCACCACCACAACAGTCTATATATATAGTGGACACCGAAAAAGTCCGAAAATTTCACGCCAAGTAAATTACCGCACCGGGGGGAGGGCGGACCCTCCCACCGGAAGCAATAAAACCTTTTACCGCCACGCAAGAAGTGCAAAAGAAAAATAGTTGCTTAAATGTAATAAATACGTTAAATAAATTAACATTCGAGCGAGGACAGGGGCTTGACATGCCATATGATGTCCGGCGACATCTCGCTCGTCAGGAGCATGCAAAGATGGCTGTGGAATTCAGTTGTGAAAATTGCGGCGAAATAATCACCGTCGACGCCCCTCAGGGCAAAAAGGTCAAGTGCCCCGCCTGCGGTAAGAAAGTATTCGTACCCGAAGGTCTGGCCTCTCTGCCCCAGCCGCACATCGACCGCGACGAATCCGGCGCCCCTCAGCGGGAATCCGGCCCACCGCAGGAGGGAGAAGCCGTCCAGGAGGAAGAATTCGAGGAAGAACCCTCGGTGGTGATTGACGTCATGGCCAAAGCTCTTCCGGTTGTGATGAGTCTGTTCCTGCACGCCGGTCTGTTTTTGATAATGGTTTTCGTGGTGATGATCGTTTACCAGAGCGGGACCGGGGAGGAGAAGATATTCCCCGACGCGCGCTGGAGCGAAAATCCCGGCGGAAACGTCAATCCGGGCCAGTCGGACCCGAGTCTTAAGGCAAGCCAGCCGACGCCCACGGATCGTCGCGAGTATTCCCGCGAGGAATCTAACATATCGTCCGACACCGGGATGACCGACAAGCGGATTGACGTGATCGGTCTTCGCGACGGGGGTGCCCGCGGGGGCGGAAAGGCGCCCCTTGGTCTGACCAGCGGGGGGAGCGGCGATGGTCCTCGCAGCGACTTCTTCGGCTCATGGGGCAACGCCCACCACATCGTGTACGTGGTGGACCACTCCGGTTCGATGGCCGACGTTTTCGACATGGTCCGCAGGGAACTGGTGCTGTCGGTGGGCAACCTGATTGACCGGCAGGATTTTCACGTGATATTCTTCGCCGACGGACCGCCCGAGGAGATGCCCACCGCGCGCCTGGTGCTCGCAGACGACCAAAATAAGGAAAGGGCGGCGCTGTTCGCCGACAGGGTTCTGGCGGCGTCGGTTAAACGCGGCACGAACCCCGTCCAGGCGCTCAAGCGGGCGTACGCGGTTCTCAGCAGTGCCGACAGGAAACGCCCCGGAAAACTGATTTACTTTCTGACCGACGGAGACTTTGTCGACAACGACGCGGTCCTGGAGCTTATTCCAAATCTTAACAAGCAGCATAACGTGCTGATAAATACATACCTTTACGGGCACAGGCCCCCCGAGGCGGAAAAACTCATGAAACAGATAGCCGCCGAAACCGGCGGGAAGTACAAATACATCACCCGGCAGTGACGCACGACCGGCGGCGACCGGAAAACACACGACATGCGAAAAATTACACTGGCGATATTATTGATTTGTGCAACGGTGCCTGTGGCACGGGGCGACGAGGTAGTCGTCAGCGGAATGCCGCCCTACGCGGGCGTGAAGGTATTGAGGGTGAACAACTGCCAGGTAATATTCACAGTGCCCGGCGGCAGGCAGCTTTCCAAGGGCATGTCCGAGGTGAAGTCCATAATCATTGACAATCAGGAGGACTTCAACAAGGCCGAAAAACTGCTCCGTCAGGGACAGCCCGAAAAGGCCGTCACCGCTTACGACGCCGCCAACAAAACCACCAGGAGCCCGCTGATAAGGTTGCTGGTTCATTATCGCCGCCTCGATGCGCTGGACCAGGCGGGATACATAGACATCGCGGTCCGGCAATGGCTGGTGATAGTAGACGAAAACAACGCCTCGAAGCAGTCGCTGGCGCTTCGACCGAAGAATCCGGCCCCCAAGGGGTCCCCACGGAACAAGTCGGCCATCGAAATCCTCCGCAAGCGCAAGGAAGACACCCAAGGCGCACTGGCCGAAGAAATACAGGCCCTGCTGGACAAGTTATACCGCGTAGAGGGCAAAGAATCCCCGTCGGAGCAGGACGGCGACACCGTCGAGGCGACCGACGACGGACAGGGTCCCCGCACAAAACCCTTTAACGGGTCCAATGGCGATGCAAAACTGCTCGACGCCGCAGAAGAACTCATCTCCGGCGGGCAGGCACAGGAGGCGATGGACCGGCTCGAGAAGAATCTCGACAAGTTCGACCGGAACAATCTGCCACGGGCGCTTCTGCTGATGGGTAAGGCGCGACAGGCACAGGCACAACTCGCCCCGGGCGAAAAGGCGGATGAGATGCTCATCAGCGCAGGACTGAACTACATGAAGGTCGTTGCGCATTTTCCCCATTCGCCCCAGGCGCCGCAGGCGCTGTACCTGGCCGGCAAGGTCAATGCGTCGTTTTCCAAACCGAACATCCGGGCTGCAAAAAATGCTTTCAATATGGTCATCCAAAGGTATGATAAGAGCGAATACGCCCAGAAGGCCAAGCGGAGTTTGACATCCCTTGAGGTCACCGAAGAGAAATAATCCCGCGATACTGCTTTATAAACCACGCCATAAGTTGAACTTATAAAAAACTCGAAGGAGACCACCGTAATGCAAAATTATACATGGTTTGAGATTCTGGTCTGGCCGGGCGCCGGTCCCATCGGAATAGTCGAATGGTTACTCAGTATAGTGACCATTGCGCTGATTATTCAGTACCTGGTGAGCATCCGTCGCACGACAATACTTCCGGGCGAGACGCATGTGCAAATCCAGAATATGTTCGACAACAAGCAGTACCGCGACGTGATCGAACTTACTTCCAACGAGCCAAGTTTTTTGAGTTACATGGTGAACGCCGCCCTTTCGGAGGCGGCCCACGGATACGCGGCGATGGAGCGCGCCATGGAAGAGGCCGCCGAGGAGCGCACCACCAAACTCCTTCGACAGATAGAATGGTTGAACCTCATCGGCAACATATCGCCGATGCTCGGTCTTCTGGGCACGGTGTGGGGCATGATCGGGGCGTTCTTCACCATCGTCGAGAAGGGCTCTCCCAACCCGCAGGACCTGGCCGGCGACATCGGCGTTGCGCTGGTCACCACGCTGCTGGGGCTTGGAATAGCGATTCCCGCCCTGTCGGTATACGGGATGATGCGCAACCGCGTGGACGCCCTGGCCAGTGAGACCATGACCGCCTGCCAGGAACTGATTTCCACCTTCAGGCCCGCGCCGACCGGATAAGGACGCCACGGCGAGGAAAACGATATCATGGCTAAAACAGTTGGTTCGACAAAACGATCGGGGGCGTCCGGCGAGGTGTCCATCAACCTCACCCCGATGATAGACTGCACGTTTCTGCTGATAATATTTTTCATACTCACGGCGCAATTCGTCTCCCAGCAGCTGCCCGACATGGAGCTGCCCTCGCTGAAGGAACCCAAGGCCGAAAAACGCACCGGAGAGAGCTCCCCGAACCAGATTACGGTTAACGTGCTGTCGGCCCACGAAAATCCCAAGGCCAAGCAGCGCACCATACTGCCCGGCGAGGCGTGGATGTATCAGGTCGGTCTGAAGCAAGTCCCGGTGGGAAATATTTCCGCACTGACGGACCTGATCCGTCTGCGCGTCAACAGCGCCAAGAGCAAGGGTTTCCGGCAAAAAGACATTTTCGTGGAGATACGCGCCGACGCACGTGTCAATTACGGCGCCGTGGCGCCGGCAATGATGGCGGCCGCCAAAGCGAACATAGAAAAAATGAACATTACCGCAAAAGTGACGTCACAGGAAAACCAGTAAAGAACGAAAAAATGGCTGCAGGCAACGGACAAAAACGGCAAGACGAAGAAACCGTCCATCACACTTCTGCGCGGATGAGGCGCGTGCGTCCCAAGGCGAAGCTCCAGCCGCCATTGACGCCCATGATCGACGTGGTGTTCCAGTTGCTGCTGTACTTCATACTGACCACGAACTTTCAGCCCGAAGGACTGCTGCCCGGCACTCTTCCCTACGGACCGGTAAGTGGAGAGTCCGCCAGCATCGCCCACCCCATCCGCATTCACCTCCATCCCCAGGGCACCGATCGCGCCGACGTGGTATACGAGGTGACGCCCGGGGCGCGAGGGCTTTCGATAACCAGCGCCGAAGAACTATACAGGGAACTGCTCAAACGCCGCGGAAATGATCCCCGGAACGCCCCGCCGGTCATAATTAAACCAAGAGCAACAGTGAGATGGGGATACGCCGCCGAGGCGTATAACCAGGCCCTCCGGGCCGAATTCCAGGAAATAAGCTTTGCTTCAAGCAGTTAGGTTCACAGGCATGCACGCGCTTAATGTTACAAGAAACGCCCTGGTGTATGGGATTGTCGTTACGGGACTGCTCGGGGGCGCGCTGCACGCCCAGCAGGACAAGCAAAGCGCGCATCAGCAACTCGACCCCGGAGAACTGGCCCAGACACTGTCCGGACTGGAGATGAGCGAACTGCTGGACGCCCTTGCCGAGAAGGAAGACCCGCAGATCATGGCCGAGAGTCTCATCTCCAAAGCGAATCAGCCCGACCTGGACCTTTCCCAGCGCAGCAAGTACCTCGAAGACGCTGCCGGCATATACAAGGAAATCCTCAAATCCATGCCGCAATCCCAGGAGCCCCGCGCGCTTCTGGAGAAGTACAAGATTCGGCTGCGAATAGCCAATATTCTGGGCGTGCTCCGCTGCGAGCCCTACGCGCTGCGATTGCTTTATCTCCAGGGCGGACCGGAAGACCGGCGTCTGCTGCGCGAAATGACAAAGGAACCGACCCGGCAGTTCGCCATGCTCGAACAGGACATAATGTGGAGTCTTGACGATTGGGGACAGGACCTGGTGAAACTCGCCGTTATCGTCCCCAAGGCGCGGGATTTTCTCAAAAAGGTGAAATACAAGGCGGGATGGCTTTACCTTTACAGGGCGCTGTCCCTGCCGGACAATAAGGAAAGAGCGCAAATAGGGCGTGCGGCGGTGTCCAAGGTCGCCGATTTCGCGCGAGGCGGGAAGGAATCCGGCGTGAAGTACTGGTCGCTGCTGATCAGCGGAATCGCGTCGCGCCTGGCGAACGATCACGACCAGGCACAACAGTACCTCGCCCGGGCGGCGGACCCGAACGCCGAAAAACCCGTCCGTATACAGGCGATGTTCGAAATCGTCAGAAACCTCATCGATTCCAAAAAATTCGAACAGGCGCTGCAAGAGATAAATCAGTTCAGGCAGACGGGTCTGGAAATACTTGAAAACCAGTCCGGCGCGGAGGTCCAGATAGACGCCAAGGCCGCCCTGCTGGAAAATTACCTCTACGAGCAATGGTTCCACGCCGTCAAAAACGAACAGCAAAAAACCGAATACACCCGCAAGGCGCAGGAGGCCCTTTACCATTTCGTCGAGAAATACACCGACCCGGACATTCAGCAGGCATTCCTCGAAATCATCGCCAACAAGTACCGTACGCGTGAGGATTACGAAAACCTCAACTCCGTCGTGCTGCTGGCAAAGGCCTCCAGGGCCCGGGCGCAGAACAAAAACGACGAGGCCCACAAGCTCCTGGAGATGATTCTCGCACGACAGAACCAGATCTCGCAGATGGTCCGCCCGCTGGCTCTGTGGCGGATTGCGATGATTTATATTGACCGTCGTCAGAACCTGCTGGCGGGTAAAAAATTCATCGAGTTGGCGGAAATGTACCCCAATAACCGCATGGCGACGCTGTCGGCGAAAAACGCCGCTATAACGTTCAAGAAAATCATCGAGGACCGGCGCGACAATAACAAGTCGGTCGCAAAAAACATCCGCGAAAACTATATCAAGGCGCTCATATTGCTGGTCAAGAAGGCGGACGAAGAAAAACTTGCGGAACTGAAGATATGGAATTTCGACCTGGGGTGGGAATACCAGAAAAAAGCACAGAACGCCACCGGCGATAAGAAAACCGAACTGTTCAAAAAGGCCATTGAGGCATATTCGAAGGTGCCCAGGGACAGGGACGAATACATGGAGGCCCGGTTCAGGTCGCTGGAGTTGAAATTCCACATTCTGGAGCAAGGGCAGATGTCCCCCCGACAACTGGCCGAGGAGGCGAAGGAACTGGCCGGGAACCTGGAGTCCTATGCCGCCGACGCCGCCGCTGCCGCCAGGCAAACCTCCGACCAGGAACTGGGCGGTATCCTTCGCCGCTGGGGCGCCCGCGCGGACTTCCTGGCGGCCGCGACTTATTACGATATGCTCAACCGCAAAATCATCGCCAAGCAACTACTTGCCAAACTGCCGAAGAAATGGCCCGACACGCCCGCCGTGCGGAGAGGGGCGGAGTTTGAAATAAGAAAATTCGTCGAAGAAGGTCAAACCGACCAGGCCATAAGCAAACTCGAAGAATTCCGCAAAAAATTTCCCGCCCAGGCAGAACAACTCATAAAACTCGTCATCCAGGAAGTGCGAAAAGAAATCAGGGACCTTGTTCGATCTTCCTCCGACGCCGAAGAGTTGAGCAGTTACAGAAAGGCGTATCTGAAATTCGCCGAAGACCTGTACCAGCGGGCGCAGGACGCCTCGCCTCAGCGCAGGTACGCCATGAAACAGATGTATGCGGAAGCCCTTCTGGAAAACGACAACGCCCAAAAGGCCCTGGATCTCTTCAAGGAGTGCAGGGATTACGAAAACCAACAAAACCAGCAAAGGATTAAGTCGATCGAAAAGCGCCACGACGAGCAGATGAAAAAACTCGAGTCCGCAAAGGGCGCCGCCCAACTGAGGCAAATTGGGGAGAAGTTCCTCAAAAGTCTCAAGGAATACGGTCTGGACGTCGGCGACGTCAACGCCGAAGACGTGCAATACGCAGTTGGGAAACTGCCCAACGTTACGGACGAATCCGCACGCAGCGACCTGGTGAATATTCTGCGAAAGAAACTCAGGGATGCTTACGACAAGCAGGCCGAGTATCTCAAAAACAATCTGCCGCAGGACGCCACCAATCTTCGCGGACTGGCAAAGGCGCACCAGAAACTCGGTAATTACCAAGACGCCCTGAAGTATTACTCGAAACTGACCGCCGGGATAAATCCCGCCAAGTTCAAGGATTTGTACTGGTCCGCCGAAGCGGGTTACGCCCGATGCCTGCTGGAGGCGCACCGCGACAACAAGAAGAACATAAGGCGCCTCCTGGTTCGCATCCGCCAGTTGCGGGAAATGTCCGACGAACTGGGCGAACAGCCGATGGGCGGATATTCCTCCCGGTTCCGCGAGATAGAGGAACAGGCCAAAAACATCCTGGAAAAATGAACCGAACCGGCACCGGTATTGACCGCACGCCGAAGTGTCTGATATTTTAGAAACCGTCGAATAACAGCACCGGCGGCATAGCCAAGTGGACTAAGGCGACGGATTGCAAATCCGTTATTCGTGGGT
>CAYZPY010000011.1:0-33612 GCA_964480425.1 uncultured Planctomycetaceae bacterium
GGCATAGGGTCGCCCGGGCGAACCTGGCAATGATGTACGCCAAGGGGCGCGGCGTTGAGAGGGACTACTCCAGGGCGGCGGAGTTGTTCACCCTCGCCGCCGAGCAGGGCTCGACTATGGCGCAGGGTAAACTGGCCTTGATGTACCATTACGGCCGGGGCGTGGAGCGGGACTACGTCGCCGCTTACGTGTGGTACAGCATCTGCGCGCTGGGCGGCGACGCGGATTCGGAAAAACTCCGCCGGTTCGTCGCCAAAAAAATGAATGACTCTCAACTTGCCCGCGCGGAGCAGATTGCCCGCCGCAAGGCCCGGCGCATCGATAAAAACTTCCCCGCCGAATCGATTACCGAATTTGCGTCCGTCGAGTAGTCCGCCGCGGGCGACCCGGCGGCGCGTGCCGCCTCAATCGCAGGCGGGAGGCATCCGCCTTACGGGCCTATTTTGTGCAGTTGTTTTTTGGCCCAGATCAGCCACTCGGGCCTGTCGTCGTCCTGAAGTATCTCCTTGAGCAGGGTGCGGACCTCGTCGGTCTTGTCGCCACGCCTGATCATCGCCCTGGCGAGGTTCGCGCGGCACCGGATGTTTTGTGAATCAAGTTTGATCGCCTGCCGGTAATATTCGACCGCCTCGTCCAGGTCGCCCGCCTGCTCGCACACCAGCCCGAGATTGTTCAGGGGTTCGACCTTGTTGGGAAGCAGTTTTCGTGCGCGCTCGAATTCCCAGGCGGCCTTGTACCACTTCTTCTGTTTGAAATACACCTTGCCCAGGTTGTTGTGCGCCGGGCCGAACTCCACGTCCGCCGTCAGCGCGCGCCTGAAGGCGTCTTCTGCCATATCGAGGTCGTCGTTGGCCAGGTGCTCCAGGCCGATTTCATTCTCGCGTTTTGCCGTGTCGGTGTCGCGAAACGGCTGGGTGCTTATTGTGCGGTATTTTTCCGATCCCTTGTTCATCTTCAGATCGAAGCAACCCACGCAGGCGAACGCCGCCGCCGTTAAACAAAGATTGATTACGAGTTTGTTGATCATATAACACCCTACCTGCCGCCCCGCGTCTCGGTGGAGGACGGCTTGTAAATCAGATACGTTATGGTGACCTCGCTGCTCCATACGTTCTTAACCTCCCGGCCGTGCGGAATCCATATGCGCAGGTCCCGCACGTTCAATCCCGAATCCTGCGTTAAATGATACAGGAACGCGACCAGTTGCTGAAGCGAAACCTCCCGCAGCGTCAGGAGCGTGGGCTTTATGAGGTACGGCGTATCGCCCACGGGGCGACCCGCCTGGGGAAAGACGTCCCTTGGCGGACCGTTTGAAAGGCGCGCCTTGCGGGCGGCCTGTGCGATTTTCTCTCCGAGTTCCTGACTGGCGAGGGCTTCTGTGGAGGCCACCGCCGGCCTGTCGCGCAGAAGTTCTATCTGGCGCTTGATCTCTTTGCAGGCGGCATGTTCTCCCGCCGCCGAATTCGCACTTCGGCGCCGGCGCATCATCCAGCGGACGTTCCATATCGCCGCCGCGAATATCATCGCGACCATCACACCGATCAGGATTGCTCGTCGTTTCTGTGGCGTCATCGTTGCTCCTTGCCCCCGGAAGTCTCCGCGGGCAGAGGTCTGGCGATAAATCCGAAACTGACGCCCCGTTCGCCCAGGGCGCGCGTCTCGGGCGGCTCGACCTGGTATATGCCCGCCTCGCGAAGCGCCGCCGCTATGTCGTCGGCGTCGGCGTGGCTTCGGGCCTGTCCCTCGAGACGGATAAGGTCCGGCTTGATGTTCATCTCGAGTATGCGGTAACGCAAATTCGCCGGCAGGTTTTCCAGCACGTCTTTGAGATGCACCAGCGCAGAGGTCGACTTGAGCGCCTCTTTGCCGGCGTTTTCCATGTCTTCTCCGCTGAGCCGGGCCAGCTTTCGACGTTCGCTGAGCATCCGCCGCTTGATGTCGGCGGGGGGAACGCGCTGGTCCCGAAGCGCCTCTTTGAACACCGTTACCTGTTGGGCAAGGTATTGCTTTCGCAGGTTGGCGTACTGTCTTCCCCGCCACTGCATAACCCCGCAAACGCTCACCAGCAGCACGACCACTGACGCCACCAGCGCGCCTATAGGCCTGCGGTAAACCTGGTACTGGTTCGACGGGGCCAGGGGACCGCGCCGAAGGTCGATCCACGGCGATTGCGATTCCTCCAGAAGGTTCGCACCGTAGTAAACCGCCGCCTGGTAATAGTTTACATCCTCCAGTCGGCGGCATTCCAACCCGTCGCACGCACGTGCGAACTCGCCGTGCGGATGGTCAAATCCGATTAACGCCACGGGCGCCGGCGACTCGTCGGCGTTCTTATACGAAGCCATCTGCTCCCGCATCGCCTCGGCGTCGTCCGCGAGCCACCGCCAGCACGTGGGCTTTTGCTTATCAAGCCGGACCCAGTCGTATTGGCTTTGTGCGTTTTCCCCCTCGTCGCACACCGAGCATAGCAGCACGCCCCCGACGTCCGGATGCATCCGGGCCGCGTAAGCGGCCGACAAAAGGGCGGTGGGGCATATGTGCCGCACCGGGATAGACGCCTTTTCCAGGGCCTCTACGATTTCCCTGAGTTTGTCGACTTCGCTGCACACGCCCAGCGCTTCGTCCCGGTCGGTATCGAGGTAGTCCGCAACCACCTCCTCGATCGAAACGGGAAGGTTCTCTTCCAGCATGAATCCCATGGCGCGCCGGCGACCCTTGCGCTGGAGTTCGCCGGTGGAAAACGTGGCGCACAGGCATCGCGACGACGATAGCGCCAGGGCGACCGGCTGATCGTCGTATCCCATGGACGCCAGCTGCTCTCTGGCAGCCCGGGCGTGTGATTCGAGCGGCGCGTCACGTTCGACGGGCACACGGTTCACGTGAACTTCGTCGTCGTGCATGCCGCCCACGCGCCACCCGTCGTCGCCGATGAAAATTATGTATTGATCGTTCACAGTCCGATTACCGTTGTTTTTCGTCCTCGATTTCCAACTCGTACGTTTTTCCGCCGTGACGCACCGTGGCCTTGCGATGCTCCACCCGCGTTACCGTTATCGTCCCGCAGGCGGTCTCGATACTCTGACCCGGCGAACACAACTCGACCGACCCGTCTTTGGAAAGCAATATCGCCACGGAATGTCCCGGCTCGGTGGCGGTGCCCACCAGGCGCATTGTCATGGGGGTTTTCTTCGAAGTCTTTGAAACTTTCCGCTCCTTCGGTTCCGGATCGTACAAGGGACGGTGAAAGTCCTTCGCGCAGAGACGCTGAAGTTCGGATAGATCGAGGGTTTCCTCCCGGTTGGGATTCCTGTCCGAAGTGTTTTTATCGTAAAGTTTTGCGCTAATATCAAGTCCGGGAACGTCCGGTGCGCCGGCGGATACGTCAACCGGCGCGCTTACGCCCCATACTAGTATCGCCGCGGCCCCGAGCGCGACGATTGCCGCCGCCAGTCCGATCAATTTTTTCCCGGTGCGAATATTCATGGTTTACCACGCGAACTCGTACCATTGAGCGATTGTTTGAGGATTGCCGTCGCCTCCTTTTGCATTAGCCCCGGTCTCGACCGGCGCGCCGACGCCGACGGTTAAAGTATACCACGAACGGTGCGTTCCGTGCGTAATTATCCACAGCCCGTGACAATCGGACCGGTCGGTCAGGCGCTGTCGGATTTTCTTCCTCTGTTTTTCGTCTATTTCGTCGAACCCGGCGAGCATTGTCGCCAGCCCGCAGTACGGATCATCGTCGCGCGCCGCAAGCAACCTTTTGATCAACCTGGTTGAGAGTATTTTCCTGCACGCCTCCTGCACCACCTCCGCCGGCGCCCTGCGGATGTTCACCCTGCCGTTGCCCCAGAACGTTATGTTCGCCCCCAGACCGGTCGAGTTTTTATCCCCTACCAGGCGGTGCGGCGGCGCACTTTGGAAGACCTGCCCGTAACCGCCCAGTTCCGGCTGCTCGTAGCCCGCGGCTGAAATATTTCCGCCGGTCGTCGTCCGCGTTCGCAACTTTATATCAACGGGTCTGTTGCCACCAGCGGCGGAGTGGGTTTTTAGGCGCCTTACCGTCGAGAGCACCTCGGAGCGGCTTTGTTGTTCCAGAAGGCGGTTCAGATTCAGTTTCGCCTGCTCGTCGGTCAACACCAGTTCGTAATCGAGTCCCGCCAGTTTACACGACAGGTGCAGTTTGGCCTTGGGGTCGTTGAGATGCGTTTGGGACAGATTTCCGTTTTTGTCCCGGCCTCGCTCGGTCTTGTCCAGCAGTTCCTCGACCCGGTTCAGCAATGTCGCACGGATGCTCGTTACCGCCCAGCAGCGCTGAAGTTCCTCCACCGAAGTGCGCGATTCAATTGCCCTTGTCATGCTGTGATGCGCCATGCCCGCGAGCGAGACAACCGCCATAAGCAGCAGCACCAGCGTCATTAACAGCACGAATCCGGATTTTCGCGGGTGTTTTCTCACGCGCCGCCTCCCGGCTGAATCTTCACCACCCTGTCGTACGCCGGTTCGGTGGAATCTTCCGTCCACACGCGCAGCCGCCATGTAATGTTGCCCGACACCGGCCGGTCGCTCCCGCTTCCGGACGCATCCTTATCGCCATTTTCGCCGGAGGCGTCTGTCTGGGACGCGTCGCCAAAGGCACCGGTTGACAATGATTTTTCGTATGCCCGACGGGCCCATTCGGGAGCGTACTGGGGGTAGAAGTAGTGATGGTTTACGAGGATTGACACTTTTCGCCCTTGCGCCGTTGTTTCGTAGGTCAACTTTAATCCGCTTCCGTCTTCGCCCGACGGTATTATCGTTTTTTCGACGGGTTTTTTCCGTCCGGCGTGAGGTTTTGTCTTTTTTGGCGGTTTTTTATCGACCTGCTTCGATTTCCGCACGATGGGCACCAGTTCGAATCGCCGCACGCCGCGACATACCAGGTCGCGTTGAACGTTCTTGTTTGTCAGAACGTCCAGCGCCGCCTGTTGGCGAACCAGCCATTTCCGCCCGTCCACCTCACGTATCCTGTAGGAAACCTGCACGGGCCTGTGCGTTCGTCGCCCGCCCGACGTGTCCAGTGCGTTGTAGCCCGTAAAAACAAGTTCGTTATTCTCCAGGGTGTTGACCTCGCCGGCGTGGCTTATATCCCGGCGCAGCAGGCGCATCCAGGCGTCCAGTTGCCGGGATTGTTTGTGCGCGCCGGGGGACTCGCCGCTCCCGTCGGGGGTTTGCTGATACATTCCCGATGCGCCAAGGTCAGTCACCACCGCCATCACACCCATCATCAGCACGGTTGACAACACCGTGGCCGTCAGAAGCTCCAGCAGCGTAAAGGCGCGGCGGTTAATCCCGGACTCGACCGGGCCCGGATTCGCCGCGCGCAGCGGGATGTTTCGTGACGTGGGGCTCATGATTCCAGCGATTTCTCCTTTTGCGCGGTGTCCGATTCCGCTTTGGGTTTCGGCTGCGTTTTTCGACCCGTCCGCGGAAGCACCAGCTCCACGGCGAGCAGCGCCTCGTCGCCCGTACCGGTTTGAATATTTTCCGGTTGTGATTCGTGAATCTCGATGCGCACGACGCGCGCCTCGAGTTGTTCGACGGCCTGGTTTGGGACCACTTCCGTTCGCCAACTCATTGAATCGTCGTGCGGGACCACACCGGATTGATTTACGGGCACGCCCCGGGGGCTGGTCCACCATTTGGCGATCAGTTCGTCGGCGGCTTGCGCCGCGACGGATTTCCGTCTCGACAGCGCCAACTGGCGCGTATGTCGCGATTTGGACAGTATGACGCCCGCCAGTATCGTGCCGAGAATAACGATCGCCGCCACGACCTCAACGAGCGTCAGTCCGTCCCGTCTCCAGCATAGCGAACAGGTTGTTGACCTCTTGTTCGTCATGGATTCGCGTCACTTGTCCCGTAAGTCCGCAAAAAACCAGCCATCCGTCCCGGTTTTCGCAAGTCAGTCTTACTGCGTAACTTATGCTCTGCCCGCCCGCCGAAAAGGGGATATCGACCACGCCCGAATCCGTTCTCGACCACGCCGTGGTCCGGGTGAAGCCGCCCGCGGCTCGTGGATTTCGCGGAACTATAATTCGGCTGATGCGGCACCCGTCGGGAATCTCCATGGAGTGCATGGTCCGGCGTCGTTCGTACCGGCCTGCAAGCCGACGTATGCTTTGTTCCTCGAGGTCGAACCGCAGCACGCACGCCTCGTCCAGGCGTCGGGCGGCAAGTCGGGCCATGCGATCGGCATGGGTTATCCTTCCGACAACGTTTTGTCGGGAACTTTGCCGGGCGTTGTCCGTCAACACCCACGCCGTCGCCCCCGTCAGCAGGCCCAGCAGCACAATCACTGCGATGACCTCGAGAAGTGTGAAGGCGCCGCCTCGCACGTTTCGTCACTCCCGGCTCTGCTCGTGCAACTGCCACGAGTAGATGTCCGCGTTGACCCCTTCTCCGCCCGGGAGACCGTCCTCGCCCAGCGTGTATACCTCGTAGGGTTCGTCTCCTTCGGGCGGGTTGGTGTTGTATTGGTAGGGATTGCCCCACGGGTCGGTATAGGTCTTGAGCTGCTTGACGGCGTCGAGACCTTCTTCGTTGCTCGGGTAGCGATGGTGCAGCAGGTAGTACCCGTCCACCGCGTCCACTATTGTGGCTATGTCCGACTTGGCGCGGTTGATTTTGGCGGCGGTCATGTAATCCGTAACGGTAAACGCCACCGCACCGGCGAGCATGCCGATGATCACCACCACCACCATTACCTCGATGAACGAGAAGCCGCGGCGCCGGCGACGTCGCGTCCCGGCTTGACCTGTTGTCCTTGCGCTGAATTTTTTTTGTTTTGTTTTACAGTACATTTCCGGCCTCCAGAATCGGTAGGATCGTCGCGAAGGCGATGAATCCCACCACTATCGCCAGTAAAATCGTCATTATCGGTTCCAGCAGAGTTGTAAGGCGGGTCGCGGAGATATCGACCTGCGTATCGTAATTTTTCGCCAGGTCCTCCAGCATGCTTTCCAGGTGTCCGGACGCCTGCCCCACCGCGAAGATCTGTATGACCAGCGGTGGGAACGCCCGGGTGCTTTCCAGCGCCGCCGATATGTCCCGTCCGGCGCCCACCGCCCTTTCGCAGGCGGACAGGGCGTCGCGAAGAACCACGTTGTGCACCGTGTGTTGGGATATGCGCACCGCGCGGACGAACATCAGTCCGCTTTTCAGCAGTGTCGCCATCACCATCGCCATCCGCGCGATGGCCTGCTTGCGAATAAGGTCGCCGATCATCGGAATCTTCAACTGCAACCGATGCCACGCCGAGATTCCCGTCTTTGTCCGAAGCGCCGCGGTGATTCCACCGGCGAGAGTCATCCCGCCAAGCAGCAGCGCCCACCACCAGCCGAGTATGAAATCGCTGATGCCTTTTACTATTACCGTGGCCGCCGGCAAATCCTTTCCGCTCTGGAGCAGTACGTTCAGCAGTCTTGGCGTGACGTACGTCATAAGAAACACGCTCACCGCCAGCCCGACGCCCAGAACGATGGCGGGATACATCAGAGCCGAGACCACCCGGTTCTTGAGTTTCGCCGATTGCCGGCGGAAGTCCACCAGTCGCCCCAGCGCAACGTCGAGCGTTCCGGCGTTTTCGCCCACGTCGACGATATTTACCGCCAGTTCGTCGAAGAGTTCCGGCTGGTCGGACATCGCTTCTGCCAGACTTGTTCCCGAGGCCACGTGATCGCGCAGCAGCAGGATCGATTGCTGAAATCGCCCCGTGTGCTGTCGGGTAATGGTGTCCAGCGCCTCCAGCAGCGGTATTCCCGCGGTCAGCAGCGTCGAGAGTTCCTGGAGCAGTCCGGTGACCTTTCCGCCCTGCCTTCGCGCCAGATAACTCGCCAGTCGGCTTTTGCGCACGCCGGACTTCTGTTCAGCGATGTCGCGGATGGAAAGCCCCTGGGCGCGCAGTTGATCGCGCGCCTGGCGGGGCGAGTCCGCCATTATTGTCCCCCGAATCGGCGCGGCGCCGATTTGTCCTTCCGCGCTGGCGATGTAAGAATACACAGCCATCAGAACGTCGCCCTTACCGACACCCGCATTACTTCTTTGAGCGTCGTTTTTCCCGTAGCGACTTTAGCCAGTCCGTCCTCACACAGGTTGCGCATCCCTGCGCGTTTGGCAGCCTCGTTGATTTCCGACGCCGTGGCGTGCGAACGTATGAGTTTGCGAATCTCGTCGTCGACCACCAGAAGTTCGAAACATCCCGCGCGCCCGTGATATCCGGTGCCCCGGCACGACTCGCACCCGGCGCCTTTGCGAAAGCGCGCCTGCTCGTGGGGTCCGGGTGAATAACGCAGTGCCTCCAGCTCGCTTGTGTCGGGCGCGTAAGGCGCGGCGCAGCGATTGCAGATTCGCCTGACCAGTCGCTGCGCCAGTACGCCCACCAGCGAACTGCCCACTAGGTACGGTTCGATGCCCAGGTCCAAAAGCCGGGTCACCGCGCTGGCGGCGTCGTTGGTGTGGAGCGTGCTGAACACCAGGTGCCCGGTCAGCGCCGACTGGATCGCCATCACCGCCGTCTCCCGATCGCGAATCTCCCCGACCATCACGATGTCGGGGTCCTGTCGCAATACGCTCCGCAAACCACCGGCGAACGTCATGCCCTTCTTGCGGGCGATCTGGATCTGGCTGATGCCTTCCAATTGATACTCGATGGGGTCTTCCAGGGTGATGACGTTCCGCTCGGTGGAGTTTATCTGTCCAAGGACGGCGTACAGCGTGGTGGTCTTGCCCGAGCCGGTAGGACCGGTCACCAGGATGAGCCCGTGCTCCACGGCGATGAGTTGTTCGAAGTGTTCGAGCGTTCGCTGGTCCATGCCCAGTTCGTCCAGCGTGTACAGACGCACGCTCTTGTCCAGCAGGCGGATGACCACGCGCTCGCCGTGACTGGCGGGCACCGTCGATACGCGCAAATCCACCACCCGGTCGCCCACCTGCACGGTGGCGCGCCCGTCCTGGGGAAGGCGCTTCTCGGCGATGTTCATGTTGCTCATGACCTTGACGCGGCTGACGACCTCTTCCTGCATGCCCTTGGGCAGGTCGAATACGTCGAACAGCACCCCGTCGATGCGCATGCGCACTATCAGGCGTTCCTCGTATGGCTGGACGTGAATGTCCGAGGCCTCCTGCTGCACCGCCTCGAACAGCATCAGGTTCACCAGTTTTATCACGGGCGAACGTCCCGAGACGTCCAGGAGGTCTTCCCTGCCCTGGAAGCCCTCGACTTCTTCCATCACCGCGTCGCGGTCGAGTTTTTCGACGAATTCCTGCGCTACGCCCGTCTGCTGCCCGTACGCCTGGTTGATCGCGGCGCCCAGTTCCTTTTCGTCGGCGACGATTACCTCGATGGCGCCTCCCAGCCAGCGACGAAGAACGTCGCGCGTCTGGTGGTCGTCGGGGTCGGCCATCGCCACGCGCATCGGGCCGGTCTTAGTCTCCAAGCCGAGCACCTTCTTAAGGCGAGCAAAGCCGATTGGCACGCGCTTCACGAAGAACGCCGAAGGGTGGTTACCCGCTATGTTGGCGGCCCGGATTCGAGGTTGCGCGTCGGTGGCGCGGAGGGATTCGTCCTCGGTGCGTTCGTCCGACGCGCCCGAGGGCACGTAATCGGACAGGTCCGACTTTTGTTTGGTCTTGGCCTTGTTTTGCGGGGGTTTTGCGGCCGGCGTGTTGTATATCGAAATCGACATCCTGTCCCTCGCTATTGAACCTCAAGGGGTTCGCTGAACGGATAATCGCCCGCCAGTTGGGCCTCTCTGGCGGCGTCATCCGATAAATACTTCAAATCTCTGAACTTGTCGTCGCGCAGTATCACCGCGCGGATAAACACAAACAGGGTCGTTTCCTTAGCGTCCCTGGTGCGGTTGGAAAATGCGTATTCCAGCACGGGTATGCTGCCCAGAAAAGGCAGGCGGTCCACGGTGTTGGAAAATTCCTCGCGCGTCAGTCCTCCCACCACGATGGTGTGCCCGTCGGGTATAGTCACTTCGCTCCTGAGCGAGTTGGTCTGACGGGAGGGCGGCAATGATTCTGAGGCGTCTTCTTCGAAACTGAAGCTGCTGAGGACTACTTCGTATTCCAGTTTCAGATGGTCGCCTTCGCTTATCTGCGGCTTGAGGCGAATCCTCGTGCCCGCCGAGGCGTATCCGGCGAAGCTCTCGGTGGTGGTTCCGGAGGTGAATGCGTTTATGCTCTTGAATGGTTCTTCGGTTTCCCGGATCAGTTCGCCCTCGGCGTTGTCGTTAATCAGCACGCTGGGGCGGGCGATCACGTTGGCGCGCGAGTCCGAGTCCAGGGCCTGTATCACCACGTCGGCTATGTCCGCGCTTATCAGCGCGCCGTTAAAACCGACGCCGGGGTCCAGAGTCAGCCGACCCGTTCCCGCGTCGACGCCGCTTAGCCCGAAAGAACTGAAGGTCAAAAAATCGCCCCTGTCGTTGCCGATCTGGTTGCTTCGGGAAATCTCGACGCCGAGCTTGAAACCGTCGGTGGTGTCCAGCGTGACTATCGTCGCCTCGATGAGAACCTGGGGGCGGCGAACGTCCAGGCGATCGATCAGTTTCTTGTAGACGGCCTGGGCCGAGGGCTCCGCTATCACGATGATCGTATTGGTGGGTTCGTCCGCCATTATCCGCGCATCTTCCAGTTCCACCGCCCCGCCGCCCGCGCCGGCGTTGGACGAGCCGTCAAGCGCCAACTTCGAGTACTTGTTGACTTCCGCCTCGGTCGGACCTTTGCTTATGATCTTGTCCGAGTCGGATTTGTCCCGGGGGGATATCCCGTCTATGCTGACGTCCCCAATGCCACCGGCGCCCTCGATGCTCTGAAGCGTGTTAATCACGTCCGTCACCTTGGCGTTTTTCAACTTGTAGAACCGAATCGGGCTCTGACGGTCCTCGATCGGCCTGTCGAGCATCTCGGTTATGGACCTGACGCTCTGGTGAATTTCCGTCGCGGCACGGACAATCAGCACGTTGGTGTCTTCGTCGATGCTCGAGTTGTACAGGCGTTCGGCGGCGAACTCGCCTATCATCTCCCGGACCAGTCGGTCTATCCGCCGGGGAGAAGCGAACTTGAACTTGTAGATTTCCGTCTTCAGACCCGAGGGGACGTCCAGGGACTTAATCATGGAAAGCATTTCCTCCAGGTCGTCCGTGGGGCAAATCACCACCACCCGGTTCGTCCGCTCTTCGGCCAATACCGTCACCGTCTCGGACGTCCTGGTCTTGCCCGTCTCCACCCCGTGCGCCCTGGTCCTGCCGGAAATCAGTTCCTTGGCCATCTTCGCGACCGATTCGGCTTTGAGGTGGTTGATAGCGATGAAGCGGATCGATATTTTCCGCTTCGGCTGATCGACCAGCGCCATTATCCTTTCGAGTCTCGGCATGTTGTCCGCGAAATCGGTGATGATCACCAGGTCGTGTTCCGTCAGCGACGTGAAATTCGACGTCTGGGACGACAGGAACGGTTTTATGATTTCCTCGATCCGCTTGGGGGTGGCGTGCGCCAGTTTGAATACCTGCGTAATCGCAAGCGTGGGACGCTGCCGGGGGGGCGCCTCGGCGGTCCCGTCCGGGCCTACCGAAATCGACGTCAAATCCTTGGCCAAATCTATCCGCATCATGCCGTCGACGTCCGAGGGGTACATTACCAGCCCCTTCATCTTCAGGGCGCTTTCCAGCAGCGTCATCAGCGATTCGGAGGGAATCTTCCGGGGCGCCTTGATCGTTACCTTCTTGTTGACGATGCTCTCGTCGTAGATAAAGTTCACCCCCTGGCGCTTTCCCACGTAATCGATGAGGACCTTCAGCGGTAAATTGTCCGGGAAGCTCAGCTCGACCGTGTTCTGTTCGTCCCGGGGCTGGTCCGCCCCGAACGCCACGGCGCCGACCAGCACGAGACCAATACCGATCAACCCGGCCTTTCTACGGAATGTATTCGATGTATTCATAGTATTGTCCCATTAATGCTCATTTCGATTTCGCCAGGAGTTTTATCTGCTTGAGATATTCCCCGACGTTCTGGCGGGGTCTGATCTGCTGCGCCTTTTCAAGCAGGGACATCGCTTCGTCGTACTTTTTCTCTTTGACGAGCAGTTGGGCGTGCTGCACCTTTGCGTCGGCTTCGAAGCCCTTGATATCGGCGGCCCGTTCGAAACAGAAGATCGCCTGCTGCGGCTCGTTGGTGCGGGCGTAATGCTGTCCCAGCAGCAACAGCGTCCCGCCGTCTTTCGGGTCGATATCGATGATTTGCTCGAGTATCCTGACGTGTTCGCCGGCCTTGCCCCGTGCGACGGCGATGCGGGCCTGGAGTTTGAGCAGTTCCTTGCGATCGTCGCTCTGGAGTCTCTCGCCCCTGATCTCCTTGAGGTGCTTCAGCAGTCGCTCAGTCTGCTCGTAGGCGCTGTTGGCGGTCAGCACCTTGGCGGCGTTGAGTACGCGGTCGATTTTCGCCTCGGGCTTCTTCTTCATCGCTCTGACGTAGCAGTCGACCGCCCTTTCGTAGAGCCCCTCGTTGACGTAGATATTGCCCATCGTGGACAGGGACTGGTAGGTGGATTTGCCGAGCTGATCCACGAATTCGTAGTTTTCGGCGGCCTTGAACGGCTTGTCCATGCCGATGTACGCGTTGGCCTGCCATAACCACGGGTCGGCGTTTTCGGGATTGTCCAGGATCAGACGATCGCAGACTGCTATGGCTTCGGCGTATCGCTGTTGCCTGAAGAAACTCTGAACCAGCCCCAATTTCCAATCCACTTGTCCGGGATTCAGCAGGATGGCCATGCGATAGGCCGACTCGGCGCAGAGACTGTCGCCGGTGGATGAGTAGCAGTAGCCCAGCAGACCGTAGATGATCGCCTCGTCGCCGCCCAGTTCTATCACTTTCGTCAGCGCCTTTATCGCCTCCTGGTATCTTTCCAGGCGCACCAGACTGATGCCCATATTACGCCAGGCGCGGCGGAATTTGGGATGAATATCCACGGCCATTTTGTACGCTTCGACGGCGGCGTCGAAATTATCCTTCTGGAACATGGTTTGCCCGTAGGTGAAATCGAACAGTGCGTTTCCCCCCCCGCGCTTTCTTTCGAGCAGTCGGGCGGCCTGGTCCAGTTTGTTGTCGTCCATCAGGTCCATGACTTCCATCATCATCTTACGCTCGTCCTCGGTAACTTTCGGCTCGATTTCCGTCTCGGCGATGTAGCTTTCGGCGAACCGCTTTTGGAAATCGGGGTCGTTCCACAGATCCAGCTGGATTTTGTTCGACGACGCTCGGGACCGCTCGGTAAAATCGTCCGAGACGGACTTTGACAGCGCCGGGCCGTCGCCCTTGCCGTAGTCTCCGTTTTCGTACTTGTCCTTGTGCTGTTTGAACAGTTTGTCGACCGCCGCCTTAATTGTCGGGTCGGGGGTCAGTTTGCATCCGGTAATCGCAATGCACACGGGTGCGATTGCGATTAGCACAAAGACCGCGGGCGGGAAGTTCATGACGGCGCCCGGAAGTCTGAAATCCAAAAGTGTTAAGACTCTCTTCATGATTACAATCCCTCCGGGAAGATAACCGGCACGCGCATGCGGAATCGAACGGGCTTGCCGGACCGTTTGCCGGGTTCGAATTTCCATTTTTTAACTGCCGCCAGCGCAGGTCTCTCGAAGACCGGATCGCTGGAGTTCTGAACCTTTGCATTCTCGACCCTGCCGTTTTTATTAACGATAAAAATGATGTTGACCCTTCCGGGGGCTTTTCTGCGCACGCTGGAGTTGACCCTCGGAGAGGGCTGGGAGATGATGCGGGGCTTCTGGTCGAGATCGGATATACTGAAAGGATTACCGGACCCGTCGTCCGATGCGATGGTCTTCAGCATCAGTTTGACGGACGAGCCGATATTCACCCCGCTTCCGCCGAGTCCCTTATTAAGTTCCATTTCAAGTTGTGAAAGTTCGATTCTCTGGGGCTGGTCGGCCAGTTCGGGCGGCTTCTCCTCCTCGGGCGGTTCTTCGGGGGGCTCCTCTTCCTTTGTCGGTGGGGGCGGCTCCAGTTCGGCGGTGCTGACGTTTGACACCAGCAGGTCGCTTTTTGACTTCTCGCCGATGGTCTGCATAAGCGGAAGCACCAGGAAAAACGCCAGTGCAAGCACCCCTGCGCCGGAACCGACGATCAGATAATGGAAAATCCTGCCCGACAGTGATGTTTCTTTATTCCTGGTCATGGTTCGTCGCTCAACCTTTTACATTCTTGGTGGCTATGCTTACTTTCGCGCCGGCGCGCGTGGCTTCGCCTATCACGCGGGTGGTCAGACCTGTTTTTACGTTGGCGTCGGCCTGGACGATTACGGGAACATCTTCTTTCTGAAGTATGCGCTTTACGATGGAGTGCACCCTTGCGATGCTGATTTCCTTCCCGCCGTAGACCACTTGCTCTTTGTCGGTTATCGCGAACATTATGCTGTTCTTTTCCAGCTTGGAGGAGTCGGCGACCTGGGGCTTTTCCACTTCGACGCCGGTCTCTTCCACGAAGGTCGTGGTCACGATGAAGAAGATCAGCAGAATGAATACGCAGTCCAGCAGCGGGGAGATATCGATTCCGCTTTCGCCGCCGTCGTTTTCAGCCATTTGTCTAAAGCGTCCCATGCTGCACCTCGTTATTTACCTGAGGGTTGCAAAACTTTTTCACGGAGCGGTTTCCTTTGCGGCGCCGCAAGGCGCCGTGGCAGGGTCTTGCTCTTTTTCCGCGTCATCTGGATACACACCGTCTCAAGGTGTGAAAGGAATACCTTGTAGCGATCGAAGTTGCGAGACAGCACGTACTGGAAGAACAGTCCGGGAATCGCGATGACCAGTCCGGTCTCTGTGGTGACCAGTGCCTCGGAAATGCCTTCCGCCACCAGCCCCATGGTCTTGTCGCCTCCCAGACCGGTCGACAGGGCCCAGAACGTCGCGAGCATGCCGGTGACCGTGCCGAGCAGACCCATCAAGGGCGCGGCGCCGACGCAAATCTTCATCGTGCTCAGGTCGCGCTTGATGGGCGCAATTTCGGTGGCGCGAAGTTCCTCGAACAAGGCCATGGTGTCCTCAACCGAGTCGCCGACCGTAACGAAATCGATCAGTTCGCCGATATGACCTTCGCGCTGGTCGGGATGGGTGATCCACCGGCGCCACTTCTTTTCGGAAACGGACTTGAAGCCCTTTCTCCTGAGTTTGAAGTAAATGTGCATTCCAATCACGAATATCACAAACGCAATGAATGCAATCGCTATCATTGCCCAACCGCCCGAAAGCCAGATTTTCCAGGCCTGTTCCCACAACTCGTTGAAATTTTGCATCAGTATGTCCATGTTTTATGCCGTTTAATCCGTATCGTCGCCCTGGGGTTGATTTTCCGGGGTATTGGCGAATTCGTATTGGTAACCTTCTTTCTGGTCGGTGGGCTGATTGTCCTGGTCGTAGAGGACGTCAGTATTGTTATTGATGGAATCTTCCGCCCGGGGGTTGCTTTCGTTTCTTTTTCTTTTGCTTTGGGCTTTGCAGGCCTGGTTGGCAAGAGCAACGGCGGCCTTTTCCATCTCGTTGCAGGCACTGTTTGCCTTGCGCGACAGAAAGGCGTGCAGCAGAAGCGAGGGGATCGCCACGATCAGACCGAACTCCGTGGTGATCAGCGCCTCGGAAATGCCGCCCGAGAGCATCTTTACGTCGCTGGAGCCGAAAACCGTGATCAACTTGAAGGTGCTGATAATACCGGTGACGGTGCCCAGCAGTCCCAGAAGCGGCGCCGATGCTGCGCAGATGGCGATAAACGGCAGCATGCGCCTCAGTTTCAGGCGCGTGGAAAGTACCGTTTCGTACATCACTTCTTCCATCAGTTCGCGCCCTTCCTTGAGGTGTTCGACGCCGGATGAGAGCATTTTTCCAAATGGTCCCTTGATCGCACGCGCCTTGTTGAGGGCGGCTTGCTGATCGTTACCGGCCACGGCCTCCAGCAGTTCGCTGAGTTGTTTTTGGGACGGCTTGTGTAAGAAGAGCATGCCTACGAATTTGTACAGCGCCACCAGCAGGGCGGCGCCCGCCATCGCCAGGATCGGCACCATGACCGGTCCGCCCTGCTTAATGTGCTGCCAGAGCGTCTGTTTGGTGGACTCGACCTTGTGGGCGTCGCCGAGGGTCACGTCGAACGGAATGTATCCCTTGGAGTTTATTATGGTATCGGTCGCCGCTTGCGTATCGTCGGGGCTGGCGAAATTGATTATTGCGGGTTCGAGCGATCCGAGGCGCTCCTGGATGGTTCCGACACTTTTCCCGTCGTTCGAGCGAAAAATCGCCACCGGTCCGACCATGACGAATGTGCCTTCCTTGACCAGTCCGCTGTCGTCGGCCGCCGTACCCTCGTAACTGGTGCCGCCCAGCAACTCTTCCAGGCGATCCAGCGAGACGGTCAGCATTTTTGTCTGCGCCTGGAGTTTCTGTTTCTGGGAGAGTCCTTTGTTTTCCGGGGCGAGTTTTGCGGCTTCGAGTATTTCTTCGTAGCGCTGCCTTTCGGCGATGTGCAGTTGGGTTTCCAGGTTGCGGATATATTCGCCAAGGACCTTGTTTAATATATAATTTATCTCCTCCTTGCGGGATTCTATCTTTGTCTTGAGGTTGCTCAGGTCGAGTTTTCGAGTGTTCATCAGGCGGGTTGTCTGGTTGTATTCCCGACGGACCCGGATCAGTTCGCTTTCGAGGTCGCTGAGCTTTTTGCTAAGTGGGATCTTCTGTTGTCTGATTCGTTCCTGAAGGGCGCTGTATTCTTCTTTGCTTTTTTCCAGTTTCGCCAGGATCGCTTCGGAGACCTGCCTGAAAGATTTTTCCTCTGTCTGTGTGGCCGCGTCGTCGGCGGGTTGCGAGGCCGCGGCTGGGGCGGGTAGCGAGGCCGCGGAAGAGGCGGGTTGCGAGGCCGCGGATGGAGCGGGTTGCGAGGCCGCGGAAGAGGCGGGTTGCGTGGCGGACCCTGACTTGGCCAGAGCAAATGCAACCGGCAGGCCCGTCAGAAGAACAGTAACAACAATTAACTTAATTCTTTTCATTTAGATTGCCTTCTAATCCTCAATTTCGATTGGAAGTTGCACAAACGACGCCACTTCTTCGTTTTCGTTTATGGCGATTACCCTGGAGATCTGTTCGGCGATGTCGTTGGCCGGCGTCCATGACCAGCCCGATTCTGTGGGTCTGCCCACGCCGGCGATTTTACCGTCGCTGCCGGTGTAGTAGCCCTGTCCTATTCCGACGTAGAGCGTGGTCACCTCCACGCTTCTTCCGTCGGGCAGTTTGCGCCTTTCGCTGGTGACCGTGATTTTGCGATTGAACTTGTTTACCTCGTTCAGAATCGCGGCGATGTTGACAAACCGCTGCGATATCGACAGCTTGGTGTCGTCGGGGTCTTCGGGAATCTGCTGGCTCAGCGGCTTTACCCTCTGACGGATCGGATCGGGAAGCCTTTTCAGCAGTTTCCTGGTGCGGTCTTCCAGCATGGTCGCCGTGTCGCCGAGCGAGGCGATGACTTCCTTGAGTTTCTCGTTTTCCTTGACCTTCTCGGCGCGAACCTCGTCGTTTTTGTCGATTTCCGTCTTGGCCTTGTCGGTTTTCTCTCGCAGCGAGTCGATTTCGTTGCGGACCAGTTCGATCCGCTCCTTGAGCATTTCCTTAGTCTCCTCGAATTCGTGTTTCTCTCGCGCGATTCTGTCGCAGTAGTCCAGCCATTCTTTCAGGGCCTGGCGCGTTGTGGACAGTTCGTCGTCGGATACCCTGGCGTTATTGGCCGACACTATCCCGATGGAGGTCAGGCCCAGCAAGGCCGCCAGCAAAAGGACGCCGCCTTTGAGGTGTTTTTTAATGTCCGATTTTCGGAACCTTCCGTCAGAGCCGCGATTAGCGATTCTCGATTCTTCTTTCATTTCTGCCTAGTCCTTTGTTGTGTTCGTCATGCCGAACCGCCTGGAATCAAAAGTCAACGCTTAATCCCACAGAGAACTCCATGCCCTTGCGGTAAGAGGTTTTAACCACGTCGTCGCCGATGTACTTCGAGCGGTAGACTTCCTGGATTTGCGGATTGAGCAGGTTTTTGGCCTTAAAACTCAGTGTCGCGTGTTCGCCGAGTTTCTTGGATACGGTCAGGTTGAGGGTCCCGTACTCCCTCTGGTATATGCTCGGAATGAAGCGTGCGGTTTTCTGACCGGCACCTGCCACCAGCGTATCGCCCCTGACGGTGTAAAACAGGCCTATCTTCGTATCATAGCGCTCCCAGTCGTATGTCAGATACAGGTTGTACAGGTGCTGGGGGGCGTTGGTCATGTGACGGGTTACTATCGGCGCGCCGACGCTTTCGAGCAGATCGATGTCTTCCTGCGGTAGCGTCACCTGTGAATCGATGAACGTCGCGTTGCCTCCCACGGCCAGGCCCTGGAGTTTCTCCCAGAACCTGCCGATATTCTGCCTTACTTCGAACTCGAAGCCGGTCAACTCGCCTTGGGGATAATTGGTGGGCGTGGTGAATCCGAAATCGGCGTATCTCTGCACGTATTCGATGGGATTCTTGACTTTTTTGTGGAACCACGAGGCGGAGACCAGGCTGCCCCTGTAAGGCGTATAATCGAATCGCAGGTCGTAGTTCTCCACCTCGCTCATCTGGAGGGAAGGATTACCGACGAATACGTCCCCGCCAAGGAAATCCCTTTGCAGGACGGGCGAAAGTTCTTTGAAGGTTTGCCGGGCGATTGTCCTGCTCCACGAGCCGCGAATCTTTATTTCCTTAAACGGCTCGAACACGAATCCCAGCGAAGGGAGCATGTCTTCCTGCTGGAACGAAACGTCCCCGTCGCCGGGCTCCATGTTGACGCGCGAGGTGCTTCCGGGGGGAACCCACGTGACCAGGTCTTCCGGTTCGGCGACAATGTTCAGGTTTGTATTTTCGTAACGGACGCCGCCGATGACGTTGAAAAAAGTCGACAGGGGCATATCGGCCATGTAGTACCACGCGGAAATGTCCTGCTGACCCTTGTAGTCCACGTCGATGTTACCCTGCGGTCCTTCATCGCCCCACATCGGGTGGTCCTCCTGGGGCCAGACCTCGCTCCAGAAATCCTCCCAGGAGGCCTGGTATGAGTTATTGTCGTCTCCGAAATTGCTGAACGATTCCTGATCGTATTCGCGCTTGACCTTGTCCTCGAAAACGCCCAGCTTGACGTATCCTTCTTCCCCGTCCCACTGCTTGAACGGGAACTTGATGTTGTAAAAATACTGTTCGCTGTGTTCGTCAATGGTCTTCCACGTTCGCTGAAGCCATCCCAGACCCGCGCTGTCGCCGGGCATGTAACTGCCGTATACGGGGTCTTTCATTTCGCCCGGTATTCCCCGACGGGGGTTCCCTGGGTCCCAGTACTGTGCCCGCCACTGTTGACCGAATAACCGTTTGTCGGGCTCGTACATTCCCGAGGAGCTCCACGCCAGTGTCCAGTCGAATTCCGGATAGAGGAACATGAAGAAATCCTCGATTCCGAATTCCGCCAAGGCCAGCGTGTGCCGTCCCGTCAGCTGAAGCGTATCGGCGGTCCGTTCGGTGTAGTCGAGGGTTTCGGTCCGCAGATACGGCGCCGCCTGCCTGTAGTCCTCGGAGTTGCCGGGGTGGTACGGATCGTTCGGGTCGTAATTATCGAATTCCTCGCCGAAATTCATAGGCCAGTACTTGTGCAGCGACGCCTTGCCCGTGACGTCTTCCGCCAGGATCGCCTTGTCCTCGGTGACCCTGGTGTACATGTAGGCGAGGTTCAGTTGGTGGTTTTTGGTCTCGGCGCCCACCACTCCGAGCCAGCCCCACTTCAACTCCTGGGCGCCCCGTTCGGTGGTCCAGAGTTTCGTCTTGAAGTCATTTCCCGTTGCGGGGTTGTCTCCCCCCTCGTGTTGCGGGACCATTTCGTCGCGCCCGGTGGGGAGCCAATAGGTGAAATCCTTCCCGTCGTCGTAATACGAACAGTCCCGTTCGTAATAGAAATTGGTGAAGCCGCCCACGGTCAGACCCGAGTCGAACTTGTGCTTACCGCCGGCGGCGATGGAGAAATCGTAATTGAACGGGGCGTCCTTTCGCGAAACGCCCACCGCGCCGTCCCACGACTGGCCCTCGTTTTCGTGTTGAATGTCCCTGCCGCCGTCGTCGATGCCCAGGTAGTTCACTCCACCCCCGTCGTAGCTCAGAAAGAACTTATTGTCCGTCGTGTGCGTGTTGAAACCGGCTCCCACGCCGACCTTGAACATATTTTCTTCCGGGATGCCTTTCAGCACCACGTTCACCGCCCCTCCGGAGGCGTCGCCCTGCTGGTCCGGGGTGAAGGTCTTGCTGACGCGGATGCTGTCTATCACGTCCGAAGGGAACTGGTCAAGTTGCACCGCCCGCTTCTCGGGGTCGGCGGTGGGAAGTCGCACGGCGTTCATTTGCGTATTGACGTACCGGTCGGGCAACCCGCGAACAACGGCGTATTTGCCGTCCTGCACCGTGGTTCCCGAGACCAGTTGCAACGCGCTGGCGGCGTCGCCCCTGGCTGCGCGTTTCATCCAGTCGGCGCTGATGGAGTCCAGAAACGCCGGACTCTCCGCTCGTATGTCCAGAAGTTTGGCTTCGGTGGCCCCGATTTTGAGCCCCTCGACCCTGAACGCATCCATTTCCTCGAAAGATCCCGTAAGCCGGACGTCCACCTCGACCATCTGCCCGGGCTCGACCACCACGTCGGACTTGACCTCCCGCAGGTAGCCGTCCTTCTGGAACACCAGAGTGTATTTGCCGGGGGCGAGTTCCTGGAAAACGTAGTTTCCTTCTTCCGTGGTGGTGGTGGTTTTATCCGTCCCGGCGATGCGGACGTTCACAAACGCCATCGGCACGTCAAAATCCTTGTCGTAAACCGTGCCGCGTATGCCGCCCATCTGCCGGGCCTGAACATTCGGTGCAAACAGTGCGGTCACGAGAGCGATCAGGAGCAGTGATCGTTCAGTTACTCTTACCATGGTTTGCCTAATCCGTCTCTAACTTGCCGTATTTTTTCCCATAGTTCCGCATCGGGCTTCACTTCGTGAAGAGCAATGGAGCAACAGGTTGCGGACAGGTCTTTGGCGCGCGGTTTGGAGTTGGGATTATCAACGCCTCGTTCAACGGCTTTTTTATACGCGGCCAGTGATGCCTGAGTGTTTTCCATGGTCTTGTATGCTTCTGCGATGGGACGAAGCACCTCGGCGCGCGCGACGTTGACTATCTTTTCGACGTTTTCCTCGAACAGGGCGAGCGCGGCGTCGGCGTCGGCGCGGGCCTTTTCCTCGTCGCCGGAGAGGAAACGAATTTCCGCAAGCCATGCCATCCGCGGAAGTTTGAGTCGCATAGGCCAGTCGGACTCGTCTAAAATCTGTTGGGCTTCATTGACGAATTCCAGGGCCTTTGCGTTGTCGTTGTGATCATTGGCGTATCGGGCCAGTCTCATCTGGAATCTGACAAGGGCAAAGCCCGGCAGGCGGCGCCAGTACGTGGTGATTTTTTCTTCCAGCATTGCCCGTCGCCGCTCGTCTTTATAGTGGCGATTGTACAGTTCGGCCAAAGAATCCAGGGCGTTGCTGGTCACGTCGTAATTGCCCGTTTTAATCAGGTTCTCCGTGGATTTTACGTGTTCGTCGAAATCCTTGTCGTCGGACAGGTCCGCCCGAGCGCCGGCGACCTTGCCGGTCTGGGAATCAACCAGGTTCCGGCGGAACTTGTCCGCCTGGGACCTGTTGCCCATCAGCGCGTGGGTGCGGGCTATTTTTGCCTTGATTGTGTCCCTGCGCCAATCCGACGCTGCGGTGGACTCCACCAGGGCGGCAATATCCAGGAATTCCTGCACCATTTCCCGACTGTATCCGTTCTTCACGCAGTAAAACGCCATGTCCGCGTAGCACGACCCGCGGCGCCAGTTCTTTATTTTGTCGGCGTACTTCAGCGCCCGAGCGGGCTGGTCGAGTTTCAGGCAGGCGACCACCACCTCCTCCTGGGCACGACAGCGGTCCCGTATGTGAGGATAGAGCGGGATTGAAGAGGCCGTCTCGAATGCAATGGTGAGCAGTTCGCCCTGGTAATCCGCAAGGGGCTTGTCCCGGAGTGAAATTTTCTCGCCGGTGTTGGCTTTGGCCCCTGCTGCGGCGTTTTGGTCGTCGTTTTGCTCGCAACCGCAAATCAATAAGGGCAACGAAATCCCCGCTACGAAAGTCAAAAACATCGAACATCTTTTAACCATTTTTCAATAATCCCTGACTCTTATGCGCCGGCATAGTGTTCTGATGGCAGGGACCTTTGAGGCCCCTGCCATCAGATGCGCCTTCGGTTTTTTTCTACCGGTTAAGTGTGCTATTGACGAATAGCGCGGTAGAACTTGGTGGCGTCGTACGAATCCAGGTCTGTGGAGGTCATGGTGTCGCCGGTGCCTTCGATAACCTGGACCGGGACCCAGTTCCTCATGTCGCTGGATTTTTCGATCGTGTACAGCACGCCGTTTTCCGTCTCGAACTCGAATTCGGTTTCGACCTTCGGATCCGAGAGGTCCGGATGATCGCCGTTGGAGTCGGTGGTGAAACCGTATTCGTAGGCGGCAGTCCAGCCTTCGATCCAGTTGTGGCTGGGGCTGAATCCGCCGCGGAAGTCGACCGGGGTGAAGAAGCCGTCGGCCGGGGCCGTCGCGTGCGCATCGGTCGCGTCATTGGCGGCACGCGGGTCAAGGTAGGTCACGGGGTAAACGTCGTGGTCCTCGGGGGGAACGGTGACCTTGGCGCCGCGGGTAATGGACACGATGGGCATGTTGGCGGGTTCCTTGACGTTGTGCTTGTCCCAGGTCCCGTGATCGTTGAACAGGTCGATCTCGGAGGTTTCCGCCTCGGTGTAGGCGTCGGCGTGATCGTTGGCGTAGAACACGCAGTCGCTGATTTCGCACAGGTATCCGGAGGTCTGCGCCTGGTAAAGCATCAGCGGATGCCTGAAGTCGTCTTCGTCCGGCTCGGTGCCGCCCTCGTTATATTCGTTGACGGTCTTGGCGTGGTCCCAGTCGTGGGACATGTCGTAAGAGGTCTGCCAGTGCTCGACCCACGTCAGCGTGCCGTCGTCGGAGGTGGTCCTGCTGCCGTTCGCTTCGCCGCTGTAGCCCATGGCACCGTGGTCGGATTCGTCGTCGAACCTGACGACCTTTTCGCCGATGTCCATGAAGATGCAGTTTCGGTACTGGACGCGAGCGTTGTCGCGCCATGCGATTGCGCCGTCGCCGCTTTTCCAGTTACCCACGACGGTGAAGTTGTAGATGCTGGCGGTGGAGACCGGCTGGGCGGTCTCATTTTCGGCGCCGTCGTGCTCGAAGCAGTTGTCGCCCACGCCGGAGCCCTGCTTTCTCTCTGCGCAGTAACCCTGGACGATCAGGCCGAACTGTGCCTTTCCGCGCCAGCCCTGGTCGAAGTCGAAACTGTCGTCGCCGACGTTCCAGATGCTGACGTACTTGAGGTTGACCGTGCCGCCCCAGATCTCAATTCCGTCGTCCACGTTGTTCATGATCTCGACGTGGTCGATTTCGGTTCCGCGTCCTACGCCGCCCAGCGACAGGCCGTTCAACTCGTTTGCCTCGCCGACGACCAGGCCGCCGTAACGCAGCGACAGGTAGTGAATCTCTCCGCTGTCGTCATTGTCGTCGTCGCCGCCGTAGTGGGTGAGGTCTTCGTCGGGATCGGTCAGACCTTCCAGTTGGTACTGTGCGGTACCGGTTGGTTGTACGGGGTTATTCCCTCCGCCGATGGCGGGGCTGACGGGGGCGCCATCGAAGTGGGAGGCGGAGATCAGGCCTTTGCCCAGTATCGCCAGGTTGCCCCATTCGAAGCAAGTAGGCCTCCAGGAGCCGGTCTCGCTGGTGGAGGTCATCACGACCGGATTCTCCTCGGTACCCATGATGTAGATATCCGCGTCGCGGGTGACAATCAGCGAGCCCGCAACGCCGCTTTCGCCTGTGCCGGTGTTGTTGCTGCTTTTGACTATAACGCCGGCTTCGATGGTCAAAGACGCGCCGGGCTCGATGTAGATGTGATCCTTGAGGTGATAAGGATTTCCTGCCGGGGTCCACGTCTCGGAGGTAGTGATATTAAACGTTACGTCAGTATCCGCACTGGTTGTTCCGACGAACACCAGGCCCGCCAAAATGGTCAGTAATGCTATTTTTATGCTCTTCATGGTGTGTAGTCCTTTTTTGGTTGGAGTTTATCCTCGTTTAAAATACCCATCCGTTTTTAAGAATTTTTGCGACGTCGAAGCGTCACGAATATCCCGCCGCCGGCAAGAAGCGCAATCGTCATCGGCTCGGGGACGGTTTCGAACTCGGCAGCCATTTCGGAGTCAGGAATATCGCCACTGGAGTGCGCGTTTTGGGTAATACTCCTGAGATCATCGCTGACATTGTTGGCGGGGACTTCATACGAAAGGTTACCGCCAAAAACTCCGCCCAGTACGTCGTCCGTGCGGTAGTAACCGTAAGCGATGCCCGCTTTGCCGGGTCCGTTGTTAATGTCGGTTATGTCGGAAAACGGCAGGTCGAACCAGAAAAGGGCGAAATGGTCGCCTTCATCTACGCCCTTGCCGCCGTTGTCCCAATTGGCGGCGTGTTCGTCTCCGCCATCGTATGCCGTACCGCCGATCACTCCGCTGAGTCCCCACGCATCCAGGATGACGTCTTCGGGGTCCGCCAGGAAACTGTCCTTGCCGATAGTGTTATGATACTTTTCCCATGATTCGGGGGACGAATTAGTATCATTGTCCATATCGTCATCGCAGATAAGCATCAGGGTGTCGCCGTCATCAAGGTAATCGTTATATGCGGCGTTTTCGTAAAGATGCATGACCCACGAATTGATGGTGGATGCACTTGCTAAACTCGCGGAAACGGCCACAACAAATAAAACTGCCGATAATTTGACTATTTTGTTCATAACTTATGCTCCTTCCTGTTTCTTTCGTTGTTAATACGGTGCGTTCGATGTCCACGTTTCTTCAACGGAGGCGCCCGAGACACTTCGAATCAATATACCGGCGCTGGGATCGATCTTCGTGTCGTTAAAGCTGCCTGACTGGCCGAACTTTCTCCATTCTCCGTCTTCGTGGTAGTAGTACGTGTGTTTCGGCGACTTATTTGTCCCTTCATCCGAGTTATCCCAAACCAGGAGTTTGTCTTTGATGACCAGGCCCAGACCCGATCCTGTCGAACTCTCGAAGGCATCCGTTCCGCCCAGTCCCATGTCCTTCAACTTTATCGGGACCGGCCAGCCCGTCGTGGTTTGGGTGTCATTGTCGGAAGCGGCGCTTCTGGAAAGTGTGATCGCCAGGGCGCCTTTGTAGACGTAACCCTCAGACCTGAAATCCAGGTCGTACTCACTGGTGTTGCGAATGGCCAACATATCATCAGGGTCAATGATTGTGTCGTCGAAGTTGCCCGAATCGCCGAACTTTCTCCATTCTCCGTCTTCGTGCCAGTAATAGGTGTCTGTAGGCGACTGATTATTTCCTACGCTGTCTTCCCACATCAACACCTTGGTGTTTATGGTGAGATTAAGACCGGAGCCGGTGGATGCTATGAAGGATTCGTTTTCCTTACTGTCTGGGAACACCGATTCCAGCGTGTGATGGGGGTAAATCTTGAATTCATCGCCGGCTACGATGTTGTCAAGGATGTCCGTGTTTTCGAAGTTCAACTGGTTTGTGCCGGTGTCCGTTATGGTGGTCCAGTAGCCCTTCTTGGTGAAGCGGACGTAGTACATGTCGTTATACTCGTCGGCCGTGAACGGGCTGCCGGATACCGTTACGCCGGTGTCCGCCACTTTTGTGTTCACGGTATACGTGCCTTCTGCTTTCTGTGTGAACGGGATGGACACGGGAACTTCCGTATTCGCGGGTATGGTGATGTGATTGTACCCGTACGAATTTTCGTCGCCCGCACCTGCCCACGATGCACTCAGAATCAGAATCGCTGCTGCGATTATTGCTGTTTCTTTCATTCTCATAGTGCATGCCTTTCGTTGGTTGATGATTGAATCAATACTTCTCCTCAGAACTTAGCGTAAAGACCGTCGGGCTTGATAATTGTCTCGAGCAATCCTTTAAACTAAGTTCAACCACAAAAATGTTCAGATATGATTAACGCCTCATTAATTTTCCTTCATATTCGTCTCCTTAATTCAAGCAGGCCCAATAAATACGCTGTCACGACTCCTACGGGAGTCTCAGGTCATCCGGCCCGGCGTGTCGCGACATTAACTCCGCGCGAATCGATACTTCGCCGCGGAGCAAAAGCCGCTACGCAGAGCACGAATCCTCTTTCTCCTTTTATTTATTCATCGCCTCCCGAGTGAATCATCCTACCCCAAGAGTTTGGACTCCCGATTAGAGTCACATTCAGTTTCCATTAATTGTGCCGCCCCTCGACGTCCGCATCGGATGCGCCTGCCTCAAACAAAAGGGCGTCTTTGAGACAAAGATGGGTCCGGGCCTGTAATCTTTTGGTCCTGGAGCAATTTGAATGCGTGGATTAAAATCGTATCCTGCGTTGCCCGCCCGCCGGGCAAACGAGGTGGTCAGCCGCCGCAGACCTGACGCGCGCCCGGCGTTTGACGGTAGTAAACCCCTGTAAACATTCGAGGAAGCGCGATGATAAAGAGAAACGCCATTGCCGTTGTTATCTGCATGCAGGCCGCCGCCGCACTCGCCGACGACCCCACCGCCGACAGAAATACGGGTCCCTACGAGCCCACCTGGCGGTCTTTGAGGCGGCACAGGCATCCCCAGTGGTTAAGTGACGCCAAGTTCGGCATCTACACGCACTGGCTGCCCACGCGGATCGTAAAAGACCTCTCGGACTTTAAGGCCGAAAAATTCGACCCCGACCAGTGGGCCGAACTTTTCAAACAGGCCGGCGCCCGGTTCGCCGGTCCCGTAGCCGAGCACGGCGGGCAGTTCGCAATGTGGGACAGCGACCTGACGACACGCGACGCGGTGGACATGAACCCGCACATAGACGTCGTGGGGCGGCTCAAACAGGCCATCACAAAACGCGACATGAAGTTCATGGTCTCTTTCCACAAGTTTCAGGACGGACGTCGACTTGACGGTAAAATCCGCGAGGTGGTGGACAAATACCAGCCGGACCTTGTCTGGTTCGACAACAAGATAGGCGGCACGCTCGACGCCCGGAACTGGGGCAGGTACGTGGGGGGTAAACTGCTGGAAGGCAAATCCAACCGCCTGGGCGGACCGGCGAGCATTCAGCCGTATCCCGGCGGGGCAAAGGAGCAGTACAGGAAGGAGTTCCTGGCCTACTATTTCAACCGCGCCCGCCGATGGGGAAGGGAAGTGGAGGTGACCTACAAGACGCACGATTTCGTCCCCGGCGTGGGGATGCCGGACATAGAGAACGGCCGGGTCAGGGACCTGTCCTACCACCAGTGGATGAACGACGTTGGGATAGGCGAACCCACACGCTGGTACTATCGCCCGGGTATGGGATACAAGTCGCTCAATACGCTGATTGACGAGTTTGTGGACATGGTGAGCAAGAACGGCCTGCTGTTGCTCAATGTCCCGCCCAAGGCCGACGGCACCATCCCCCCCGGCGCGCGCCGGATACTGCTGGGCATGGGAAAATGGCTGGCGGTCAACGGAGAGGCGATATACGGCACAACACCGTGGATAGTTTACGGCGAGGGACCAACCGAACTGGAGTCGATAGACATAGCCGCATACGCGAGCGAGCACGAGCTGAGTTTCAACAAGATTATCCGCCTTATCCGTGAGGGGAAGATACAGTACGGCCATTACACCCAGAATTACAAGGTGGATTACACCCCGCAGGACGTGCGCTTTACGGTAAAGGGCGACGTGCTGTACGCCATCTGCCTGGGCTGGCCTGGCGAGGAGATCACCATCAGGGCGCTTGGCACAAACGGCGTGCTCGTGCCCGGCGAGGTCGCCTCGGTGCGGATGCTCGGGTCCGACCGGAAGTTGAAATGGGAATTACACGAAGAAGGGCTGACCATAAAGACGCCCGATGAAAGACCCTGCGAACACGCCTTCACATTCCGAATCGAGCGGCGGGCGATGGAATTGGACCATAACAACCGGGCGGATTAGAGCAGTTTACAGAAATCTTGTCGCCATCTTCTGATTGCGGCTTCGCCCGGCGGCGTCCGGCTGCATCGACAATGCTGCGGCATTGCCTGCTTCGCCGTCCTTGCCGGACTCGTCCTCGGCGACGAACATGACGACAATCTTTCTGCAAACTGCTCTAAAAAACACTTATGCCTGCCGATGCTTAATAATGTAATCCGGGGAGGTTAACCAATGACCAAAACCAGCGCCGGAATACTGATGTACAGGCGTACCGGCGAGGGATTGGAAGTGTTCCTCGTGCATCCCGGCGGGCCTTTCTGGGCGAAGAAGGACCTGGGCGCCTGGTCGATACCCAAGGGCGAGTTTTCAGGCGGCGAAGATCCCCTCGAGGCCGCCAAAAGAGAGTTCAGGGAGGAAACCGGCCTCGACGCCGACGGCGAGTTCATCGCCCTTGAGCCGATAAAGCAGCCCGGAGGAAAATGGGTGCACGCATGGGCGCTGGAGGGCGACTGCGACCCGCATAAAATCGAGAGCAACACGTTCGCTATGGAATGGCCGCCTCGTTCGGGTCGGAAAAAAGAATTCCCCGAAATAGACCGGGCGAGATGGTTCACACTGGTCGAGGCCGAGAAACGTATAAACAAAGGACAGGTCGCCCTGCTGGAACAACTGCACCGAAAACTCGCCCCCATGTAAGGTCAGCCGACTCGTCGGTCCGCGGTGAAACGTCCGACTTTACCTGCTTTCTATTTCCGCCAGGCGCCGGCGGGCGTAATCTGCGTGGCCGGTATCCGCCGAGCGATGGATGACCTGCATGTACATTCTTTTGGCCAATAAAATCTTTCCCAAATCGAGGTAGATATCGCCCAGACCGTTGTAAGCGTCAACGTAATTGCGATCTACCGCCAGCGCACGATCGAAACTTTCAATCGCCTCGGCGTACATTCGCTTCTTGGAATACGAATGTCCCAGGTTATTGAGAATTTGCGCGCTGTCGGGGTCGATTTCGAGCGCCTTTCCGTAGTATTCGATGGATTTGTCGTAGTTTTCCCGGCTGTAGTGGATATTGCCCAGATTAATGTACGAGGGAATGTGCCGGGGATCGACTTTCAGGGCGGCGTTGAATTCCACGATCGCCTCGTCGTGCATTCCCTGGCGCAGGTAGAGCAGGCCCAGTTGATTGTGGAATTTTTCGGCCTCCCAGTTCGGGCTCAACTCGATGGCCTTTTTAAGTTTTTGTTCCGCCTTTTTGAGAAAATTCGTCTCGAACCCGAACCCGCACAACATATAAGCGCGGCCTAACTTGAAGTGATTCACCGCGTAGTACGGACCTACGGCGATCGCCTCTTTGTAACTTTCAATGGCGCCCTTGATGTATTTCTTTTTGGCGTGTCGGGCGGTGTCGGGCGTCTGCGTCAGGGCGGTGTAAGCATCCCCCAGAGTCCTGTAATAAATGTCGTCGAGTTTGTCCCAGTTTGTCGCCTTGTGGTATGCTGCAACCGCGCGCTTGAGGTCGCCTTTTGCGGCGAACTCGCTGCCCCGGTTGTAATACACGTGTCCTGCAAAAGGCGCCACGGCGGTCTTGGTCATCACGACCGCCGCAACCGCAAGCAGCGGAATCAATATTAACCTCGTCCACCGTCCGGGACGCAGAGGTAGATATCTCTTATCCGGCGGCCTCTGCTCCAACGCCGCCATCAGGGCGAGGATCACCCAGAAGTAGAGGGCGTTGACGGGTCTGTGCAGGTTGAAATCGAATATCATCTGCACGAGTATCGCGGCGCCCCCGGCCAACAGGGCCACCGTCAGCCATCGCAGGCGCCATTGCCCGGACCTTTTGATATTCAGGATGCCCGTGCGGAAAAACGCGAACACCAGGTACGCAAACGCCGCCAGTCCCGCCAGGCCCGTCTCGGCGGCGATCTGAAGGTAATCGTTATGGGTCTGCCTGGGCGTTGTTATGTTCGGATGGACCTTGCTCATTTCCGGCACACAGTATTTGGGGTAAACGTTGTAGAAGGTCCCTATCCCCGTGCCGGTGACGGGATGGTCGGCTACTATGTCCAGCGTCGCCCGGTAGCACAGTATTCTCCAGCGAATGCTGGTGCTGTTTAAATCCAGCGTCTCTTCTATTCTCGACAGGGTCGTCTCGCCCACGATTGTAAGGACGGCCAGCAATCCCGCCGCGCCCCCGGCCAGGGCGATACAGAACGCCTTGACCTTCATGCCGGTCTGTTTGGAAAACAGGACCGCCCCCATCATTATCAGCACCGAAAGCGCAAATCCCCCAAAGCCGGCCCTGGACTGGCTCAGGAACAAGAACGCCGTCCCCGTCGCCGCAAGCGCGGCGATTGCGTATCTCCACTTGCTGTTGACTATCAATATGCACACAAGGCACAAGGGTATCAGGGCGACAAGGTAGCCCGCAAAATAATCGGGATTGCCGAGTGTGGAATCCACGCATTTCCTTCCCTCGGCGGGGCCTATAAGATCTATCCCGAACTGCTGCAAAACGGCGTATATATTCACGAGGGCGAAGGTGACCAGCACGGCCGACAGCAGCAGATTGACGTGCCTGCCCCGGTGAAAATAATTTGCGATGAGAAAATACGTCAGGACAAAGAACGCCAGCCGGGCCAGCGCCCTCAGTGAGACGTCCGTGTTGGGGCTGTTGACAAGCGACAGCGCCGCCGCGGCAAGAAACAGGAGCACCGGAAGGTTAAGCCCGCTGCGCACGGGCCCGGCCCGGCCCGTAATGACGACCTTCAACACGCAGAGGCATGCGGCGACCAGAACGAGCGTCCGCATTACAAAGGTCTTTATCGGAATGAAAAGGTCCCAGCGATACCACGGGATAAATATCAGCGGCACGACGACCAGCACCGCAAGCACCAGCAGGCGCACGACGGCGTCGAAGACGCGTTCGACCCGGCCGCCGCCGGGTTCCTGGTTTTCCAATGGCTCCGGGATGGAAATCATACTTCCTCGCCGTCGGACCCGAAAGGTGTCTCAAACCCGCCCGGGCGGCTGGAAAAATCCTTTTGTCGCCTCCTGGTGTCCGCATCGTCGCCCGTGACGGTCCGGTTCGACGCGGATATGATATCGTCGATTTCTGCGGCGTCAATCCCCGCATGCAGGGATCGAAAATTACGTCCCGTTCGGCGCACCGGCGCAGGCGCCCGCGGACACGGCGCGGCGCGACTGGTCGCCGGCGGAAAGGAACGGGTGATTTTTTCTCCCCGTGCATAGAATGAAATAACGGAAAAACATTAATTAACCGGTTATTACGGAAAAAATATGTGGGACTATACGCCGAAAGTTAAGGACCATTTTCTTAATCCGCGTAATACGGGCGAGATTCACGACCCCGACCTGGACGCCACCGTGGGCAACATGGTCTGCGGCGACGCGCTGCGGCTGATGATCCGCCTGGGGCAGGACGGGCGGATCGCCGACGCAAAGTTCCAGACCTTCGGCTGCGCCAGCGCCATCGCCTCCAGCGACGCGCTTATCGAGATCATAAAGGGAAAGACCATAGACCAGGCCGCCGAGGTCTCAAACGACGACATCGCCGAGTATCTCGGGGGCCTGCCGGAGGCAAAACTCCACTGCTCGGTGCTGGGAATGGAGGCGCTGCAGAAGGCGATTGCGCAATATCGGCACAAGCCCTTCGACCTTGAGGAAGAGGGCGAAATCGTATGCCAGTGTTTCGGCGTGACCGACAGGTTAATCCGGAAGGTGGTCGCCGAGCACGACCTGAAGACCGTCGACGACGTGACGCACTACACCAAGGCCGGGGGCGGGTGCGGCTCGTGCCACGATAAAATCAGGGAGATTATCTCCAGGGTTCGAGGACCAGACCGGAAGGTCCCCGCGCCCAAGGACGCAACACCCGGCGGGACAATGACGAACCTGCGCCGTATTCGACTGGTAGAGGACGTTATCGCAAACGAAATTCGACCCATCCTCCGCAAGGACGGGGGCGACATCGAGCTGGTGGACGTTGACGGGAAGAAGGTGCTGGTGGCGTTTCGCGGGAACTGCGCGTGGTGCCGCACGCGCGAGTTCACTGCCGACAGCACCGTCGGAGCCAAGCTGCGGGAACTGGTCGACCCGGACATCGTCGTCCAAGACGTAAGCGAACGGCTGGAATAGTCCCGAACGCCGGGAGAACGCGCTATGAACGACAACGTTATTTACATGGACAACAACGCAACGACTCGCGTCGCCGAGGAAGTCCGCGATGCGATGGCGCCGTTCCTGTGCGAGCGCTACGGCAATCCCTCCAGCATCCACAGTTTCGGCGGGCAGGTGTCCGGTCACATAACGCGGGCGCGCCGGCAGGTGGCGCACCTGCTGGGCTGCCATCCGACGGAGATAATCTTCACCTCCTGCGGCACCGAGAGCGACAACACCGCCGTCCGCAGCGCGCTGGAGGTGAATCCTGACCGGCGGCACATAGTGACCACGCGCGTCGAGCATCCCGCCGTTCGAAACCTCTGCCGCAAACTCTCCGATGCCCGAGGTCCGGCGCCGCGATACCGCCTGGACGAACTGCCCGTGGACAGCAGCGGCGCGCTGGAGCTGCCCGACGTGGGAAACGCCATTACCGACGACACCGCCGTCGTTTCGGTGATGTGGGCCAACAATGAAACCGGCAACATTTACCCCGTCGAGCGGATAGGCGCCATGTGCCGCGATCACGGCGTGATATTCCACACCGACGCCGTCCAGGCAGTGGGAAAAGTCCCCATCAGACTCTCGGACCTTCCCATAGACATGCTGAGTCTGTCCGGCCACAAGCTACACGCCCCCAAAGGCATCGGCGCCCTGTACGTGCGCCGGGGCGTGCGGTTCAGCCCGTTCATGATCGGCGGGCACCAGGAAAACAACCGCCGCGGCGGGACAGAGGCGGTGCCGCTCATCGTAGCCCTGGGACAGGCGGCGGAACTTGCCCACCGGCGGATGGAAGACGAGCAGACCCGCGTGCGGGCGATGCGCGACCGGCTCGAGCGGGAGTTGCTGGCGCGCTGCCCCGATGCAAGAGTCAACGGCGACGTCGAGAACCGCCTGCCCAACACGTCCAACATAAGTTTCGAGTACATCGAGGGCGAGAGCATACTGCTGATGCTCAACGAGCACAGGATATGCGCCTCCAGCGGTTCGGCGTGCGCCACCGGTTCGCTGGAGCCCAGTCACGTCCTGCGGGCGATGGGAATTCCCTACACCGCCGCGCACGGCTCGGTGAGGTTCTCGCTGAGCGTTTATAACACCGACCGGGATGTCGACAAGGTAATCGAGGTGCTCCCGCCGATAATCCGACGGCTCAGGGAGATTTCGCCGTTCGGCCGGGATACGCAGAAGGCGAGCCAATTGCTTTGTCTGTAAATGATTGTCGTAAGTAGACGTGAAAAAACT
>CAYZPY010000012.1:0-32255 GCA_964480425.1 uncultured Planctomycetaceae bacterium
GTGTATGTTAGGGCACTTACCCCGATATTTGGCGCGCAGCCGACGGGGACGGAGTATATCGACAATGCGTTGATGCAGCGGTCGGGCATCCACAATGACAAGGTGTACCGGCATGCGGCGCCGGTATTGAAACGCGAAGTATGTTTGCTGTATTCGCGCGGCGATGCCGCAACGCCGGGCAATGCCGAGGTATTTGCTTTTATGCCGATATGTCATTAATATAAAAAGAGAATGGCTCTAATATTAATTACATTAACCTTATACGCAGTTGTCGCGATAGTAGGTTTACGTGTCGCCCTCAGAGCGACCGACAGATTGGCACTGCTGCCGGTGCTGGCGATGATTGGAAACGAGACCATCTGGCACTTTGCCGGAAGCTCATCGCTGATCTCCCTTCACTCTTCGGATAACGTATACAAGACGGGCGTAGGAAACCTCCTTGATTTTACTTACATGATTTGCTGGGCGGTCGGGTTTCTTTTTATTTACGCCATTTCAAGATCCATGTATAAGCACCAGGCGTATCAAAACCTCGTGAGGCAGTATCCCGGACGCCCTTTAGTGCATCGTGACACCAATTACTACTTATACCGTCTTCGTCCCATTCTATACGTTGTAGCCGCCTGCGTATTGCTCTACTTCCCGATTGCGGCCGTTCTGAATTGGCCGACCGGGTATGCCTGGGGATGGCAGGAGGATGTAGCCGTTCCGTATCCGCTTTTATACGTCTTTTTTAAGATCATAATCGAAGTCGCTCCCGGTGTCGGATGCGCCTGGATCATACTCAGGGGCGAAAAGGTTTTAAGTAAAAAGAATATAATCGCCCTCGTGGCGGTCATCGGTTATGCGTTGGTATGGGGACTGGCCCGTGGTGTCCGCGGGCGCTTTATCGCGCCGTTTGTTCTGCTGTTGCTCTCGGCGTACGTGGTCCGACGGGGGGTGCGGAAACTGGCGTTGATAGTTGTCGTCAGTGTGGTTTTAATAATCGTACTTTCGCCGGCAATCGAGCGGATGCGCAAGACAGAGCAGTTCGGTCGCGGCACGGGAGTGTTTGGGCGCATCCGGACGCTGCTTTCCGGCGGCGGCGACGAAACGGGATTCTTCGCCAATCTTGGCAGGATGAATATCGGTTACTGGACCGGATTGACGTACGTAGAGACCAACAGGCGAGGACATGTGGGCCATAAGCCCTACCGTGCGGTTCCGTTTGTTTTCGTACCTCGCCCATTCTACCATAACAAGCCGGTTTACGGAAGCATCGACGACACAAGATGGGGTATATTGTGGTATCTTACGGACTGGTGGGCGGGAGGCCCCGCCGAAAGAGCCGCCAGTCAGACGCTCGGACCCGCAGCCCAGCCATATTGGGTGGCGGGCTGGGGCGGAGTGTTTGGAATCGGTTTATTGGGAGGGCTGTTGGTGGGACTGGTATGGTACAGGTGGCGACTGGCTTATCATCCCCTCGGGCTGGCTATCCTTTTCTCCGTCATGGTCGTCGGGGTTGAGTTCAGCCGCCTGTATTACGATGTTTCCTGGCCTTTGAAAGATTTCATCCAGAAAGGCGGGCTACTTGTGATCATGTATTTAATGGCGCGTGTGTTCTGTACGCGGCAACGGAGGGTTGTTACGCAGACTCAGCTTATAGGCGGTTAATCGCACATTCAAATCGCAACCGGACTCGTCCGGACGCACGCCTAGCAGAATGTCATGCGCCACACGGGACAATAAACGACATCAACAACCCTGCGATTGTCCCGCGGGCAAAATCCGAAGTCGAATTATGACTGATTCGCAAAAACCAATTGTTTCGGCCGTCTGCACTACGTTTAACTGCGCCGATGGCCTCGAAGAGACCCTGCGATATTTCGCGCGCCGGTGCGCAAGTGGGAACCTCAATGAAATAATAGTGGTCGACGGCGGTTCGACGGACGGCACGTGGGAAATCCTCGTGGAACTGGCCGGTGAAATTGGTTGCCTTAAGGTATTCCAGAGCCGCGGCTGCAATATATCACAGGGCAGAAACGAAGCCGTCGCACAAGCGAAAGGAGATATCATACTGTGTTTCGACAGCGGATGCTCATATTGCGATGATTATGTCGAAAAGATACTGGCGCCCTTCAGCGGGCCGACGCCCTCGGACGTTGTTGGCGGCGCCACGGTAAGTACGGGCCAGACGCCGTTCGAGAAGGCCCTGGTGCGCCTTGGCGCAGGGTCCGAGTCGACGAAGATGTCGTCCCATCGCGCTACGGCCTATCGAAGAGAAGTATTCGATGCGGTCGGAGGATACAAAGAACACGTACAGGCCGGCGAGGACACACATTTTAACGCCGAATGGATCGCTCAGGGATTTGCATTTTACAAGGCGCCCGAGGCAAAGGTTTACTGGAGAGTCCGGGGAAGTTTGTCGAGTTGCTGCAGGATGCTCAAGCGAAATACCCGGGGGCACGTCGCCCTGGGCGAACGCTTCGGCTCGAACGTCATATATATAGCGTCGGGCCTTTACTGTGCGCTGTCGGCGGCCGTCGTGCTTGCTTTTATATTCCCCTGGGCATGGGTTGCGCTCGTTGTCATATTGACGGGATACTGGACTTTCCGGATGTTCAGAAAAAATAGGTGGCGATTCTTCATTAAACCGTGGAACTATCTGCGCGGGATAATACTGATCACAGCGCTGGATATCGGAATGCTGACCGGCGCCGTATTGGGCATAGCGGACCGGTTCCGCTCGAAACTCAGGGCGAAATAGTTCGTTGCCGGTCAAAATTAAATGCTAACGGAAATATAATCCGCACGTGATTATTTTCCGCGTAGTTCTTTCGAACCGAATTTTGCGGATGATGTTTATCTTCGGGAGCGCGTAATTGCCGGATGAAAACACGGAAAATTCGTCCAGTCGCCGAAAAGGTCTCAAGGACCGTCTGGCGGAATTCCGCAACAGGCATTTTCCCAGGAGCAGTCTGCGGTGGGCGATGCTGTCCGGTGCGAGCTGGTCGGTGGCTGCCAGCGTATTATCGCGCATGTTCGCCATGACGACGGGCATAATTCTGGCGCGTCTTATAGGCAAGGCGGGATACGGCAAATGGGGGCTGGTGCTCCAGTCGGTAACGTTGTTTGCCGGGTTTGTCATCAAGGGAACTACCTCGGGAGGCACGAAATACATAGCCGAACTGAGGAAAACCGACCCCCAGCGCGCCGGGCGCATCGTCTCGCTGCTGCTGCTGGCCGGTTTGTTCAGCGCAGTGCTCATGAGCGTGTTGTGCTCGTCGCTTGCGCCGGTCGTTGCGGTAAGGTTGTTCCGGGTGCCGGAACTGGCCGGACCTTTGATTCTTGGCGGATTACTGCTGCTTTCGATGGTGATGGCCAATACCTTGCAGGGCGGTCTTGCCGGCTTCAGAAACTTCAGAAGCATCGCTTACGGCAATCTCATCCAGGGCGCAACCACGCTGGTGCTGGTTTCTCCTCTTGTGACGTTGATGGGACTGACTGGGGCGGTGGTGATGATGACGATTTCCTGGTTGGCCGGAGCGCTGTACTGCCTGATTATTCTTCTTAAAAGATGCCATGACCATGGAATTCACCTGCGACTGGCGGGCATTACGCAGGAACTAAGCGTTTTATGGCGATTTTTTGCGCCGGGATTTCTCATGGGCGGACTTATGGGACCGGCAATTGTGTTCAGCCAGGCGATCGTGGCGCGGACGCCGGGCGGCGTGCCGGGTCTTGGCGGATTTAATGCGGCGATGCGGTGGAGCATGCTGGTCATGTTCGCGCCTATCGCCATGCGGAAAGTGACTCTTTCGGTGTTTTCCGAGATACGCGGTCAGCAGAACTATAAGCGTTTCCTCAGGGCCCTATGGGCCAACATAGGACTGGTCGGCGGCGTGGCGCTGATGCTGGCGTTGCCGGTGATGGCGCTGGCCCCGTGGGTTATGGGCCTGTACGGTCCGGAATTCCGTGGCGACTGGGACATGCTCGTTCTGCTTGTGGGATTGGCCGTGTTAAGGGCGGTGGACAACGTGTTCTCGCAGGTGGCGATGTCGCACGAGAGGGTATGGCTGAACTTCTTTGTTCATTTTGTCTGGGCAGGCCTGTTGCTGAGTTGCACTTACTGGCTTGTTCCGCAACACGGGGCCAGGGGATTGGTTTACGCCTGGGTCGGTGCGGGGGTGGTCAAAGCCCTGTTAGGCGCCCTTATGACGATAATAATAGTCGGGCGTTTTAAAACGAAATGCGTGCCCGTGGAAGACACTTACGACGTGCCTGACTCCGCACAGGAGATGAGTTAATCGAACCGCACTCTGATAATATCATTCGCGGTTATTAAATACACGCCGGTCGAATTTTGGGCCGCGACGGCTCCGGCCTGAGGTTCAATCCGAAATACAGGAGACTGCAATGCGACGCTTATACCGAACTATGAGACGGTTAGTCAGGTCGAATCCGTTTCTGTATCGAATCTACATCAGACTTATCGGGTCCACCCCTCTTCCTCACCCCCCGGCAAAGGTGTTTATCACCGGAATTGGCAGGTCGGGCATTACATTCGCCGGGTGGCTTTTCAGGGAACTTTTTCCCGACCAGCCGTTTGCAAGCCACTTTCATACGATCGCATCTTTGAAAACAGCCCGTAAAAAGGGAATCCCGACGGTAGTGCTTATTAGAAATCCGCTCGACTGCGCAGCGTCGGCCGTGGTCAAGAATATCAGTGCGGGACGGGGAAACGAAGACACCAATATCGACCGGGCGATTAATGATTATATCGATTATTACTCGTATGTAGAGAAAAACAGGGATGATTTTACGGTGGTCGGATTTAAAACCGTAACCCAAAGTCCCGATAGATTTATTGGCGTACTGGCGGATTTAAAAATAGTCGAGGAATATCCCAAACAAGCGGTGCTAAGCGCCGCCGAACGGGTACTGAACCGGCTGCGCGACACTGACAAAAGACCACCGGAACAGAGAATGGTGCCGAATGCCCGGAAGGAAAATACCAAAGATGCGATCAAACAGAAAATATCCCGGCATCCGGCCCTGGCGGAGGCGACGAAACTCTTCGAGAGTCTCTGCGACAGCAGCGAAGAGGAAACGAACTGACGGCCGTCGGCGTTCGCATGCGGCGTGACCGATAATACATGCAGGGAAAATTTCAAGTGCGTTTAAATCGTGCAAAACCACACGCCGTGGTAATTCGCGCCAGCAAGTGGGACACCACCCCCGCCGCTCCTCGGGCAATCGAGGTGCTGCACGATTTCGGCTTCGCCACGACCATGCTGTGCTGGGACCGTACGGGACAGAAGCCAAAGGAGGAAATAATCGGCCACACGCGCATACTGAGATTCCATGGGCGATATACCCCCCAGAGTATTCGCTTCGTGATGCTCTGGCCTCTGTGGTGGCTGTGGATAACGTGGAAGTTGATTGCGGGACGATACAATCTCGTTCACGCCATAAACCTTGATTCGATTGTCCCGGTTGTACTGGCCAGACCGTTTCTGGGATACAAGGTGATATACGACATTCGCGACGCCTGGGGTCTGTCGCTGACGGACCGCCCCTTTCCGGTGCCGCAGATTTTTACCCAGATGGACCGGATACTGTCGCCCATGGTTGACGGACTTCTGCTCAGCCAGGGGCGGATAGACGTCTGCGCGGAGTTCTTTGGTCGGCGGGCGTGCCAAAAATTGCCCGTCATTCAGTTGCTTAACGTTCCCCAACACGACCTGGGGAAGAACCACAGAATACCCGGCGGAAAACCTTTGCGAATCAACTACAGCGGCCATATCACCAAAAAACGCGCCGCGATGATACTCGCCCGTGCCGTGAAAGACCGCAGCGACGTCGTTATGGACGTTATAGGCCACATCAGGCAAGATGATATTAGCAATCTAATGAAGCAATTACCGAACGTGACAGTACACGGCCGTGTTCCTCACAACAAGGCGATGGAGTTGATGGACAAGGCGGACCTGGTGAGTCTTCTGTATGACCCTTCGCTGAAGGTCGTATATATATCCAGCGCCAACAAGATGTTCGAGGCGATGATGCTCGCCAAGCCGTACATCGCCACCAGGGGCAGTTACCCCGGCGGCGTGGCCGAGAGATACGGGCTAGGCTGGGCGATTGAGTACGGCGACGCCGATGCGCTTAACGGCCTGCTGGACCGGCTTGTCGCTCATCCCGAACTCATCGCCGAGGCGGGCAAGCGAGGCCGCGAGGCGTATGAGAAACATTTCCGATGGGAAACGCAGCGCAAAAACCTCGAGGCGCTTTACAGGCACGTGCTGGGCGTGGGCGAACCGCCGGCGATGAGACCGTCCAGCGGATGGTACAAGGTAATTGGCGCCGTTGACGCAGATTGAATTGCTTGAGAAATTCGAATAAATGAATCGCATCTCGTCACAATCCGCCTTTAGTGTTAAAATCGTTTTCCTTGGAGACATTTACCTGGGCGACAATCCGGGCATGTATCGCCTTAATGACAGTGTGCGCCGGCGCCTGGAGGAGGCGGATCTGGTGGTCGCCAATCAGGAAGGCGCAATTACGACGGCCACGGAGGTTTACGGCGACAAAGGCCACATGAAATCGTCCCCCGCCACGGCCGAGGTTTTGCGAGACTGGGACGTGGATATTGTTACGCTGGCCAATAACCACGTATTCGACTACGGGTGGGATGGATTCCGCCAGACTTGCGAGCATCTCGACGACGTCGGAATACAATACCTCGGTGCGGGAAAAGACCTGAAAGAGGCCACCCGCCCGCTGGTAATCGAGGTGAATAATCAACGGATATTATTTCTGGCGTATTCATGGGAATTTGTTGAGACCACATGTGCCGGCGAAAATACCTTTGGCTGCGCCCCCCTTGAAGAGGAACTGGCAATGCGCCAGGTACGCGAATTAAAAGCAAAAACCGATTCCGTAATCGTCATGCCGCACTGGGGCTACTGCGACTACGTGCTTCCCACTCCGTTCGAGAAGTCTCTTGCGGGAAAGATGCTTTCGGCTGGCGCCACAGCTGTTGTGGGCACTCACAGCCACGCGGTTCAGGGCATGGAGGAAGTAAACGGAAAATTCATAGCTTACAATCTTGGCGACTTTGCCTTCGGCCAGTGCCGGATAGATCGGAAACACTTCAGAATCAAAGACCTGCCCAAAGAAAGCCGCAAAGGTGTTGTATTAACGCTTGATATTAGTCTCGGAAGAATAAGTTCGCACGACGTTGCCTTCACGACCATGTCCGATGATGGTGAAATACACCCGAATGATGTGCGCTCGCGTCGGTCCGAATTCGATAAGCGCTGCCGATCAGTTAGAAATAATGTTTACTCCGCGCGATGGAGGAGTTACGTGCGCTTCAGGTTCGCCAAAAGGTTACTGTTCTGGATGAATTTCCTGAACTGGTGGAAGATACGCAAAGGAACCTTAACGGGCCTTTGGCTGATGATTAAACACTCGTTAGGCGGCAAGAAGTAATGGCGTCGCGGGCTCTGCGGCATTCCTGTACCGAAACGTTGAATGCGCGCGCCGTTTGGAATATTCTTTTGGGCATATTTGACAGGCGATTAATCTAAATAGGTGTTAATCAAGGCGAAAATCCGCTTCAGGTGATGTCGGCACAAACTATATGAGCGTTGAACGTATCAAACAGGGAATATACGAAAGATTGCCGATTTTTCTGCAGAATGCGGCCTGCGATCACTACGGCAGGGAAATAATGAAGAATCGGTATAACCGGGAATTCATGGAGATTCTTTCCTGGTTGAACGAGACACAATGGTGGTCATACCGGGAACTGCGTGACTATCAGGATAGACACCTTCGCTCTTTGATTGACCACGCATATCGCAATGTGCCCTACTATCGGCGTGTCATGACACAGCGCGGGCTGGAGCCCGGCGACATACAAGGCGCCGGCGATTTGAACAAGCTGCCGATACTCACGAAGGACGCGGTCCGCCAGGCCGGCGGGGAGATGGTATCCGCACCGAACGCCTCCAAAGGCGCGGTTCACATGCACACCAGCGGAACCACCGGGTCCGGCTTGAAGTTTCTCGTATCGCAAAAGGCGTACCGCATGCAGTGGGCGACTTGGTGGCGCCACAAGGGCAGGTTCAATGTTCACTTAGGCAATCCACACGTAATGTTTGGCGGAAAATCAGTCGTTCCGCTCAAGCAGAAAGAGCCGCCCTTCTGGCGAACGTGCAATCCGCTTAACCGGATATACCTGTCGCTTTACCACATGAATCCGCAAAACTTGCCTGCCTACGTGGATGTGCTTCAAAGCCGCCGGTTTAAGTACTACACGGGTTACCCCTCGGCAATCTACCTTCTGGCGGATTACCTGCGAAGCATCTCGCACAAACTCATTAATCCGCCTGAAATAATTATTACAGGCGCGGAATCCTTACTTCCCATGCAGATAAAGGCATTCAAATACTGGATTGGTTGCCCGGTTACGGAGCAGTATGGACAGGCCGAAGGATGCGCCAACATAAGTCAATGTAAAAAAGGTAATTTCCACGTTGATATGGAATTCGCCATAATCGAGCCGCTGGAAGTCAAAAGAACCGAACACGGAAGAGTGTGCAAAATCGTCGGCACTTCGCTGCACAATTATGCCCAGCCGTTTATCAGGTACGATACGGGTGACCTTGCGACCTTCTCGGACGAGCCGTGCACGTGTGGAAGGAAGTCGCCGGTTGTCAAATACATAGACGGGCGCATCGAAAGTTACGTTATCACACCCGAAGGCAACCGAGTGGGAAGACTCGATCATTGTTTTAAGGACATGGTCAACATAAGAGAGTCGCAAATCATACAGGAGGACATCGCAAAAATCACAGTACGCATAGTCCCCACAAAGGACTATTCCGGGAGGGACGAAGAAATGCTGCTAAAGGAGATGCGAGGCCGCCTCGGCGAGAGAATGAAAATCGAATTCGAATACCTCGACAGAATTCCCCGCTCCTCTTCCGGCAAATTCCGGGCCGTGATAAGCAAGATTGAGCATGTGCACATTTCGGGAACCGATAAAATCGAACAGGCGATTAACCAAGGCGTAAACCGATAAAGTATGTGCGTTGGAGAATTAAATGAAGCAGATACTTCAAAATTTGCGCAGCGGGGCGACTGAGATAGCCGAGGTGCCGGCGCCAGGCGCCGGGGCTGGTCGGGTGCTCATCCGCACGCGTGCATCGCTGATATCGGCCGGAAGCGAGCGCATGCTGGTGGAGTTCTCCAAGGGCGGTCTGATCGCCAAGGCGAAATCCCAGCCCGAAAAGGTCAGGCAGGTCCTGGACAAGATAAAGACCGATGGGCTGATGCCCACACTCCAGGCGGTGTTCAGCAAGTTGGGCGAACCGATGCCGCTGGGATACTGCAACGCCGGCGAGGTTCTGGAAACCGGACCCGGCGTGACGCAATTCCAGGCGGGCGATCGCGTGGCAAGCAACGGTTCGCACGCCGAGATAGTTTCCATACCGGAGAACCTCTGCGCCAAGGTGCCCAACGACGTCGGCGACGAACAGGCGGCGTTCACCGTCCTGTCGAGCATAGGCCTGCAGGGAATACGCCTGTTGAAGCCGACGCTCGGCGAACGGTTCGCAGTATACGGGCTGGGACTTATCGGGCTGATTTCGGTTCAACTTTTACAGGCGCATGGCTGCAATGTTATGGGAATCGACGTTAATCCCGAACGGCTGATACTCGCCGAGCGCCTCGGCGCCGAGACGGTCAACGCCTCGCAGATTACGGACGTTACGTCCGTTACGGACGCCTGGACCGGCGGACGCGGCGTTGACGGGGTGTTGATAACGGCGGCCGCCAGCACCGACGAGATCATACACAACTCGGCGCAGATGTGCCGCAAGCGAGGAAGGATTGTTCTGGTCGGCGTGGTGGGACTGAACCTCAACCGCAGCGACTTCTACGAGAAGGAACTGACCTTCCAGGTTTCATGCTCATACGGCCCTGGTCGTTATGACGAAAAGTACGAGCAGGGAGGTCAGGATTATCCCTACGGTTTCGTGCGATGGACCGAGCAGCGCAACTTCCAGGGCGTCCTGGAGGCGATGAGGAACGGAAGTCTGCGGGTAGACGACCTGATAACGCACCGTTTCCCACTGCAACAGGCAGCAAAGGCCTACGAGGCGATGGAATCCGACCGCTCCGCGCTTGGAATTATCCTGCAATATCCAACCGAGCCCGCAAAGGCGCCCGCGGTTACGGTGCGAGGCGCCCCTGCCGAACCATCCGCCAAGCCCGTGGTGGGCGTTATCGGGGCCGGTAATTTCGCCAAAATGATAATGGTCCCATCGCTGAGCAGGACCGACGCGCGCATATCCGCCATCGCCGACCTCAACGGGTCGGCCGCTCGCCATCTTGCCACAAAATACGGCGCCGAAAAAGCCGTCACCGACTACAAACAGATTATCGACGACCCGCAGGTGGACGCCGTGCTGATTGCGGTCGGGCATAACCTGCACGCCAGGTTCGTGTGCGAAACGCTATCGGCGGGGAAGCATTGTTTTGTCGAAAAGCCGCTGGCTATGAACGAGCAGGAACTCCAGGACGTCCGACGGGCCGTCGGGGACAATCCCGACAAACATCTTATGGTCGGCTTCAATCGCAGATTCAGCCCACACATCCAAAAAGCAAAGCACCTGCTGGAAAATCGCAAAGGCCCCCTTTGCATGGATATGGTCGTCAACGCCGGGCATATCCCGCCGGAGCACTGGGTTCACGACCCGGTTCGGGGAGGCGGGCGCATAATCGGCGAGGGCTGCCACTTCATAGACCTGTTGTCGCACCTGTCCGATAGCAGGGTCACGACGGTCTCGGCGCGCATGGTTGGCGGGAACCTGGCGGTGCGCCAGGACAAGATGTCAATTGTTCTGAGCTTCGAAGACGGTTCGGTCGGCACGGTGAACTACTTTGCCAACGGCTCCAAAAAATATCCCAAGGAAAAACTTATCGTCTTCAGCGACGGCCGCGTGCTCGAACTGAATAATTTCCGCGTACTTCGCAGTTACGGTTTCAAGGGCTTCGGCAAATTCAAGACTTCTCGCCAGGACAAGGGGCACCGCGCCGAATTCGCCGCCTTTGTCGAGAGAATCTCATCCGGCGGCGAACCGCTAATCTGTTTCGAGGAGCTGGACAACGTAACCGTCGCCAGCATGGCCGCCGTGGAGTCGGCGAGCACGGGCAGGACGATCGATTTGTAACTCCGTGCCCCCTATTCTCTCGAACACGCGCCTGATGATTCACAAGGTCTCAAATTACCGCACGCTGGTCCGGCAATACGGCGTCAAACGATGTTTGCAGCGCCTTGCGCACGACGTGCAGCGCAAAACCGGACTGCTCAAGAGAAAATTCCCCCCGTTGAACTGGCAGGACCGCCCCTTGGGTTACTGGCTGACGAACCGTGCGCCTGGCGATGCCGCCTCCTATAAAAAATATCGCCGACAGTCCCCGTCGAGATTCTTTTTCGCGCCCGGAAGTCCGCCCGACGTCCCCCCGCAATGGCGCACGCGGGCGATTGAAGAGGCAAACGGCGTGCCGGAGGGGCGATTCAGATATTTCTCATCGCTGGAGGCAAATCTTGGTTGCCCGCAATGCGACTGGTTGTTGAATCCTTTTACGGGCGTCAGGGAAAGCGCATCGAGGCACTGGTGCGACCATGACGATTTCGAGGCGTCGCGCGGGGACATTAAATACTTCTGGGAGCCGTCGAGATTCTGCTGGGCGTACGCCCTGGCCAGGGCGTACGCGTCCGTCGGGGATGAAAAATACCCGCGGGCATTCTGGGAGCATTTCGAATCGTGGATGCAGGCCAATCCTCCGCAGATCGGAATAAACTGGCAGTGCGGACAGGAAATCGCGATTCGAATAATGTCCTGCACGTTCGCGCTGTATGCATTCTGGTCCAGCCGGCACACCACCGCTGAAAGAGTGGCCATGATGACCACGTTCCTGGCGGCATCGGCCCAACGAATCGCCGGAAATATCAATTACGCACGTGCACAGATGGGCAATCACGCTGTAAGTGAAGCGGCTGGCATTTACACGACGGGCGTCCTGTTCGGCGAACTTAAAGACGCCAGACACTGGCGTGAACTGGGGCGGCACGTTCTGGAGGATGAAGCAATCCGGTTCAACTGGCCGGACGGTTCGTATACCCAGCACTCCATGAACTATCAGCGCCTGATGCTGCACGATTATCTGTGGGCTGTGAGATTGGGGGAACTGAATGGCGAAGAATTCGCACCGCACGTCACCGACAGTCTGGCCGGGTCGTGGGAATTCATGTTCCAGCTCCAGGATGACATAACGGGGCGTACGCCGAACTACGGACCAAACGACGGGGCGCTGATACTGCCTCTGAACGATTGCAGTTACTTGGATTATCGTCCCGTAATCGGCGCGGTGCATTATCTAACCCGGCGCAGCCGGCTTTACGAACCCGGCCCGTGGGACGAAGACCTGTTGTGGCTTTTCGGACCAGAAGCGCTCAAGGCCGATATACACAGGCACAAGCGTCGCAGCAGCGATTTTGACTACGGCGGATATTATACGTTGCGCGGGGGCGATTCGTGGGCCATGCTCCGCTGCCACAGTTACAAGAACAGGCCGAACCAGGCCGACATGCTTCACCTGGACCTGTGGTGGCGCGGAATAAACCTGCTTCGCGACTCGGGCTCGTTCAGCTACTTCGACCCCGCCGGCCTGTGGAACAGGTACTTCGTTTCGACCGCCGCACACAACACGGTGGTGCTGGGCGGAGAGGACCAGATGATCAAAGGCCCGCGATTCAGGTGGTTCACTCTTATAAAATCGAAGTTCCAGCGGCACTTGGAGCAGGGAGACTGCGAAATCTGGCAAGGCGAGCATTACGGGTATCGTCGGCTGGATTCCAGGGCGACGCACCGCAGAACAGTCGCCCGCATTGGGCAGTATCACTGGCTGGTCGTTGACGACATCCTGGGGAGCGGCGACGAAAGCGTCGAGCTCCTGTGGCAACTGGCCGACGTAACGTACTCAATGCAGGGGAGTTCCGTTGTGCTTGAGACGGGCGGTGATATAGCCCAACTGACCGTTGGGGGCGATACCGACAAGGCCGAATCGGCAATCCATCGCGGCGTTGAAAAACCCATACGCTCCGGGTGGCAGTCGCTTTATTACGGCCGTCGCGAGGCGGCGCCGACATTTTCCATGGCATTTACCGACAAACTTCCGAGGCGGCTTATAACATTGTTGAATCTGGGCGGAACGTGCGAAATTACGGAATTTTCGCCGGAGTCGGTCGTGGCCTGGTCGGACGCGTCCGGAAGACACGGCGAAGTCAAACTTTTCCCCGTCAATCGCGACGACAAAGTCATACGCTCGATCCGTATTGAAGGCATGGACGAATGGCGCATAGATTACAACTCCGGTAAATAAATGCGGATCCTGATTATCCATCAATATTTCCTCGGCAAGGAAGACGCCGGCGGCTCCCGGTGGAACCAGTTCGCAAAATACTGGGCCCGGGCAGGACACGAGGTGACGATACTGGCCGGGACCGTCCATTACGGCAGCGGGCAAAAAGCCCCCCAATATAAGGGCAGGTTCATCGTCCGTGAGCGGGAACGTCCCGGCGTGGATGTATATCGCTGCCACGTTTCGGAGGCATACAACAAGAGTTTTTTGGGACGTTTCTGGGCTTACTTGAGTTTTTTGTTTTCCTCCACCTGTGCCGGGCTTTTCCTGATCAAAAAACCTGACGTGGTTGTCGCCAGCAGCCCTCCCCTGACGGTCGCCCTAACCATGTGGATACTGTCGCGCGCATATCGTGCGCCGGCGGTATTCGAGGTCCGGGACCTCTGGCCGGAAAGCGCAATCGACACCGGCGTTCTAACATCCCGGCCGTTAATCGCCCTAAGTTACAAACTGGAGTCACTGGCGTATAACAAGGCAGACTGGATAAATGTTCTGACTCCGACTTTTGAGAAAAAACTAATCGACAACAAAGGAGTCAGTCCTAATTGCATTAGTATGATACCCAACGGGGCCGACCTCGACTTGATGAAGCCGGGACCGAGGGATAATCGCGTTCGCAAGGAACTTGGGCTTGGAGATAAGTTCGTGGTCAGTTACTTCGGGGCGCACGGACGGGCCAATCGTGTAGGCCAACTGCTGGACGCGGCCGAGCTGATGAAGGATTCAATGCCCAACGTCAGGATAATGCTGGTCGGCGCGGGTATGGAAAAACCGCCGCTTATGGAAGACGCAAAAAAACGCAAACTGGATAACGTGATATTCGTCGACGCGGTTCCCAAAAGCGAGGTTGCGGACTACATAAACGCCTCGGACGTCTGCACCGCGGTGTTGATGAAGAACGACACGTTCAAGACCGTTTATCCCAACAAGATTTTCGACTACATGAGTTGCAAGCGCCCGGTGATAGTCGCCATTGACGGAGCGGCCCGCGAGCTCGTCGAGAGCGCCCGGGCGGGATTATACGTCGAGCCGGAAAATTCCCGCCAAATGGTCGAGACCATAGGCAAACTCAAAAACGACTCGCCAACCGCGGGGCAAATGGGCGAAAACGGCTACGTCTTCGTCAGAGAGCACTTTGACCGCAGGGTATTGTCCCGGCGATATATCGAATGTATAACGCAACTGACAAACGAACCCGCACGCTCGTGAATAAATTGCAATTCCAAGGCGCAGCATAACAGTGGAGACACCCCAGGGCATATCAATATTGCCGGCGAGGAGACGCCACATAGACGGCATCGTCAAATGCCACGTGGCGGCATTTCCAGGCGAGTTCATGACCAATCTCGGGCCGCGGTTCCTGGCCTGCTTCTACAAATACTACATTGATCACAGGGACGGAATCGTGCTTGTCGCCGTTGACGAAAACAACGATGAAATCGTCGGCCTGGTCGCAGGCGGAAAACCGGAACTTAGAAGAAGGTTCACGCGCCGGCGCATGCCTTTATTCGCGGGGTCCATAATCGCCAGGGCGATTGCGAACGGGCAGGTAAGACGGCGACTGAGAGAGCATTTCGGGCAGATTGTCAAAAAAATCGCGGTAAAGTTACACGTCGCGCCCACGCAGGTAAGGAAAACCCAGCCGCAGGAAGACCCGAAGGGAAGTTGGTCGAGCCTGCTTTCGATTTGCACCCGCCCGGATTACAGGTCAAAAGGAATCGCCAAGATGCTCATGGAGGGCTTTCGCACACAAAGCGAGCATCGCGGATACAAGACGATGAGACTAAGCGTGCACAACGACAACAAGGCCGCTATCGCACTGTATAAAAAATGCGGATGGGAGCCGATTTTAACGGTCCCCAGCGGCACATACCTTAAAAGAAAGGTGCGGCGGGACTGATGCGTTTGCTGATCCTGACACAATACTTCCCTCCCGAAATGGGAGCGCCGCAGGCGCGTCTTTACGAACTGGCGATGCGTCTGCAAAACCGCGGACACAAAATCACGGTTCTCACGGCCATGCCGAATTATCCGACGGGCAAAATATTCGACGGATACCGGGGAAAATTCTACATCGAAGAAGACATGGACGGAATCCGCGTGATTCGGACGTGGATATATCCCTCCAAGTCCGCCAGGACTCTCCCGCGGCTGGCGTGTTACGCCTCGTTTGTATTTTCGAGCGTGGCGCTGGGCGCGTGGGGGCTCGGCAAGCAGGACGTGGTGTTGTTCGAAAGCCCCCCGTTGTTCCTTGTGCCCAGCGGGCTGATCATAGGCCGCACGTGCGACGCGCGAATCGTGATGAACGTCTCCGACATCTGGCCTGATATTATTGTCCGCATGGGGCACACCACCGGCGGACCGTTCCTCAAGGCAATGGAATGGCTGGAGAAATTCGGGTACGAACATTCCGACGTGGTGGCATTGACCAACCCCGGCGCAGCCGCTCAAATTCGACAACGCTTTCCCCATGTGCGGACGACCGTCATAAGCAACGGCGTTGACACCGAATTTTTCAGGCCCGACTTGCGCAGCGAGAAGATGCGAAGTGAGTTGGGCGCCGCCGACGGCGATTTACTCGTTGGCTACTGCGGGCTGCATGGCCTGGCGCAGGGACTGGAGGCGGTCATCGACGCCGCTGAAAAACTAAAAGACAGGCGCGACATTAAGATCGTAATGATCGGCGACGGACCGGTGAAAGACAAACTGATTGCGATGGCTAAAGAGAAAAGTCCGGCGAATTTGTCATTCCTTGACCGCAGGCCCAAAAAGCAGATGCCGGAAATACTGGCGTCGCTCGACGTTAGCCTTGTGCCTCTGAGTTGCCTGTTGCCCGGAACGATGCCTTCGAAATTTTACGAGGCGCTGTCGGCCGGTGCGGTTCCGGTAGTAGCAAAGGGCTGCGAGGCCCAGGCGCTTGTCGAAAAGTACGACGTCGGGATGACTTTTGAACCTCTAAACGGCGGGGAAATGGCGGCGTCCCTGCGAAAACTCGCCGACAATCCCCACCGGCGTCGCCAAATCAGGCAAAACTGCATTAAACTCGCAAAAAGATTCGACCGCGACGTCACTGCCGCAAGAACTATAGATATTCTCGAATCGCTCAACCAGCGAAAACAGCTGCCGGAAGTCACGTGGTAAGGCGGAGATTTACGACCTTTTCATCCGGCTTATGAACTCCACGGTGCGTCGGGCAGTGTTCTGATTGACCCTGGGGTGCGTCGGAAGGTTCACGACCTGGCGGCAGGCCTTTTCCGCCTCGGGGCACATGCCCGCCTCGTAGCCGTATTTCTCCAGCGGCGTCTCTATCGGGTGAAGGGGCGATTCGAACCAAGTGCCCAGTTCAATCTGATTGCGATGGGCCAGTTCCACTACTTTCCACTTGTCCGCAACACGCACCGGGTACCTCACCAGGACAGGGTCCATGTATTGGGGCGCCTGGGGGGCGGGAATGCCCGATCGGCGCAAAAGCCGTTCGTAAAGTCGCACCATGCGGCGCCTGTGTTCGACAATATCCTGAATCCTGCTCATCTGGCGGACGCCTTGGGACGCCTGAGCCGCGCTCATGCCAGTAAAAAAGCCCTCCGGCATCTCCGGGCTGAATTCCGCGGTGCTCGAAGAGCCCACCACCAGTCCTTTTTTGGTCAACCATCGGAACAGCGACGTGATAAAGGCAGTCGTCCTGGGATATACCACCGCCTGGTAAACCAGCCGCTGGATTGAAAGCATCGTTGTGGACTTAAAGTTCGGCTGCTGCAGTTTTTCCCGACAGAGGGTTTCTATCTTATCAGCCAACTCATTATCATCTGTCGTGGCCATACCCCCAACGCCGGTCGTGAAAGGTTTGTTCCACTGGAACGACCAGTACGACGCCACGCCGAACGTACCGCATCTTTTGCCCTTGTACGTCGAGCCCACCGACAGGCAGCAATCCTCGATCACCGGTATGCCGTGCTTTTCGGCTATGTCCATTACGCCGTCCATTTCACACGGATAGCCGTACGTGTGCTGCGCGACAATCACCTTGGTGCGCGGGGTAATCGCGCGCTCTATCCGCTCGGGAAGGACGTTGAAAGTGTCCGGCTCGATATCCGCGTAACGCGGGCGGGCGCCGAGATACACCACGGGATTAACGTCCATCACGCAGGTGTATCCGGGCAGGATGACGTCGTCGCCTTCATCAAGGCCCATGGCCCGCAAAATGGCGTACATCGCCACCCGCCCTTTCCAGAATGCGAATGCCGAGCTGACCCCCAGCCATTCGGCGAATCTTTTTTCGAACCTGCTTACGTGATTGTTTTCATACATTTCAAACCGAAGTCTTTCGGCGACAGAAGCATAGCGAATTGCTCCTTTGACCTTGATATCGTCTTACGAATAAAGTTCCCCTTACCCGGATGCGTCTGCTGAGACGCGCGGGTATTCAAGGCGCTATCATGCTGTCGACCTCGCTGTTGGGAACGTCCATTTCGCCCTGTTGATCGGTATCCTTCTTTCCGCTGGCGGCGGTGTAAATGTTGTCGTTCTCGATGCCGACGTCCGCCCGATCGCTCCAGTTCACATTTGAACCGGCGTACAGCACGTTCTGTCCCTCTCCGTGATGATTTGGAGAGTTGCCGGCCTCTATGTCGTCATCGTCAAGATTATTCGCGTTCCTCCAGTCCGTTATGCTCGGCGAGGACGCCCACGAACCGTCGCTGTTGAGGTAAGGGCTTCTGTCGGCGGCGATGACGACGCCGGATTCGGTTATGGACGTCCACGCGCCCGGAGCGGTTATATCGGCGCTGGATTTGCTTTCGTAGGGAACCTGGTATCCGTAACTGATGCTCCTTCGCTTGTTGCCGCTGCTGAAATCGGTGTATTTATTGCCGTTGGGCTGAACCAGGTTTTTTTCCTTATCGTGATCGGCCGAGGGGCATATAAACACATTAATGTCCGCGTACTCCCCGTACCACAACATCCAGAGATTGGCGCTGTTGCTGCGTGAACTGGCATCGTGAGGATCCTTGTTTCTGTTTTTGCCCACTTCGGCGGTGCAATTGCCTCCGTTAAGGTCCACTGCCGGACCCCTGGAATTGTTGCTGTGGGCATATTGCGCAAGCGCTCGTCCTATTGCATGCAGTTGCGTCTTGCACCCGTTCCGCCTGGCCAACTTAAGCGCGGTTACCGTGCTGGGCGCAAGGATAGTCAGCAATATCGCAATAATGGCCACAACCGTTATCATCTCAACCAGCGTGAAACCGGCGCCGGACCCGACGTGTTTGGATTTTTTATTCATAACTCATTCTCTTGTATTACGTGCCAATTATTACCTGAGCGCCGTCCTGCCCACCAGCACCGCCATCGCCGGGCTTATCGGCGCGCCCGCTTCGGTAACTACCCAGACTTCGCTGCCGTTGGCGACGCCGTTTAACGGCCTGTCGAGATACGCATTATTGGTATCGTCTTCCACGCTTTTTATCATCGCGTAAGAACCTGCGTACTTACCGGACCGGATTATAACCGGCGAACCGGCCAGGCCCGCGACAGAATCGAAGCCAAGCGTTTTCCCACCCGCGCTTGTAATTGTCTTTGGGGTGAAGTCCACGACGCCTTGGTCCGGGCTCTTTCTGTAAGACACCACGACAAACTGATAATCGTTCTTGGTTGCATTCACTCGCCTGGCAAGAAGCACGTATCCGAATGTATCGTCGTTCGAATCTTTGGGATAGCTGCCCTTATAATTGTTCGGCATTTCAAGCGAAGAGGTGGTGATGTTGCCTTGGCTGTACCTGCTGCCGGCGATAGACAGTCCGTTGCGGCAGATAATCTCGCCCAGTGTGTTGTTGGACGCCCGCTCGGTCTCTTTTATCCCCACCGGGAACAGCGCCCCGGCCATGACCAGTCCTATACCCATAATTGCGACGGATATCAGCAACTCCGCGAGGGTAAGACCGCCGGCGCCGGTGTGTCCGCCCTCTTGCGGACAGGTGTTGATCGGCGATGTTTTATACATAACAAACTCCTGCCGTATTTACGGTTAGAATTACTGTAATGGCTTCTCTGTATTTATTTTAACCTTCGGAGGTAACCGGGACAACTGTTTTTGAGTTTTGCGATTGACCGATACTCGATTTATCGGCTTCGGCGAGCACCCACGTGGATAAAGGCGGATTTTAGCGCCGCGTGGGCATAAGGCCTTTTGAATCGCCGCCCGGTTGGGTTAATCGGAGAATTGCCATTTCTGCGCCTTTGAACACCCCGTGTGCCGAACTGACAGTATCGCATTAAATCGCCTCCGGATTACAAGTCTATAAGATGCTATCTAACAGGCGCTTGTGAATACAACCGCCCGTGCGAATCTGGCACGAATCTTGCACATGGATTAATTGGGCGGATTGATCCGCCCTATCTACGGAAATCGGAATACCAGAAGGTGAAAAAGTAATACAACAGAAACTGTAAGGAGGTGTTAACCATGGATTTGGCACCATTTAGAGGCAGAAGGAACAGGAACCTGGCGAGGTTCCACGACGCGGTAAACGATTTGTTCGGTCGGTTTTTAGAGGAATGGCCTCCTCTTGCCGGAGAGACCGCTTGGGCGCCTCTGCTCGACGTTGCCGAACGCGAGGATGCCGTTGTGGTCAAGGCGGAGGTGCCTGGCGTCAAACCAGACGACATCGACATATCGGTGCACGGAAACACGCTGACCATCAGCGGACAGAAAAAGGAGGAAACCGACAAGAGTGACGGCGACTACTACCACATGGAGCGCCATTGGGGCGAGTTCCGAAGGAGTATCACTCTGGCCACGGAAGTCGATGCCGACAAGATCGACGCAACCTGCAAAGAGGGCGTGTTGACAATCACGCTGCCCAAGGCCGAAAAGGCCAAACCAAAGAAGATCAAAGTCAAGCAGCAGTAAACCCGAACCTCGCCTCAAACGTCGCCCGCATTCCTCCGGGGATGCGGGCGGTGTTTTAGGCCTTATTTCCGTGGCTTCGTGATGCCCGGTCGGCGGGCGTAGATTGGAAGGCAGCGGTTGTAATCGGTGAATTCGCCGGCCGCGTGCAGTTCGACTCCTGCCCGCCACAGGCCTGCAACCGTCGGCAGGTGCGCGTCGTCCGGTGCGACAGTAACACCATCGGCGACGAGGTCGTGATCCGCCGTGGCCGGACCGGCCAGCAGCATTGGCATATCGGCCTCGGCCAGGAATTCCTCCGGCGACGTAACTATAGGGTCTCCTGATAAAACAATCTGCCCGCCCTGGCGTTTGCAGCTCTGCACGTATACCCGACCCGGGCCGGCGTCAAAAATAATGGCGAGATTCTCCCACTCCAGGTCGCGGACGTTTTGCGCCACCACCAGGGACGTGGGCACCGCCACACATCGCATGTCAGGCATGGCCCAGGCGAGCGTTCTTGCGACAGTGATGCCCATGCGAAGCCCCGTAAATCCGCCCGGACCGATTGATACGTAAACCGCCGACACGTCCGAGGGGCGAATGTTCTGCCCTGCCAGCAGACGCTCCATGCGGGGAATCAGTTGCGAGGCGTACGTTCCGGCGGCGGTAAACTCGTCGCAGGCGAGTATTTCGTCACCCCGCCCCACCGCCACGCCGCCGCGGCGGCTCGACGTCTCTGTTGCAATTGCGTAATCGCGCCCTGGCATAACTGAGGGGAATTTTAAGCACGCCGACGCGACGCTTCCAGTCAAATCAGCCCCGGACGTTATAGGTGCCGGCTGCGCCAAACTTGTTTGACACAATGTTTGACACAATGTTTGACACAATACGGACCTGACCGATAGCATAATGGGACTAATTCGTATGGCGGACACAAGGAGTATCTATATTGATCGCCATCATAAGCGACATACACAGCAACATTGAAGCCATGGAAGCCGTCCTTGCCGACATCGGCAATCGCGGGGCGGACAAGATCTTTTGCCTGGGCGACCTTGTCGGCTACGGTCCAAGCCCTCGCGAATGTCTCGATGCGGTTATGGAAAACACCGAATTTACGCTGCTGGGCAATCACGATTACGCCGTTCTTTACGAACCGGACCATTTTAACATCGGCGCCGAGGCGGCGTGCTTCTGGACGCGACAGCACCTGGACGACGAAACGGACGAGAAAAAACGCAATGCCAGGTGGGAATTCCTGGGCGACCTTGAGGTAAAACAGGTAATGAACGACGGCGGGCTCGACATGGGCGAGATGACGTTCGTACACGGCAGCTTGCGCCGACCCGTTAACGAGTACATATTTCCCGACGACGTTTACAACAATCCACACAAGATACGAGGGTTGTTCGAGCGCTTCGAGAATATTTGCTTCGTGGGTCATACCCACGTCCCCGGCGTGTTCGTGGACACGCCCGACTTTTACAGCCCCAAGGAACTACAGGGCGTCTTCGAGATTCCATCCAAGGGCAAGGCCATCATAAATGTCGGCTCGGTAGGCCAGCCCAGGGACCGCGATAACCGGGCCGGATACGTGATTATCGAGCACCGCGCCGTTCGGTTTGTCAGGGTGCCGTATGACATTGACGCCGTCGTCGAAAAAATCAACGCCACGCGGGAGCTGGACGATTATCTCGGAGAACGGCTCAAGGAAGGACGTTAAAGAAATTCGAGTGCCCCGGATAAAATCAAAACAATCGACTTTTACCGCCGCGTTGGTCGAGCCGGCGGCAATCGTGTTTTTCGCTCTGGCGTTTTTCGCCGCATCGGCCCAAGCCAGCGACGACGACAATGCCGCTACAACGGCGACCGCAACCGCACCCTCGGCAGAGACATCCCAAACCGTCCCCGGGAAGCCCGAAATTACGTGGTGGATAGAAAAGCAGGACAGGGACGCAAAACGCGAGAAATATATAATCGGCTCGCTCGATCCGGCCAGTGAATATCTCCAGCAACTGGAAGTGCTCAATACCGGCGCTGCCGTGTACACGCTGAAACTCTCGAAGTACTACGCAACGGTTACCGACAAGAAACTCGCCGAAAAACACAAGGACGACTACGACAAATACCTCGAAAAACGATACAAAAATCCCGAAAAATACAAGGGGCACTACAGTTTGCTCAATCCCGTCGGCGGCTGGGAAGACGACGAATTCTATCCGGAGCGGTTTTACCCCCTGGCCACAAAGACCGTGGAAATCACGATCGACGGCGACCACCCAGACACGCTTACGCTGAAAAACCTCCACAATAAAAAATGGCGGCTCGAATCGAAGACCGAAAACAGCATTACGCTATCGTTCACCATCTACCGCGGACCAAGCAGAAAGTGGGACGTCGCTAAGAAAAATCCCGTCCTGAAAATCAAAAAGACCTACACGGTAAACAAAAAAGATTACTCCGTAGGAATCGACATCGAAGCGGAAAATCTTTCTTCCCGCCGGATTACGGTCCGTATCAACCAGTCCGGTCCGACCGGTCTTCCGCGTGAGGACTATCGCGGCGACATGCGCAAGGCAATTTGCGGCGTGCTCGATACCGAAAACGGAAGCGTCATTCCCGTAATAAAGTCCCCCAAGGAACTGAAGGACATAGAACAGCAGCAGCAGGACAATTTACCCATCGTGGGCCTCTCGCACGTCGTGCGCGAGGGCGACAAGCCCACGCTGTGGATAGGACACATAAACAAATTTTTCGGCGCCATGATGCACCCGATTCCCGCCGAACAGGACAGTCTTAACGCCGCCTCATTGAAGGCGAAGTTTTACGTCGGCGCCGCCTACGAGAACATGTCCTCCAGGACTTTCACTACCGGCGTGGTCGTCCCAAAACTCCAACTGGGTCCCGATAAATCGCAAAAAGTCAGATTCAGCATGTACGCCGGACCGAAAAAAACCGACATATTCGACGGCGACTCGCCCTATCACAAGCCGATCTACAAGAAACTGAACTACAAGGGGACCATCGAGTTCGGAGGATGCTGCTGCACGTGGGAGCCGCTGTCGTTCGGCATGATGTGGCTGCTCGACAAACTATCGGTGGTGACATTCGACAATTATGGCTTGGCTATCATACTCCTGGTCGTCATGGTTCGCATGGTCCTGCACCCACTGACGCGCAAAAGTCAGAAGTCCATGTCCGGGATGCAGAAACTCGCCCCCCAGATGCAGAAGATCAAGGAAAAGCACAAGGACGACAAGGAGGCCCTCAACCGGGAGATGATGAAGTTCTACAAGCAGCACGGTGCCTCGCCGTTTCTTGGATGCCTACCGATGTTCCTCCAGATGCCGATTTGGATAGCGCTGTGGACGGGTATAAACGCCTCGGTCAATCTCAGGCACGCCGGGCTGCTCCCGGTTTGGATTACGGACCTTGCCGCTCCCGATACGCTGATCGGACCGTGGGAAACCCAGATTATGTTCATCGGCAACCGCTTTAACCTCCTGCCCATACTGCTCGGCATTGCAATGTTTCTCCAGAGCAAACTCAACCCCCAGATGACCGGGCAGTCGTCCGCCACGCCCGATCAGCAGAAACAACAGCAGATGATGCGGGTGCTCATGCCGGTTATGATGCTGTTTATTTTCTACAATGCGCCCAGCGGGCTGACGCTTTACATAATGGCATCCACCTTCGCAGGCGCGGCGGAAATGTACGTCATCCGCAAGCACATTCGTCAGAAGGAGGAGCTCCAGGAAGCCATCGAGACAACCGTCACGGCGCCCGGAAAGGCGCCGCGCTCCAAAAGGCCCAAGAAGCCCAAGGGGCCGTTCTGGACCAAGCACGGATAACAGGTTTGCAAGATAAGGGCGGCGGGTTGCCGCCCGCAGACCGGATTGCCCCGGGGATGAGGCCGGACGCCGAAACATATAACCGCCGGTTGACGAAATCAAAAATGCAATAGGCGTTGACGTATGCCGACGTTGCCTTAATATTATCCCTCTTGCAGCATTACATCGAACACAAGAGCAGGATCATGCGATGAGCGACAAGCCGAAGAAAAATTACAAGGACACACTCAACCTGCCACGGACCGATTTCTCCATGCGGGCGCACCTGCTGAAAAAGGAGCCGGACATCCAGGAAAAATGGCGCCGCGACGACCTCTACGGGCAAATACGGCAGGCGCGCAGCGGCGAACAGCGGTTCGTTCTACACGACGGCCCGCCTTACGCCAACGGCAATATTCACATGGGCACCGCTCTGAACAAGATACTCAAGGACGTCGTGGTGAGATACAAAACCATGTGTGCCATGGACGCCCCCTACGTGCCGGGATGGGACTGTCACGGCCTGCCCATCGAGCAGAAGGTCATGGACGAACTCGGGGCGGATGCGTCGGGCATGTCGGCCATGGACATCCGTCGCCGCTGCCGAAAGTACGCCGAAAAATTCACCGACATCCAATCGGACCAGTTTCAGCGACTGGGAGTAACGGGGCAGTTCGACAGGCCCTATATCACGATGACGCCCCAGTACGAATCGGACGTCCTGAAGGTTTTCGCCAGACTGGTCGAAAGCGGCGTGGTCTATCGCCAACTGAAGCCGGTACACTGGTCCGTCGCCAACCGCACCGCGCTGGCCGACGCCGAACTGGAGTATTACGACCGCCGGGACGCCAGTATATACGTGGGTTTCGAACTGACCGATCCGGGCGCTTTGAACGTCGCCGACGTTAGCGCCGCCGCACTGCTCATCTGGACCACCACGCCGTGGACGCTTCCGGCGAACCTTGCCGTGGCGGTGCATCCGGACTTCCGTTACGTAATCGTGCAGATGGACACAGCCGACGGACAGGATACCTACGTAATCGCCGCAGAACGGCTCGAACCGGTCATCAACGCGCTGGAGAATAACCGCAAGGGCTGGCTTAAATCACACCGTGTGCTCGACGGCGTCAGCGGGCGCGAGTTAATCCAAATGAACCTGAAGTACCGACACCCGCTTGTGGCGGATAAAATCTGCCCGGTTGTCCCGGCGGATTATGTAACACTCGAAGACGGCACTGGACTTGTACACACAGCGCCGGGACACGGACAGGAGGACTACTCCACGGGCCTCAAGCACCACCTGGAAATCTACTGTCCCGTTAAGGAGGACGGCGCCTTCGACGAAACGGCGCCGGACTGGCTGGTGGGAATGAGCGTGTGGGACGCCAATCCGAAGATCGTCGAGCATCTCGCCCAGGACGGGGCGCTGCTGATGGCCGAGACCGTCACCCACTCATACCCGCACGATTGGCGCTCCAAAACGCCCACCATCTTCCGAGCCACCGAGCAGTGGTTCGTGGCTGTGGACCGGCCCCTGAAAGACACCGACAACTCGTTGCGCGAACTGGCCATCGATTACTGTCGACGCAGCGGTGAAAATGGCGGCGTGGACTTCATACCCGCATGGGGACGCAACAGGATGCTGGGAATGCTGGAAAACCGCCCGGACTGGTGCATTTCGCGCCAGCGCTCGTGGGGGCTTCCCATACCGGCGTTCTACAACCGCGACGACGAAGTTCTCATGACGCCCGCAAGCGTGCGGGCGGTGGCGCGCGTCGTGGCCGAGCACGGCTCGGACGCATGGTTCACAATGTCGACCACGGAACTCCTGGTCGGCTACGATCCCAACGACGACCCGCACGTGGAAAACCCCGATGCTTTCCAGCCCTCTCAGCTGAAGGCGGGCCTCGATATCTTTGACGTCTGGTTCGAGTCGGGTTCGAGCTGGTTCGCCGCCGCCATGGCCGAAAAACTCATAGACAACATCCCGGTGGACATGTACCTGGAGGGCTCCGACCAGCACCGCGGGTGGTTTCAGTTGTCGCTTCTGCCGGCGCTGGGCTCCGAGGGCAGGGCCCCCTTCCGCACTATCCTCACCCACGGCTTCGTCGTCACCGAGGACGGGCACAAGATGAGCAAGTCGCTGGGCAACGCCATCGACGTAATCGAACAGTTGTCCAAACGCGGGGCGGACATACTGCGCCTCTGGGCCGCTTCGCAGAACTACCAGGACGACGTGCGATGCTCGGAGAACCTCATCGTACAAGCCGAAGACGCCTACCGGAAAATCCGAAACACCCTGCGTTTCGCCATGGGAGCGTGTTTCGACTTTAACCCGGCCGGGGACACACCCGACCCGCCGCACGAGTCCCTAAATTTCTGGATGCGCATGGAGCTTCACAGACTCATCCGCGACGTGCATGCGGCTTACGACAATTACGAGTTCCACAAGGCCGTTCGCATGATGTACGAATTCTGCACCGTCCAGGCGTCGAGCATATACATGGCCGCGGTAAAAGACCGACTCTACTGCGAGATGCCGGAGTCGCCCCCACGCAGGTCCACGCAGCGGGTCCTGCACGAAACGCTGATGGCCCTTGTAAAGATGCTTGCGCCCATACTGCCTCACACCTGCAACGAGGCGTGGGAATGCATCCCCAACCGCCCCGCCGACGAGCCCGACAACGTGCACCTGGCCGTCATGCCGCAACACGACCAGGATGTCGCCGCCGCCGCCGATGACGTCAGACCCGCCGAGACGGACCTGGACGGGCTGTCGGAGGGCTTCAGCCCAACGGTGGCTTGGACGTGGCGGGAACTTCTCAAACTGCGGCATGCCGGGCTGGTCAAACTCGAGGCCCTGCGCAACAGCGGGGTAAAGAATCCGCTGGACACCGAGGCGGTTATCAAAGTCGCATCCGGGCGGAAGCACGTGGTTGAAATTGTCAGTCGACACCTGGGCGAACTGGAAGACATGCTGGGCGTGGGACACGCGCGCATCGAAACCGCCGACGATTTGCCGCATAACACTGCCGTGGTAATCGAAGTGTCCGACACGAGGGAGAAATACTCCCGCTGCGCACGCAGCTGGAAGCGCCGACCCGATGTGGGTTCAAACCCGGACCACCCCGATATATCCGAACGAGACGCTGAAGTCGTCGCAAAACTAAGGGGATGACTCGTAGGGCATGCAATTCCTGCCACTTAGGGGTAGGCAGGCAGTCTCGAAGGTCGAAGCGAAGCGGAGACCCCGTCGGGGGACGTGTTGCACGCGGGTCCTGTCCTTATTATTCCACGCGCAGAACCTCCCTCACGGGAGAACCTGCACGCCCTACAAATTATCCCTCGAACTTTTCCGAGGTGAATAAATACACCTTCGTATCGTCGCGCCGCCAGGCGTCGGCGGGCAGGCCCGCCTTGGACGAGCAGCAATGTGAGAGGAATTCCTCGGCGGACCATCCCTGGTCGGTGGCGACCTCCGGCAGGAAACACCCGCTTCGCCCGTCCGCCCCGATGACGTGTATGCCGTGCTTGCCGACCTGGAGTTTCTCAGGGGCGTCCGTCTCTGTCAGCGGCGAGAGGACCGATACCTGCACGGTGAGCCGGTTAACCTCTGCGGGCGTGATGGGATTGAACACGAATCGCGGGTCGCGTGCGGCCGAGGAGGCCATCTGGACCACCATCCGCCCCAGCGGACGATCGGGATTGAACGTACCGATGCACCCGCGAAGCCGTCCCTTGTTGGTCAATGTGATAAAGCAGCCGCGATTCTCGCCCAGCACGCCGGACAGGTCGTCGCACTCCGGCAGCGGCCGGGCGCTGACCGTTGCCTCCACGGACTTGCGGGCAAGTGAAATCAGTTTACTTCTTTGTTCGGGGGTTATAGCCATCTCAAAATCATTATAAAGGGTACGCCCCTTCCGGCCAAGTTTACGGCCTCAAAACAGATACTTCAGCGCCAGGAATCCGCCCACCAGCAGCGTGGCGAACGCCAGAGATATCCAGTTGAAATACTTGTCGATAAACGGCGTAATCTTCGCCCCGAACAGACGCATCAGGCCAGCCACGGCGTAGAATCGTATCGACCGGCCCAGGAGGCAGGCCGCGACGAACACGAGTATTCCAAGTTTGGAGAATCCCGACGCGATGGTCAGCACTTTGAACGGGATCGGCGTAAGCGCCGCGATAAACACGTACACCTCGCCGTTCTGGCGGAATCTTTCCTGCAGCCATTGTATGCCCTCTTCGGTCACCCCGGGGATTAACAGGGCGATTTGAATTGCGAACAATCCCAGCGCGTAGCCCAGAAACGCGCCCATCACGCTGGCGGTGGTGCAGATGGTGGCGAATCGGAACCACTTGTTGCGATTGCCCAGCACCAGCGGCATCAGCAGCACATCCGGCGGGACGGGAAAGAAACTGCTCTCGGCGAAACTCAGGGCGAAAAGCGCATATCCGGCCGAGGGCCTGTACGCCCACGCCAGCGTCCAGTCGTAAATCCGCCTGTGCAGGTGCCACCACGGGACCTTGCGCCGCGGGCCGAGCATCGCCCCGCAGTGGTCGCAGAAGGCGGCCTCGGCGGACACCCCCATCCCACAGCGGGGACAGTTTTTAACGGTTGTATCTGCCTTGTCTTCGATTTTCTGCTCCTGATTCGCACAAGAGTAGAACCGCAGAGGCGGCATTTGTCAATTTATGCCGTCAGGTCATCATCGGTTACAATGTCTGTTATGTCCAAGGGCACACAAAAAGTCCTGGTCGCCACCAGCGGCGGCGTGGATTCATCCCTGGCGGCGGCATTGCTCCTGCGCGACGGGTATGACGTGGTCGGAGTGTACATGCACACGCCGTCACGGCAGGCAAACGCCCACGCCCAAGACGCACGACGCGTGGCGGACAAACTGGGAATTCCACTGCACGAGATAGAACCTGCGGACGAATTCCGCCGGATTATCGGCGAATTCGCCGCCTTGTACGCCCGCGGTCGGACGCCTAATCCGTGCATCCGATGCAATCGGCTGATTAAGTTCGGCCTGTTGCTCAATTACGCACGCGACATAGGCGCCGATTACCTTGCCACGGGGCATCACGCGCGGATTGGCTCCGGTCCAAACGGGGCATGCATAAAAAGGGCCATGGACAACGCCAAGGACCAGTCCTACGTGCTGTTCGCAATCCCCCGCCGACGCCTGGAGAGCATACTTCTGCCCGTGGGCAAAGTGGACAACAAGGACCAAATCCGAAACGAGGCGCGACGCGTGGGACTGGACGTTCACGACAAGCCCGAGAGCCAGGAAATCTGTTTCGTCACCGGCGGCGATTACGCCGATATTCTGGCCAGGTTCTCACCCGAGGCATTGACGCCCGGCGACATCGTGGATTCCTCCGGAAAGGTCGTCGGAAGGCACGAGGGGTACGGCAAATTCACCATAGGCCAGCGGAGAGGGCTTGGCGTGGCCGCCGGCGAGCCGATGTACGTAACGAAGATAGAGCCCGACACGGCAAGGGTCGTCATAGGACCCCGCAGCGAGGTTCTGTCGCGCCGCCTGTCCGCATCTAACGCGAACTGGCACCTCGACCTGCCCGAATCGTTCCAGGCAACGGTAAAAATCCGCTACAATCATCCCGGCGCGCCTGGGCGCGTGAGAATAACCGGCCCGCAACGCTTCGAGGTCGAGTTCGACCGGCCGGTACCTGCCGTTGCTCCCGGACAGGCCGCCGTCGCATACAAACACGACACGCTGCTCGGCGGCGGATGGATAGAGTAGAAATTTGAGATCCCGATGGGGCAAGTTTGAGATTCGAGATTGAAGATACTTGCAATTCATCCCGGTGCGCTTGGCGACCTGATAATATTCGGCCATCTTATCGCCCGCATCCGTGGCGATGTTACACTCGTGGCCGGGCGCGAAAAGTCCGAACTGCTCGCATGCACGGGAATCGCGCAAAGAACGGTTGATTTTAACGCCCTGCCGATGCACGAGATATTCATCGATGCGTCTCTGGAGCAGTGCCGTCTGGGTGAAATTCTCGGCCGTCACGATCGGCTGATAAGTTGCTTCCCCGCCGAGGGCGACGAGGCGCGTCTGCGCCTGGCGTCGTTGTGCGGCGCGGCGGATGCGGCGTATCTGCCCGTCCGTCCCCCGGAACATTATGGCGGACATCTGCTCGAACTATGGTGCAACATGCTCGACGGGCTCAAGCCCGCGCCTATGGACACCACCTGGACAATAAACGAACAATGGCGCGATGAAAGCAAAAATGAAATGGCCCGACTCGGGCTTGACGCAGCGCAAAATTACTTCATTATACATCCCGGCGCCGCAGCGCCGGAGAAGCGCTGGCCGGGAGGTAATTTCCTGCAACTGGGGCAAATGCTGCGGGACGCATCCGGGAAACCGAAAGTCATTTTCGTAATCGGCCCGGTGGAACTCGACAGGTGGGAAGAAAGCCGAATCGCTGAAATAAAGCGGAACTTTCCCCTCTTACGCTCGCCTGCGCTTGCATCGCTGGCGGGGATACTGGCCGGGTCGTGCGGATACGTCGGAAACGACTGCGGCGTTACGCACCTTGCCGCCGCAGTTGGTGCGCCCACCGTAGCCCTGTTCGGGCCGAGCAATCACAGGCATTTTGGACCGATAGGCCGAAACGTCAGTGTTATACAATCGGACCCGATTGAAAACATAACCGCAGATGAGGTATTCGCCGCCATGAGCGGATTTATCGCCCCGGGGCGAACCAAATTTACGGAACCTCGATAAACTCGACCTCGTCCGATTCGGTGTCGAGCACCGCGACGGTATGCCTTGGGCAATGATGCAGCGCGCCGGGATTTATAACGCGCACCTGTCCCACGCGCTGGTCCCGCGCAACGTGCGTGTGTCCGTGGCAAACGTACGGAAACTGCCCTCCCAGCACCAGTTCCTCCAGTATGTGCCCCTTGTGCCCGTGTGTCACGACCAGGTATCTGCCGTCGCCGATGGGCACCTCCAGCCGGTCCCAGTCGAAGTGGATGCCGTGATCCTTTGCGCTCGCCTCCAGACGTATCACGTATTTGTCCATGTTGCCCCCCACCAGGTAAACCGGCACGCCCGTGGCGGCGAGCATCTCCATGAATTTCCGCGAGCCGATGTCGCCGCAATGAACGATCGTCTCGACTTTGTTCTCGACCAGCACGTTCAGCGCCGCTCGCAGGCGGTCCGCCTTACCGTGTGAATCCGATAATATGCCTATCTTCATCGGCGTGTTCCGTTGGTGACGTCACATCTCTTGTGCGGATTTAAATATCGCCTCTGCAAGCGCCAGGTCCTCGGGAGTGGTTATCTTGATATTGCATGGATGGGCAGGCACCACACTTACTTCGTGGCCCATATCCTCGACCAGCGCGGCGTCGTCGGTTGCCCGGCGCCCGGATTCGTACGCCGAGATAATCAGATCTGTGGCGAACACCTGGGGCGTCTGCGCCTGCCACAGTCGGTCCCTGTCCGGCGTCTGCTCGATGAGATTGTCCTGGGAGACTTTCTTTATGGTTCCGTGGACCGGCCAGGCCAGTATCGCCGCACCCGTCCGGCCCGCGTGGGCGAAAACGGCGTCTATGCACCGCTGCGGCGTGCATGGCCTGACGGCGTCGTGAATGCAGACCAGTTCGCACGCATCGTCCAGGCGGCCCAGTGCGTTTTGCACGGATTCGCTTCGCACCGCCCCACCGGCCGTGACCGTCACGTTCAGGCGGGCCAGTTCGTCGCCATAACGTTCTGTAACCTCATCCACCTGGTCGGGCGCCACAACCAGTTGTATCTGGCGCACGTCGCGGCGCGTTGCGAACATGTCGATGGTCCGCAGGAACACGCACCGCCCCGCCAGGTGGACGAATATCTTGTTCCGCCGGGAATCGAATCTCAGACCCCGACCGGCGGCGGGAATTATCACCGATACTATTTTCGACATACCGAATCTTTCCAAAAGAGCAGACCATACTAACGCAGCCGATGGCGTCTTGGCAACGGTCGGAGCCAATTGCTTTGTCTGTAAATGATTGTCGTAAGTAGACGTGAAAAAACTTA
>CAYZPY010000013.1:0-31634 GCA_964480425.1 uncultured Planctomycetaceae bacterium
TCGTAGGTGTTGGCGAAGACGATCGACTCGCAGCGCCCCGTGAGGTCCTCTATCGTCAGCCGGGCCATCTTCTTCCCGGCGGACCTGCCCGATTTTGTCAGCATGGGTCTGACCGAAGCGATCGTGCACCCGACGGTTATCCTTCCGGGCGGCGGGTTGTCCTTGATTCTTCCCAGTGCGATTCCCCGCGGCGTGGACAGGGAGGCAAGTTCCCGCCCGTACCGCGCCAGCGGGTGCGCGGTGACGTAGAAGCCCAGGGTCTCCTTCTCGGCCACAAGCAGCTGCGACTCCGACCAGGGCTCTACGTCGGGAAACCTCGCCGCCGCCGGTTCGGCCTGCCCGTCGTCCATGACGTCGAATATGTTCATCTGTCCGCTGCGGAGGTCCTGCTGGTGGGATTGTCCCAGTTGTACGGCCTCGTCGACGGCGGCGGACATGGCGGCCCGATGAGCGCCGAGCGAGTCGAACGCCCCGCACTTGATAAGCGCCTCGATTGCTATGCGGTTGACGGCATGGAGGTCCACCTGGCGGCAGAAGTGGTACAGGTCGGTGAAGTTTTCGCCCTCCTGCCTGGCGCGGACGATTTCGTCCACTGCCCGGCTGCCGACGCCTTTGACCGCCGCCAGTCCGAATCGAACGACCTGTCCGTCAACGGTGAAGTCCGCCTCGCACGTGTTTATGTCGGGCCTGTCCACCTCGACTCCCATGCGCTTTGCCTCTGCGAGATACTGCACGACCTTATCGGTATCGCCGCTCTCGAAGGTCAGCAGCGCCGCCATGAACTCCCGCGGATAGTGGACCTTGAAGAACGCCGTCTGGTAGGCGACCACGGCATAGCGGGTGGAGTGGGCCTTGTTGAATCCGTATCCGGCGAACTTGAGGATCAATTCGAAGAGTCGTTCCGCCTCGTCGTGTTCGATGCCGTTTTCGCGGGCGCCGGCGACGAAGTCGGGTCGCTGCTTCTCGATTACGTGCTCTTTTTTCTTGGATATCGCCTTGATGAGGGTAAGCGCGGTGTTCAGGGGCAGTTTGCCCAGGCGGTTCAGCACGAGCATCACCTGCTCCTGGTAGCACATTATTCCGTAGGTTTCGGCGAGGATGTCGTCCACCAGGGGGTGGACCGACGGCACCTCCTCCGAGCCGTTCTTGCGAGCGCAATAGGAGGGGATAAGGTCCATGGGTCCGGGGCGGAACATTGCGTTTGCGGCGATGAGGTCGTTTATGCTGCCCGGCTGCATCCGGAGCAGAACGTTTTTCATCCCGTCGGATTCGAACTGGAACACACCGTCGGTCCGCGCCCGGCTGAACAGTTCGAACACCTCCGGGTCGTCCAGGGGCAGTTTTTCCGGGTCGATGTCCTTGCCCATTCGTCGGCGGACGAGTTCCCTGGCCCGCTGGAGTATGGTCAGCGTCCGCAGGCCCAGGAAGTCCATTTTCATCAGTCCTATCTTTTCGCACGTGGGCCCGTCCCACTGCGTGATGAGTTCGTCGCTGTCGGCCTGGCGATACAGCGGCGCGAGGTCTTCCAGCGGCGTATCAGAGACCACCACTCCTGCGGCGTGCACGCCGGCGTGACGCGCCAGTCCCTCCAGTTCCAGCCCGTGGTCTATCATTCTGCGGACCTGCGGGTCTGATTCGTGCATCCGTCGCAGGTCCGGTTCGCCCACCAGGGCGCCCTGGAGGGTGACGCCCGGTCCTTCGGGCACCTTCTTGGCGATGGTGTCCACCTGCGCCAGGGGCATGTCCATTACTCTTCCGACGTCGCGGAGCACGGCCCGGGCCTTGAGCGTGCCGTAGGTGATTATCTGCGCGACGTGGCCGTACTTGTCGCGGACGTATTGCAGCACTTCGGACCGCCCCTCCTGGCAGATGTCTACGTCTATGTCGGGGTCTTCTTCGCGCGCCGGGTCGGTGAATCGCTCGAAGAGCAGACCGTAGCGGACGGGGTCAACGTTCGAGATGCCCAGGCAGTATCCCAGCAGCGTGGCGCATCCGCTGCCCCGGGCGCCGCACGGGATGCCCCGGTCGCGCGCGAACTTCACGAAATCGCGTACGATCAGGAAGTACGAGCAGTAGTCCTTCTGCTCGATTACCTCCAACTCCTTTTTGAGGCGCCGGGTGTATTCTTCCGGAACGTCGTCGCCCAGTTTTTCTTTCAATCCGTCGCGTGCGATTTTGCGCAGGTATTGCTTCGGCGTCGATCCGTCGGGCGCGGTGAAGCGCGGCATGTGTTTGGCTGAGAAGTCCAGTTCCACGTCGCACATTTCGGCTATCCGGGCGGTGCCGGAAAGGGCCTGTGGGAAGTCTTTCAGCGCCTCGGCCATTTCCTCGGGGCTTTTCAGGTACAGTTCGGGCGTGTAGGCCGACTGTACGCCGTCCTCGCTGAGCGTTTTGCCCGTGGAGATGCACGTGAGCACCTCGTGTGCGTCCTTGGCGCCGCGGTGGAGGAAATGCACGTCGTTCGTGCCCACCAAGCCCACGCCGAGTTCCTCTGCCAACTCGGCCAGGTGAGGGTTCACCTGCTCCTGCTCGGCGATACCCTGAGACTGGACCTCGATAAAGAACCGCTCCGGGCCGAAAATTTCCAGGTACTGTCCGGCGATCTTGCGGGCCTTGTCGGTGTTGCCGGCCAGCAGGGCCGAGGGCACCTCGCCCTTGAGGCACGCGGTGGTGCATATCAGCCCTTCGTTGAACTTGGATAAAAGTTCCCTGTCTATCCGCGGGCGGTAGTAGAAGCCCTCCAGGTATGCGCGGGAGGAGAGTTTCATCAGGTTCCCCCAGCCGACCTCGTTCATCGCCAGCAGCAGCAGGTGGTAGGCGGCGGTCTGGATGTTGCCCATGGAGCGGTCGCGGCGGGTGGTGGGCGATATGTACGCCTCCATGCCGAGGATGGGCTTTACGCCCGCTTTTTTTGCGGCGGTGTAGAAGTCTATCGCGCCGAACAGGTTTCCGTGGTCCGTCAGCGCCAGGGCGCCGCAGCCGAACTCGCGGGTCTTGGCGACCATGTCCTCGATGCGGATCGCCCCGTCCAGCAGCGAATAATGCGAATGTACGTGTAAATGAACGAAATCACTCATAGCCGGCCGTCAGTATTTTGCAGGCCCGCCCCACGGAGCAGGCAGGGATACGCGGGATTTATGGGATATAGGATATATCAAAAAACGGCCTGCTTTGAAGCCCTTTATCGAAAACCGACAAAATATTTTCCGCCGGCGCCGAAAAACCGTGCTCTGTAACTGGATCAATTATTTTTTATCCCGCGTATCTTGTGCATCCCTGCTGTTGTTTATAAGGATGAGGAATTCGGCGTTTCCGCCTTTGCCGAGCAGGGGGGACCGGATGGTTTTGATTACGGCGTGTCCGGAGCGAGCGAGGTTTTCGCAGACTTCGCGGCGGATTTGTTGCGATTCGCCCAATTCCAGGCGTGCGGGCGGCTTGTGGCCGTGGAGTTTCTCGTATTCGTAATGGGGCTTGAGCAGCGAGATTATTTTCGCCCTGTCTTTGCACCATCGCGCAGCGGCGGGGATTGCGAACGCCTGGGTGGTCCAGGCCATGTCTATCACGACCAGGTCAACCGCCTCGGGCGCCTCTGCGTGCAGTGCATTTGTCCGCTCCATGACTACCACTCGCGGGTCTTTCCGCAGTTTCCACGCCAGTTCGCCGTAGCCGGTGTCCACGGCGTAGACTCTGGCCGCCCCGCGCGACAGCAGGCAATCGGTGAACCCGCCGACGTTGGCGCCGAAGTCTGCGCAGACGCATCCCGCCACCTCCAGGGCGAATGCGTCCAGGGCGGCGGCAAGTTTCTCGCCCCCGCGCGAAACGTAGTTCCGCATATCATTCACGACGTGCATTATAGCGTTTTTTTATGGGGATTCATTTCCGTGCCGTCGCTGCGTATCAGGAGATGGGCGGCAGGGGCGAGGTGTCCGCCGTCGGCGCCGGCTGGGCCGGGGAAGGTTCCTGTCTTCGGTGCTTTCTTATCTCGTCGAAGAACGGCGTGTCGCCTCGCTCCACGCAGGCGGCGGCGTAGAGGTACATCGCCGCCGACCAGCTCTGCCAGTCGTGCCCGCACGGGCTGCCGTCCTGTGCGCGGAGATATTCGTTAAAACCGAATGCGAGTTCGGGATTTTTTGCGCGGCGCACGAGTTCCGTAAGAATTCTTAACTTTCGCCGCGCAAGACGGGTTTTGCCCGCGGCCACAAGAGCGGCGATGTAAAATCCGCAAACGAAAGGCCAGACCCCACCGTTGTGGTACATTCCGGGCTGATTGTGCTGTTGGTAGCGTGACGACCATTCGGGGTTGTTCGGCTGGACATACGGGAAGAAATTCGGTGGCAGGTCCGCTTTCAGGTCACCTCGCGCCCTGAGGGCGTCGCATTCCTGTTCCGTCCAGGAGATGATGTCCTGTGCCCTCGATTGCGTCGCGATTCCGGTAAGGATGGCCAGACTGTTTCCCAGCAGGTCGAACCGTTCGCTGCTGAATAACTTGTATGACCATAGGGCATAGTAGGGCTTGTGGCGGACGGTGAGTCCTTCGTGCACGTGCCGGTGCTTGAAGTTTGCGGTTATGGTGAACCGGTGCATCAGCCGGACCAGTTCGTCGGCCCTGTCGTGCAATTCGAACAGACGAAGATACGCATACACGATTGTGTTTACGTACAGTCCGAATCCCAGGACCCATTGCTCATCGCGCCAGTCCGTGGTGGGCATCTGTGCGACCATTATCGTATCTGAGGGGCTCTGGTATTCCATCCAGGTCAGTGCCTTTTCGGCGGCCTGTTTGAGGAAGTCCTCCTCGCCGCAGACGCGCCGGTACATCGCCAGTATCATCAGGAACAGCGGAGTCGTGTCGCAGGCGCCGCGGTCCCGCGGGTCGTGGACCAGTGAGGGAATGTGTCCGCGGGGGCTCTGGTTCTTCGCCAGGTTTTCCAGCACCCGGCGCAGGGACAGCATCAGTTTGACGTCGCCCGACGACATCGCGCCCAGCCCGCAGATGAGCAGGTCGCGTGTGTATGGCTCGGGGTAGCCCCATTGAGCCGCTCGCGGCAGATGCCGGTACGGCCCGTGCCTGTTGCTCAGCAGCACCCCAAGGGCCGCTTGTTTGGCGTCGGCGATCGGTTTATTGTCGTACTCGAACATTTCACGAGATTCCCAGTTTTTGCGTGACGATGTCCGCGAACTTCCGCGCCACCACGCGATAGTCGAATCTTTCCGCGACGCGCTTGCGTCCCGCCTGTCCCATGCTTCGTCGCAGTTTTTCATTCGTCATCAGTTGCATCAGGTAATCGGCTATGTCGTGCACGCTGGCGCGGAAGTCCACTGTTCGGGGCCGCTTGAACACTACGCGGTGTCCTTCCTCGTAGCCTTCATCCACGCCCAGCATGGTCTCGCGAGCGCGGATTTCCTGAGCCACCCCGGCAAGCAATGCGGTCTTCTTGTGCACCATGGTGTCCAGCATTCCCATGGCCTTGATTCCGATTACGGGTTTTCCGCAGGCGTTGGCCTCGACCTGGATCATTCCAAAGCCCTCCAGGCGCGAGGGTGCGGCGTAGATGTCGCAGGCGGCCATCAGGTGCGGCATGAAGTTTCGACTGATGCGGCTGGTGGTGTACACTACGTTCTTGTCTATTCCCAGGTGGAGCGCCAGTTGCAGGTCGTGCAGGTTCTGCTGTTCGGTCCGCGGCTGGGGCCAGACCTTGCAGACGTATTTCCAGTCCGGCGCCCTGGTATCGATCATCGCCAGCGCTTCCATTACTTCCTGTGCGCCCTTGGATGCGGCGTCGCCGCCTATCGTCAGGATCATAATCTGGTCGTCCGCCACGCCCAGCGATTCGCGGATCGCCCTGATTTTCGGGTCGTCGCGGTCGCGGGGGCAGAACGCTTCGGTGTCGCAACCCACGGGAAGGACTTCGAACTTGGATACATCAATTCCGTCGCGATCGTAAATGTCCCTGACCCACCGGCTCGTCACCAGAACCAGCGGAAGAGAATTTATTACTTCCTGGTAATTGGCGACATATCCGTCGGCCACCAGCCACGGTATGGGTTGTATGCCGTACCTCTGCGGGTGCAATATGAGATGGGGCGTGTGCCCCCAGTATCCCACACCCACCACGACGTCCGGCTCGAACCAGCGGTAATACCATTCTTTCTCCTGCGGCGATTCGAAGTGCGCCGGGTGGGCGTCTACACCGATTTCCTTCAGGCCGCGATACAGCAGGTCGCCCTGCGTGGCAAGGCCGGCCGGCGTCGGCGGGTAGTCGTAAATCACCAGGACTTTCATGTTAGTTGTCCTTTTGCACGATCCACCGGACTACGGATTTGACGGACCGATGTGCCGATCGAATCCTTCGGGCGACGTGCACGCCCTGACCTCAAAAGAATCGCGCCCGTATCCGTACATCTTGTGAATGATTCTCTTTTTCTCGCGGTGTTGCTCTTCGCTGAGCGGCAGTTTAACATCCGCGTCCTCGGCAGCGGCGCAGCGCCCGCTATCGGAGCCGCAGACGTACGAAAAAGTCCACAGCCGGCGGCAGCGCAGTTCGCCCTCGCCGGCGAGGCGAAGCACCTGTCGGTGGATTTGGCGGTGCCGCTGGTGGACGTATTCGCCATTGGCCCCGTGCGTGAGGCACATGTCCCAGACCTTCCCACCGAGGTGCTTTGTAATCCGCCCGCCTATGTCTTTGGCCGGGTCTATCGCACTTAGCGGATTGCTGTCGTCCACATCGCAGATAATACCTTCGGCCCCGATGTGTCTGCAGACACGATCGAACTTGTCTCTGCGGTCCCGGTCATTTGCCCTGCACAGACTCATGACTGTCCACTCCCATGCCGGATTTTGGAGTATCAACCCGCCGCACCAGATAACCTCGTCGTCTGGGTGGGCTACGATTACTGCCGCGCATCCGGCGTCGTCGTGTTCGATGGGAACGTTCACTACTTATATTTTATACGCGCTGTTTCTGGGACGACAAATACTATAAGTTGGGATTTCAGAATTAATTGTACGGCCGGACGGGTTTTGACGCGTGCTCCGACCGTAGAGAAAATAAGGCCCGTCTGCGGGGACGGTACATGGTGTGCCAGTAGATGAAGGCGCTTATTGAGATTTCATCTGCGAAAGTTTTTTTGTCAGGCGTGCCTTTTTGCGTGCGGCGGCGTTTTTGTGAATGGTGCCCTTTTGGGCCACCTCGTCCAGTTGCCTGTAGCACTGGCGGAGATGTTGAGAGGCCTTTTCTGCGTCGCCGGCGGCGACGGCGTCGTTAAACTCGCGTACTGCCTGCCTTACGGATTTTTTTCTGCCGCGGTTTCGCGATCGCCTCTTGATGTTCTGTCTTAATCGTTTTTTGGCGGATAAGGATTGTGGCATAGTTCGCTCCGTTGTGGTTGTTCAAAGCGGCGGGTCTTTTTAACCTTCTGCGCCCTTCTGGGCAAGTATTTTTCTGATGTTCTCCAGGCGCTGGCGCACGTCGCGGAAGGTGTAATCCACCTGTGCGACGTCGGAGAATTCCTCCTGCGCCTCGGCAAGCTTGCCCTGCTTCTCGAGGATGTCGCCGAGGTTGTATCGCACTTCCTTGGTGCGCTGTTCGGACATTTCGGTTTCAAGCGCCCTGCGGTAGGTTTCCTCCGCCTCTGGCAGGAGTCCCTTTTTGTGGAACGCCTGTCCGAGGTAGTTCATCGCCAGGATGTGCCTTCGCGGGTCGCGCTGCGCCTGCTGAAGCGATGCGATGGCGTCGTCGTATTGTCCGGCAAGGAACTGGCGTTTTCCCAGTTCGTACTTGACGGCGAGGTCCGTGGGATAGTTGTGAACGCGTTCGGCGTATTCCTTCAGTTCGAATTCGAGCTGCTTTCTGGCGTGTTCGACGGCGGCCTGCTTGTCGCCGGCCTGGACGAGTTTTCGATACTTCCGGGTCATCTGGCGGATTTTTATGTCGCCAATGCGCATCTTGAACTGGTACGCGCCGGTGTCTTTGTAGGCCTTGTTGAGCACGTCGATGGCCTCGTTTTCGTATGATTCGTCCTCGAATTTAAGAAGCGCATCGACGTAGGCGTTGATCTTGCCCGCAACGTTGGGCGATTCGAGATATTCTTTTTTTGCCCGCTGGACCTGGGATTTGAGATACCCCTCGTCCTGGACCATGGCGTCTTTCTGGACGAGTTCCTTTTGCTTGTCGAGGTCTTTTACGGACCTAGTGAAATCGCCTTCCTGGTCGTACTTTCCCTGCTTGATGGTGAACTGGGCGGACAATGAGTGGAGGCGTTCGCCCAACTGGGGGTCGTTGGGGGAGACCTGCTTGGCCATTTCGCACGCCGCCACTGCGGGCGCGTAGTCCTGAATCTGCTCGTATGCGTCTGTCAGGAGCATCAGCGTGCGCTTGTCGGGTTTCTTGGCCTGTCGCTGGGCCTCCAGGAGGATGTCGCAAATCCACTTCATCACGTCGTGGAGGTCCAAGGCCTTGGCCGCCTTGAGGAACTGTACCATGTAACTGACCGAACCGGGCTCCTTCGACAGCAGGAACGACGCCTTTGCGAGATTTTCCCTGGGGTCTTTTCCGGGACGGTACTTGATCTGCACGCCGATTCCCGGACCCTTTCCGCCTTGCGCCTTTCGGCGCAGCGCCACTTCCCGCAGGGGTTTGTATCCGCGGTCGAGGTTTTCCGGCTCGCGCCTGATGCCTTCGATGTACATCTCGATGGCAAAGTCCCAGTTTCCTGTTTCGGCGACTTCGTCTGCGCGGTCGAAAAACGCCTTTCCCTTTCCGCTGGTGGGGGATTGTTCGGCCTGTGATTGAGTCATTTTGTCGTCCGTGTCCATTACCGGTACTTTATCGTATGTTGCGGCGATTTACAAGCGCCTAACTTCCGGGGAAATACTCATGCGATGACATACCGATAGGCATTTTATACACCTCGGCCTTGAGAATATATGGGTTTTCGGTATCTTTTGTTTGAAGGAGCATGCGATGGATAGGTTGATGGCAGGCGTATCGGGGGTAAGAGGCGTGGTGGGAGAGACCATGACGCCGCAGGTGGCGTGCCAGTTCGCAAGCGCGTTTGCCTCGATGCTCGACTCGGGCGTGACGGTTACGATCGGGCGAGACACGCGTCCGTCCGGACCGGCGCTGCGCAACGCGTCGGCGGCGGGGTTGCTCGCCTCGGGCGTGAACGTGGTCGACCTGGGGGTGGTGTCCACGCCGGGCGCAGCGCTGATGACGGCGAAGATCGGCGCCGCTGGCGGCGTGGTGATTACCGCGTCGCACAATCCGGGTAGATATAACGGCCTGAAGTTCCTCCGCTCCGGCGGGGAGGCGCTTCGGGGCGAACAGGCCTTGGAACTGAAGCGGGTCCGTCAGCGAGGCGAATTCGCCTACGTGCGTTGGGACCGTCAGGGGACCGAAACAGCAAACGACCGCGCGAATCACGAGCACGTCCGGGCCGTGTGCGACCGGTGCGACGCCGAGGCGGTGGCCAGACGGAAATTCACCGTCGTGCTCGACAGCGTCAACGGGGCCGGCTGCCTGGAAACCCCCATGCTCCTGGAGCGTCTGGGCTGCAACCTGGTGCACATTAACGCCGAGCCCAGCGGGATATTCGCTCACGAGCCCGAGCCGGTGGAATCGAACCTCTCGGAGTTGTGCCGGGCGGTGCGTCGGTGCGGAGCGGCGGCGGGATTCGCACAGGACGCCGACGCGGACCGGCTTGCGATAGTGGACGAGAACGGCAGGTTCGTAGGCGAGGAATACACGCTGGCGCTTTCGGCGGCCTTTGTGCTGTCCGGCAGGAAGGGCGCGATCGCCACGAACCTTTCCACCTCCCGCATGGTGGACGACATCGCCGCACGGGCCGGCTGCCGCGTGGTCCGAGCGCCGACCGGCGAGGCGAACGTCGTCGAGGCGATGAAACGCGAAAACTGTATCCTCGGCGGAGAGGGCGGCGGGGGGGTCATCGAGCCCGAAGTGGTCTACGTACGCGATTCCCTGGTGGGCATCGCGTACGTACTGCAATACCTGGCCCAGAGCGGCAAGCCGCTCAGCCGGCTCGTCGACGAGATACCGCGGTACGTCGTGAAAAAGATCAGGATGCCCGTGGCTGCCGGAGACGTGCCGGAAATTCTCGCCCGCTCGCGCGAGGCGTTCGCCGCCCAGGCCGACGCGAGGTTTAACGACTCCGACGGCCTGCGGGTGGACCTGACCGACGGGTGGGTCTGCGTCCGCCCGTCCAACACCGAGCCCATCATCCGCATCATCGCAGAGGCGAAAGACGAGGATACTGCAAGCGGCCTGGTGGAAAAGGTCCGCAAGATTGCCGAAGACGCGACGGGATAGACGAAGGTTATAAAATCTCAAACTGACCGCTTTTTCTCGCCCTGGAAGTCTTAGCGCAGCGGAGACCCCGACGGGGGCATTCGTATTTAGCCCAGGCCGGCAGGCCTGGGTCTTGATATGTGTATTTTTACAAGCCCCATCGGGGCTGTCGTGAATGCTCCGACCCTATCTTTTCAGGGACCGTCCCGTTTTTAACCTAATTCCGTCTGTCATCCCCATGACGAAATCCCGCCGTCAGAATATTGCCCCGCTCAAAATGCGAATCGCAAACCTCGCTACCGACCTGAATCCCTGAGAATAATAAATGAGTTATAATTCCTTCCTTGACCCAACGCATATGTGCGATAAAATTGCAATTTATAGATAATAAAAGATAATCTTGAAATGAATGAGTAATAAGCACATAAATAATTCATACGTTTTGTCGGGTTGGATAGATACGATTCAATGCATTGACTGCGTTGAAGGAATCAAGCAATTACCTGACAACAGCATTGACCTCGTTGTAACTTCGCCGCCTTATGATGGAATACGCAAGTATGAGGGCTTCGATTTCGACCTGCATGCAACTGGAGAGCAGTTATATCGTGTTCTAAAAGACGGTGGAATTGCCGCAGTGGTCATCCAGGACCAAACTCGTAATTTTGCAAAACCTGCACCATAGTCGTACCAGTAATCGAGTCGGCCTGTTCCGAGGGCGAACATGCCACTGGCGTTCAGGTTCGCGGCCACTTGTTCGTAACCGACAGTCGTAACAGCATCCGTTTGCCAGCTACCATTGCCATACCAGGTATCTACACCCGCTTTTACCGAAGCGGCAAGCAGCAAGCAGATTGCCATTGTCGAGATTATTGCATTTGATCTTGTCATTTGTCGAATCCTCCGATTTTATCTCGTGATCTTCTTCCTGCGTCGAAGAAAGCCGAGCAGTCCAACCCCAAGTAGACTGATGGTTGCCGGCTCAGGAACTGCAGTGAATTGAATACCCTCAATAGTCATGCTTCCTCCAGCTATACCATCACTGTTGAGCCCACAAAACAACTCCGCTTCTTGGCCTTGATAGGCTGAGATATCAAGTAACCCACTATTAAGAGCCTCGCCATCTACGATATATTCTCCTTCGATAGCAAATAACATCTCCTCATCAATCCCGAAGGTGAGATAGTCTTCCTCTCCGACATTCTCGAAAAGAAAGTCAAACGAGATGTATTGCGCACCTTCCGGAATCTTCAGTGGTACCCAAGCGTAAGCAGGAGAATGTTCTTCTAGTATCAATCGCAATGTCCATACTCTGCCCTCTTCCAGCCATTTTTCTGCGATTTCTGCGCTTACCTCACCTACAGCTGCTATAGGGTTCGTTAAAGCATTAAGCCCCAAATATGCAGTTTGGCCGGCATGCCCGACATACATGGCGTTCCTGTCAGAAATGATTGACTGCCCCTCCGACCAATCAATCTGATTTAGGGCAAGTTCGTCATCGTCACAGTCGGTAGTTTGTGCAAACACGCTCCCCAAAGAATGTGCTCCATTCAGATTACCGCTTTCAAAAGACCAGCGGAATCCCATATCGCTATCATACGAACGATTTACAGTTTCTTCATACCATTCGACGGAATAACGATGAAACTCAGCCGCATCGGCGACAATCGTGGCCATGTTTATAAGACCAGACGGTAGTTCGCCAGGCATGTTTCCACGCAGAATAACATTTGCCGCTTGCTCCTGGAGCATCCCTACTGCGGATACATAGTTGTCAACCCATGCAGCATCCTGCGGGATTCCACTTCCGGCAACAGGAATGGGGAAGTCCGGAGCGTCGAGAAGAGTCACATGTGTCTTTTCCGAAGCCAAGCCATCCCCATGAATTCTATCTACGGCGTACTTATTGACTCGTGTGCCTAAACTATGCCCGATGAAATGGATTTCTTCGTCATAATCGGCTCCAAGAGTATCGACTAAGGTTTTACCCATCGCCTCGCCTTGACTCTGCACCCGACATGCGGCTTTACCAAGGTTTAGGCCGGTATTTGCATCATGTTGCCAATCCCATGCAGCTATGTTTGCATTTGTCCCAGCTACTGATATTGTGTCGGCTAATGCACCAAAAGCTTTTTCTGGATCGCTATTCCACCCATGAGTAAGAACGATTGTTGGCTTTGTTGTGTCAAGATTGCCCCCGCCAGTAAAGACGTGCAACTGATCACTGGAAGGTTGGGTGATGGTAATTAGACTCGACACTGGTGTTTTCGTGGTTTGGCTAATCTGCGGAAGAGTCGGTTCATATTCCACGATGTAGCTTTTTAGTAGTGTGCTTCCCGGCTGGTCGTTCCAGCGACCGCTCCCGTCTGGAATAGTATCATACATATGGAGATGGTGTTCTCCATTCCCAGCATTATCAGGTTGGGGAGGACGCCAGTTTGTATAGCTGAACGGCTCGCCCGTTACCCACTGCCAACCGCCAGATGGTTCAGGTGCCCCAGGCAGCTGAAATCCACCGAGCCAAGGCCCCCAAGGTGTATGCTCTGGATCTGTATTCCAATAACGGGAGTCGTTGACAAGAGTGAAAATGAATTGATTCTCCGCATCGCTGTGTACGGTTACCAGATGCCCCCCACGAGATTGGGCATTGCTATTCGCAGTATCCCATGTAATTCCTTGGGGGCTATAGACAGCTTCATACCAGTGTCCAGTACTAGCCAAATACTGCTGACCCGCGTGAACGCTGCCAGACGTTACGCTTATGCACAAAAGAATCGTCAGTATCTTTCCCGCTGTTCGTGTCCACATATTCTCGCTCTGCTTCCTCGATCAACTCTAGTGTTCGTGTACCTGACAGCCCACTCGCTTGTCAGACACGTCTTTGAACTATCCAAAGGCAGGAAGATACGAGTGAGCGAGACCCGCCCTGCGCAACAACGCACCTCCGGTGCGATAAGCCATTCGGACTCATCGCAATCGTAAGTCGTGATTATAACCAACAATCAGGAATTTACAAGCGTCAATCTCTATGCCAACATCCTCAATGTCATCATTGCCGAGGGCATCCGTTGTTTTTGCATTCCTCCATGAAGGTGCCTACCACGTGCAGCACAAGTTCGTTGCGGTCATGCACATCGAACTTGACAAACAGCCGCCACAGGTAGCTGCGGACCGTCGAAATGCTGATCCCCAGGTCACTGGATATTTGCTTGTCCGAGAATCCCTTGAAGATGCACCTCACCACGTCGTACTGACGCGGCGAAAGCTCCAGGGTGTTCGTCAGCTCATCCCACTGGGTTGGGGAGAAAATGTCTTGTTCTGTTATTGCCATCGATTCGACACGATTCCTTTGCACACGTTGCTGTCAGCATGGCGGATAAATACGCCAAAGCGCCAGTGCCTGCAATCCGACAATCCTTTCACCTCAATGACTATGGCAGCGCTGCTTATGTCGTTGATTCCAATGCACCTGCGCTTCGGTCGCCGTAGCGCGAAACGAGGAATTGCGCAAGGGCTTTTTGCCCCCGCAACGTGCCCGGCGGCGCTAACTGGCGCGCGATAGCGCAGTTGCGGATAGAAAAATCTTTAGCGATACCCATCTGGTTCGGTGAAAGTTCCGTAGTTTCCGGGCTCCTGATCAGCTGTATACGCCAGTCGATCCAGAAGATGTTGTGGCCATTGCGGGCCGTGCAGATCATCGGGGTAGATGAACACGGCCGGAATACGGTTGGCCCGGTAGACATGCTGCTTGTGCCGAATCCCTTGCAGGTATTCCGGCACGTCCGGCATGCCGGCATATTCGAGAATCAAATTACCATAGGTCGGCAGTGTAAAGTCGGGATGCCAGATGCGGTGCTCCCCGCGGTCATGAACAGGCAGTGGCTGCTCGTAGAAAAACGGGACGCCGTAGCGGTCAAGAACTCTACCGACCTGGGCCTCGCCACGAGACTTGTACGGCGGTTCGAGAGGATCAAGTCGGTCTTCCAGCCGAGGGGCTGCGACCTTCACGCACGAGTCACCCGCTTAGCTTCCTCGGCTACATGATGGGCGATGGCGGTAAGCTTCTTCTCGGTTCGACCGATCAATCGCAGAAGCTTGCTATTCTGTTTCTGGAGCTTCTCGGCCTGTTTGAGAATATGCGCCAAGCCGGCAAAATCATACGCTTCTGCCCGATCACATGCCTGCTTGGTCAGGCCTCGGACTCTCTGTTCACCGGCAGCGACGGCCTTGTCCAGTCGCTCCAGGCGTTTGTCGATACCGATAAGCTGGTTGTACCTGCGAGCAAGATCACCTGCGGCCTTCTTCTTGGCCGAGGTCGGCAAACGACTGAAGACCTCGCGGGTTTCCTCCAACCTGGCTACATGACCGTTTCGTAGTTGGTGAGCTTTCTTGCGGAGCTCTGCCATACGCCCGGTCAGCCACCCCTCAGCCGGTAGCATTCGTTGTATCTGGGAAACGATCTGCTGCGCTTCGGCGGGTTCCGAAAAAGAACTCGGTTCCTGTCGCAAAGTTCGAAACCTATCGGAAAGCTGTTTTGAAACGTGACGATTGCGCTTGAGCTCTCCCCGGTCAAACTTCACACGATCAAGCTTGGCCAACCCTTTCTTGAAAACAGGGCTGCTATGCGTATGCATGATGAACGCAAGGATTCCAACGATGAGCGAGACTGTGATAACCGTCTGGAGAATATCAGCATCGACGAACCATCCGATCTCGAACAACTTGGAAACCAGAAGGCTTGCACCGAGGGCAACGCCAAAGCCTGCCCAGGTTCCGCCGATCCGCTGAATTGCACGGTACATGACGCCAGCCAACATGATGATGGCAAAGCCCACAGCGATAGGACCGAGATTCCGGATGGAAAGATCATTGGCCTGTTCCCACCAGACCAGCCCGACAGCCAGTGACATTCCGAACACGGCCGACATGACAACAGCAGACCGTTGACGATCGAACCGCTTGCCCAGGACGGCGTAGGTCAGAGCCGTAAAGAACGCGAAGGCCAGCATGAAATCCGGCAGAAACGTTTCGAATATCTTGCCGATGGCGAGTTCCGGAAAGGGGTTTGCGAGTCTCATGACTGAGCCGCGGGACTTGAGATATATAAATGTTGTGGTTTTCCAGGATGTCCCGTGTGCGGCAAAGCGAAAAGCTTAAATACACAGGCCTCTTGCGTGTCCCGTGAGGTGATCAACATGGCAAGAGGAAGACCCGCGAAGTGCCCGTATTGCGGCGGCAGTTCGATCAACAAGGGGTACCGAAAGACCAAGACGATGGGCAAGCGTCGCATCAAGCTCTGCAAAGATTGCGGCCGAAAGTTCACGCCCAGGAATCAAAAGTCGATCGAAGACTCGGAAGGCCGAGGGCAGCCGCTGGAGGATCTGCTTGATCTGCTGGACGCTCAGGCCTTGGAACTCGATCTTCGCGCTGCGGAGTGTGTCGCTGTTGTCCAAACCCCATTGCTCGAAGCTGCCGCATAGATTGATTCCGATCTGCGGTTCCTGCGAGGCTTGGTAGCGCGTTACGGCCGGTGGGGTTGCCGGCTGTCCACTGGGTGGCGGGGTAACGACGGACCCGCCGGTGGCGGGCGGCGCCGTGGTTCCACCAGATTCGCTACCGGGGAACAGGCCTCCCGGCTTGGTGACCGGTGCGCCGCCGGGCGTCGGCTGCTGGGCGCCCGCGCCGGTGGCGGGGCCTGTGACGGTCGAACCGCCGGTTGCGCCGGGGAGGGCGAGTTGTACGTTGCGGACATCCTGCCCGCTACGAAACGCTCGGCCGCGGATGGCCCGCAAGGCCTCTTCGTATTCCTGGTCGGGCTGTTTACCAACCCAGGCCCCATCGACGTTCAGGACGATCTCGCCGCGGGCAGCAACCTTGAGAATCTCCTCGTAGAGCTGCGTCTGGCCGAGGTAGATCATGGCTTCCTTCTCGGGCGAGCCAGGGGCCTCAGCCAGCTCGTCGAGCAGGTCTCCGACGATGGCGGAGTCCTTGGCGTAATCCTTCACGAGGTTCATGAATTCGGCGGGGTCGAACAGGTCTCGGTGCAGGATCTCCTCGACCTTGTCGGGGATGTCGCTGCCTTGCGCGCCGATCCGTTCGACATGGAAGCCGCACGCCGGCGGATCCTGGTAGTTCCAGCGTTTTAACACGGCGAAGCGGTCAAAATCTGTCTTGAGTCGGCCGCGCAATGGGTTGTCGAAGTCGCTCTTGAGGGCCCGGTACTTCGGATCGCTGTGCCAGGCAATCGAGGTCAGGAACGAGCAGCGGGCGAGGAAACGCAGCTCCGGATCGTCATAGATGCCGGCGGCGTCTTGCTTGAGCAAAAGGAAGCGGACCATGTTCCGTTTGGATGGAACATGCTTTGCCAGCCAGTCACCAAGGCCCTGTAGCTGATCTGCCCCAGAAGTCGCGATAGGGGAAGGCATGCCCAGCAGCACCGGCCGATCCCATCGGCCGGGATGGTCGATCTCGTCCACCTCGCTCCAGGGATCTTCGTTCCATTTCGGGCCCAGGACGATGACGCGGGAGGCGGGCTGGCGAGCCTCGGGAACAAGCAGGTGTTTCAGCGTGTTGCGGATGTGCTCGATGTCCTTGCCGGGATAGGTCATCTCGCCGGCGGTGGAAGCCATCGCCCCCGGCTGCCAGAGCTTCTCGTTGCGAGCGGTGGCGCGGACAAGCGAGCGGGGATTCTCGCCGATCTCGAAATGCAGCCGGCCTTCCGGGCTTTCCTCGCCGTGGATGTTCTTGCTGTTCTCGATGAGACGGTTGAGCTCGGCCTGAAAGGCGTTGTCGTCGATCGATGCCTGCTTCGTGATATCCAGTTGGAGTTCCTGCCGCGTGCCACCTACCGTGCGGCCGGGTGACATGGACCGCATCCACAGCGAGCTGACCAGCTCGCGGGCGTGGGGAACGTCCTCGCCGGACTCCTGGATGATCTGCAGGTTGCTCTGCGCGACCTCACGGAGCTTTTCCTGCTCGCCGACCGTGGCGATGGAGTCGAGCAGCGACTGCACGCCGCACGAATCGTCATCCACGAAGAAGTCGGCCGGCGTGATGATCGGCGTGGACTTGCCGCGAGCGCGGTATACGTGCGCCAGGATGCGGATGAGGTCGCGAGTCTCTTGGGCCGCCGCGGCCATGAGAATCTGCTCTTCCAGGAGACTCAACAGTTCCGGGCTGAACGGCCAGGATCGGATGGCCTCCTGGTTGATCCGTTCGCGCTCGGCCTCGGTGAGGTGTGAGAAGCGCAGGCGGTATCGCTCGCCGGCATACGGGGATACCAGGTTCTCAATGTCATTGGCGGGGATGTTTGTGCGGTTCTCGAAGAGGCGATGAAGCACCAGCCGTTGGCGATCCTGCTTTGCTGTGGGCCCGCGGAAATCGACCACGACCGGATCGTTGCGGTGAACCTGGCGAAAGGCGTCGGTCGAGTTGTTCAGGACCGAGACGACCAGGACGAGAATCTCCGGCCGGTCGCAGGCGAGTTCGGAAAGCACCTGGATAAAATTAGAGGCGGCCTCCTGCGGGTTGCCGCCGGTTTCGCGGTTTCTGGTCGGCAGGCCGTCGAACCATTTCTGAAATTCGTCCAGTACAAGAACCGTCGGCTGCTCTTCGAACATCTTCTCAAGCAGGGAGCGTGGGGGCATATGCTGCTTGAGACTTTCAAACTGCCCCCGGTAATACTCTCCCTTTGGATGCCGGTCGAAAAGGAGATTCCAGAGGAGCGGGTACTCATTGTTGTGCACTGCTTCAGAGATCGGGATGAAGCCCTGTTCCAAGGCCAGATCCATTAAGGCAGGCAGATCAAGACCGGTTCCCCAGCTTTTTGCCCACTGCTCCACCTGGTCGGAAGATTGAACGGCATGGTGCAGCACTGCCATAATATGCGATTTGCCACGGCCGCGGTCGCCCATCAAAACAATGGGCCGCTTGGCACGAACCGAACTGATCTGCCGAAGAGCCGTTTGGACGTCGGTGGTGGGATACGTGATGCTGAGAATGTACTCGGCGTCTCGTTGGGCTGCGCCTTTGTTGTCGCTCCTTCGTAGTTCAATCGCAGTGTCGGGCATCTGCGACCCGAGGAACTCGTCTCTGAGTTTCAGATTCAGCATTCTTGTGCTCCCGCTCAATTACCTTTCGCTGCAGCCTTGCCGCGCCGAACCCATTGGTCGACTTCCTTCGTCCGAAACTTCCAGAGTCGACCAACCTTGTGCGCAGGCATTCCTCGTCGCACGATCCATTTGTAAACCGTATCTCGCTTTACGCCGAGGTAGGCCGCTATTTCATCAACCGATAGCCAACGATCGTCCATGGTCTTCTCACCTATAAGTGCAGAAACTCCCCACGGAAAAACGCAGGCCATATAAGACACGATTCGGACCCCGTCGTCAAGTGTTCGTGTGGGATTTAGATGGATATGGCCTGTTCTATTGGACGGGTTCCTCGTCGGTGTTGTGTTTCTGTGCCAGATTATGGCGTGGGATCCAAGCCCAAGAGGGGGGCTCTCGTGTTCATCAATATCCTTGCCCGCGGCCAGGCCCATATCATGAGACCTGGCCGCTTGAGTCAGGGGAGGCAAGCAAGATGGAGGGAGTTTCAATCAGGACACTTGTCCTGGAGATGGTAGATGCCAAGGGGGCGAGTCACATCAGGGAGTTGCACATAGAGGTGCTGCAACGAAGGCCGGGAACGCCGGAACACACGGTGCGGGCGAGGCTGTCTGAGGCAGCTTCGGAAGGCCTGCTGAGCCGGCTGGGCGATGGGTTCTACGACGTATACGCCGAGGACGAGGCTATGACCTCGGTCGTTTCATACCCGAACCGATGCTCACTCTGGGGCAAGTCATCGTTTCGGGGGAATTGTGATGGTCGACTTTTCAAGAATCTCGTGTTGAGGTACAAGGCCAAGCGTATCGCTGACCCAATGCTCGGCTCAGGGACCACGCGGGACGTGATTGAGGGGCTCAACCGGTACAATAAGAAAGGCCTTCGGTTCTGGGGCGGCGACCTTCGAGAAGGTTTCGACCTAACCATGCAAGGTCCACCTGGCGAGTTTGACTTCATCTGGATTCATCCGCCGTACTGGAACATTGTGCGGTATGAGTCTGGCCCGAGCGACCTGAGCAGCTTCGAGAGCTACGAGCAGTTCCACCGCATGTTAATGGTCTGTCTCAAGCGGTGCTATGACGCGTTGATGCCGGGCGGAAGGCTGGCTGTTCTCATTGGAGATGTCCGGCGGTCGGGCCAATACACAGCCATCGTCAAAGACGTGCTCAACTTCCCGCATGGCCAAATCCGTTCCGTCATCATCAAGGTCCAGCACAACTGTACCAGTGACCGAAGGTACTACGGCAAGCTGGAGGATCCGCCCATCAAACACGAGTATTGCGTTGTTTTTAAGAAAACGGAGGTGATGCAGGATGGGAATCCATGAAGAGCTCGAAAAGGAAGGCTACGTGTTCGAGTACGAACACGGCCGGGATGGCCGTCCGGATCGAGTGAATGAAGATGGATGAGGGGCAGCCCTGAGGGCAAAGCGCTTCGCAGAAAAGAGAGGCAGTTTTCACTTGCGCCCTTCTGCGTTTTGCGCTATTCTCGGAGGTGAATGCGCTAATGCAGAAAGGAAGGTGCAACATGTTGTCTCTTGGAATTCGAAAGCTGTTGGTGCTAAGCCTGGTGGGAGGCATCGTCCTCCTGGGCAACATCTGGCTGGTTGTGAACTGGTTGGATGACAAGGGAGTAATCGATGGTGCCAGGTATTTTCGCAAGGAGTATCTGACGGGCACGGCCATCACGATCATCGTTGTGTTGCTGATCCTGCTGGTGAAGCCCGGCCGGGAGGCTGCAGGCCGATTTGGGCTGCTAAGACGCTGTCCAGTTTGCGATCATCGCCTGCTCGGCAGAGGTCAGTATTGCAGTGATTGCGGAAGCAAGGTATAGTGCTGAAAATGACGTTGAAAACTGTCATCAAAACGTTAATCATTTGGCGTTCAACGCCTGCAACATGTAGAACATGATGACAATTGGCTGCTCTTTTTGCGGTAATCACTTACGCGAAATCTAGCTGGGCCAAGAGGTTATGAGAATCGGCAGACCTGCCCTCATAACCCGGAGGTCGCAGGCGTCGTGATGCAATGTATTCTATTTTGCTCAAATTGCTTGACACGCAATTAGGAAGAAATACAATGCATGCATGGCCAGGAAGCTCGGACAACTTGAAGCCTCATTGCTGGCATACGCCCAGATGCGGAACCTGCGGACGGTGCGAACAGGTGAACTGACGAAGCCTCTTCGAATCACGCCCAAGCAGGAGCGAGAGCTGCTCACCCGGATGACCCGTAACGGCGTTCTAGCCCAAGTGCGGCGCGGCCTGTATCTTGTCCCGCCTCGATTGCCGCTCGGAGGCCGGTGGACCCCGGATGAGGCGTTGGTGCTGAATACGCTCATGGAAGACCAGAGCGGCCGCTACCAGGTGTGCGGTCCCAATGCTTTTCAGCGATATGGGTATGATCAACAGATACCGGCCAGGCTCTATGTCTACAACAACGCCTTGTCGGGCGAACGGACCATCGGGGCAGTAACGATGACACTGATCAAGGTGGCGGATTCCCGGCTGGGTGGCACCGAGGAGGTACCCACACCAGAAGGCCTGACGATTATTTATTCCTCGCGGGTCCGGACCCTTATGGACGCCGTTTACGATTGGTCGCGTTTCGACAGCCTTCCGCGCGGATACGAGTGGATTCGCAAGGACCTGACTGCCAAGCGAGTCACACCGGCCGATCTTGTGAACACGACACTTCGATACGGCAATCAAGGAACGGCCCGGCGAATCGGGGCATTACTGGAGCGTTTGCGAACACCCGAGCCTTTGCTCAAAAAGGTCCAGCGAAGGCTCAAGTCCTCCACCAGCTTGATTCCGTGGGTTCCCAGCCTGCCCAAACGAGGGGACGTAAACCGGCGATGGGGGGTGGTTTTCAATGAGCAAGCGTGACCGGCCAATCATCCGCTTCCATGAGGACGTCGCGCTTTTCCGAGAGGCTGTGAATTTTACTGCCGCCCGAACGGGCTTTGCGGCAAGGCTAATCGAGAAAGACTACTTCTGTACACTCCTGTTGGCTCACCTGCTTCCTGCCGAAGATGAGCAGATTGTATTCAAAGGCGGTACGTGCCTGGCGAAGGTTTTGGTTGACTTCTATCGCCTCAGCGAAGATCTGGATTTTGCTATCCCGCTACGGGTCGATGCAGGCCGTGCGCAACGAAGCAGGCATGCCGGAGCGATGAAAGCCGCTGTTGCCGACATGACGAAAGAACTGGCCGACTTTCATCTTCTTCAGCCGCTACGTGGCGCGAACAATTCTACGCAATACCTCGGAGCCGTTGGTTATGATTCTCTAACAAGCGGCCAGACCGAAACAATCCAGATCGAAGTCAGCCTTCGTGAACCGCTGCTCACGCCGGTTTTCCAGGGCGCTGCAAAAACGATCCTCATGGATCCGATTACAGAAACAGCAATGATTCCGGAATTACAGCTGCCGTGCATCTCGAGGCTCGAAGCCCTGGCTGAAAAATTCCGGGCGGCGCTGACACGCCGTGATGTGGCGGTTCGGGATTTTTACGACATCGACCACGCCGTTCGCATGTTGGATATCGATGTCCATGACATAAGCCTCGTGGAACTGATCCGCCAGAAGCTTGCCGTGCCCGGTAATGATCCCGTGAATGTAAGCCCTGCTCGCCAGGATGAACTGCGCCGGCAGTTGCTTCCCCGCCTCAGGCCGGTGCTTCGGCAGCAAGATTTCGAGGCCTTCGATCTCGACCACGCCTTTCAGATCGTGACCTCAATGGCAGAAAAGCTGGCCTGAACCCCGGTCCTTGTCCACAGATACCCGCTTCTCAAGCACGCTGAAGCCAGTTCCCTCGTGCCCCTTGCTCGACCTCCGGGTCATCACCCCGACGAGTAAGGCGCGCTCTTAAAAGAACACTTCGTGCTAATTGGACAATACGTTGCGAGTCTATCGACTGTCTTTTTAGGATGGTTGGAAGTACGGTGAGACAAAACCAATGATTTAGAATCAGTTTTGTTTATTAAAACGATAAGACATGGCCCACACCGGTAAGAATGCAAGAATCGCCAAAATGATTCTTGAACAAGTCACGGGCCCGGGCACCGGTGCAATGGCAAGGAGCGACCTTTTGAACCCCCAGTTCAACGAACTGTTCAATGATCGATTCAATTTTAGATTTGGACTGCCAGCCCATATGAAACCCTCCAATTACAGACTTTACCTGGCTGTTCGTGGCTTGTTTGGCCTGAGCGACCATATCCGCGATGCCGGGATGTGCGCAACCGGTGATCAAAATCCATCCATCGCGAGTGTTGATACATAAACCTTGCTCCTCTATTGCGCCCTTACCCAGAGTACCTGTGGTTATGACATCGTGGCACAATAATTCAGATTTTTCTGCCTCTGTTGGTTTTCCTCCGACCGACCGAATTTGTTCTTTGAACGCGGTTGGGAAACCCATTGGGATGTATACCTGAAGACCGGGACGAATTCTCAGAACGGCCAACAATCCCCCCGTGTGGTCGCCATGAATATGGCTGAGCACTATTGCATCAATCTGCCTCGATTCTATACCCAATTCATGCATGTTCTTAAGCAAAATTCGACCATCGCCGCCAGTGTCGAAAAGGATAGTCTTTTTAAGGCCTTGAATCACGCAGGCAAAGCCCCATGCTGCGATCAGGTTTTCTGCTCCCGGGTTGCCACCATTTCCATTACAGTAGGAGCCATAACCACCTCATCAGAAATCTGAAAGAAGATCGGACACGCTTGCCCCAAGGGCTTTGGCGAGGCGTTCAATGTTACGCAATGCTACGTTTCGTTGCCCTCTTTCGATATCGCCAATATACGTGCGGTGAAGACCTGCCTTATCAGCAAACTCTTCTTGAGAAAGCCGAGTTCCTTTCTCCGCTTTCTGACTGCGTGTCCGAATCTCTTACATATGTCCATGAGTAATTTACTCCACTTTGGCCATACGTATAATCTGCTACTGGAATATGCGTCGACAGAATCCGAGTGTCATTTGTTATAAAGTTGCAATTGCATACTACGTGTCGTCATATTGAAGTGGACGTTCACTATTTCATCCCGTGGGAGAAATGTCGTGCCCATGAGTACGAAAACCTCATCGCTCTCTGACCTAACTGAAACCGTCGCGCGAATCACGGAGATATAGACAGGAAATCCCTCCGTATCTACAAGTCAAACCTTCGCTACACGCATGACCGCTTCTCTCAATTCGAGGTAGACATGCTTTTCGAATGTTATCGTTGCCAGAAGGGAAGGGCAAGCTTTGGTCACCTTACCTCATGCTTCTTGTGAAGCGTCTTCTGGATTCAAGTTACATCAGTCGAATTGAAGTCGGGACCGATTTTGTTCATCGGCGGAATGAAATCCAATCCCGACATGCTTGTGATTACCCAAAAGGGGCAATAGTTTGTTAATTCACTCGGGGTGGAGCATAAGGAACGTGGATAAAAAATGGGAAAAATGGGACAGTTCCAAAGGGACAGTCCCTATTTTCTACATCCTCTCGATGGCCCGGATTCCCAGCAGTGACAGGCCGGTTTTTACGGTTCGGTAGGTAAAATCAATACTGCTGCGCGAATTCGTTAACGAGTCTGGCGAATTCTTCCCCGCGTTTTTCGTAGTTGACGAACATGTCGTAACTGGCGCATGCGGGGGACAGGAGGACGACGTCGCCGGGCGCGGCGAGGTTGATTGCTTCCTTGACGGCGGATTCGAGATTTTCGGCGGGGGATATGGGCGGCGATTGGCTGGTGCGATGTTTTTCGACGGCCCGGATAATTTTTTGCTGTGTTGCACCGATGGCGACGGCTGCCTTTGCTCGGCGGGCGACGGCCCTGCCGAGTTCGTCGAAACTGATCTTCTTGTCGTACCCGCCTAAGATTATCACGGACATTCGCGGCCCGAACGCCTCCAGGGCGAGTATCGCCCCGGCGGGGGTGGTGCACTTGGAGTCGTTGTAGAACGCCACGCCGCCGCGCTCGGCCACGAACTGTAGTCGATGAGGCAGCGATGAATACGTTTTCAGCGCCTCGGAGGCCTGTCGGCGTGATATGTCGAACTGCCTGGCCGCCGCCCACGCCGCCTGTGCGTTGGCCTGGTTGTGCCTGCCTGGGGCGCCCAGTTCGAACGGCTCGCCGGCCGGATCGAACGTCTCGTCGGCGCCCGGCGCTTCGCTTGCCCAGCGTCGGACGGCGTCGTCGCGCGCATTTACTATCAGCACGTCGCGGGCGGACTGAAAGGCGAAGATATTCTTTTTTGCCGCAGCGTACGCCTCCATCGTCCCGTGGCGGTCGAGGTGGTTGGGCATCAGGTTGGTAACGACCGCCACGTGCGGGCTGATGCGGATTTGCGGCAGGTATTGGAGTTGAAAACTCGACAGTTCCAGTACGACCACGTGGCCCGGCCTGATGTCCGGAAGGTCTTCCAGCAGCGATTTGCCGATGTTCCCTCCCAGATGGGTCGTGAACTTTTGCGCCAGGATCGTCGCTGTCATCGCGGCGGTGGTTGACTTGCCCGCGCTTCCGGTCACGCCGACTATCGGCGCGGCGCAGCGGAGCATGAAAAGGTTGATTTCGGTGGTGATTGGCACGCCCTTGCTTTTGGCGTCGGCGAGTTGCGGCAGGTCGGGCGGTACGGCAGGGTTGGCGACTATGAGGTCGGCGGCGGTGAAGTCCTGGCGATCGTGTCCGCCCAGGTGCAGTTCGGGACGGTAGGGTTCCAGTGCCACGACGGATTCGGCCAGGTCGTCGGCGCCGGCCTCGTCGGAGACCGTCACGTGGGCGCCGCGGCTGCACAACCAGCGGGTGACACCCACGCCCCCGCCGAACCTGCCCAGTCCCACCACGGTGACCTTCATACCGGCGGGGTCGCGCCGCGCGTCGTAAGTCCGGGATTGCCGGTGGTTCGTCATAGTTGCTCGCCGGGCCCAAGCAGCAGCGTCGTGTTGGCGCACAGGTCGTACCAGCGGGCTACGTCTATCACGTCGCCGGCGGTTACGTCGAATAACTCGTGCAGTTCCTGTTCGAGCGTGAGGTACTGGCGCCGGTACAACCAGTTGAGTCCCACGGTTGTGAGTCGTCCCATGGGCAGTTCGCCCTTGAGCGTGGCGGCGGAGGCGATTTTGTTTTTCGCCGCCTGGAGTTCGGCGTCCGCGGGACCCTCGGCGGCGAATTTTTTCAACTCGTCCAGTGCGATGTCGTACGCCCGCCGGGCCTGGTCCGGACCGGCGGAGATAAACGTGAAGAACATACCTGCCTGGTCGTGCGGCGCGTATGACATGTGGGCCTCGTCCGCCATGGCCGGTTCAACCAGGGCGTAGTACAGCCGCGAGCCGGTGACGTCGCCGAGTATCGTGGCGAGTATCTGTGCTGCGTATCGGCTGTGGTCCTGGCATGGCGGTCCGGCCGAGGCTATGCCGATGTGCTGGCGCGTCACCTTCGTGTCGGTGATGACTTTTATTGTGCCTTTCACGGGGGGGGTTCCGGGTCGGTGGCGCTGCGCGGGCAGCTGCGGCCAGTCGGAGCAGACATGCGCCAGTTTTTCCGACAGTTCGTCGAAGTCGAGGTTGCCCACCCCCACCGCGGTGATATTTCCGGAGGAATACCGCCTGTTGAAATATTCGAGCATCTGCTCCCTGCTCAGTGCGCCGATGGTTTCGGGCGTTCCCAGTACGCTTCGTCCCAGGGGGTGGCCGTTGAAATGTTCGGCCATCAGTTGTTCGTAAACCCTGTACGTCGGCATGTCCTGGTAACGCGCGATTTCGTCGACGATGACGTTTTTCTCCACGTCGAAGTCTTCCTGCCTGATGGCCGGGTGGAGCAGGTCGCCCAGCAGTTCCGTAAGCCGGTCCTGGAATTCGGGCAGCACGGCGCCGTAGTAGAATGTGTTTTCCTCTGAGGTTGCGGCGTTGTATTGTGCGCCGATTTCGTCGAAGTCCCTGCTGACGTCCGCGGCGCTTTTGCGTTGGTTTCCTTTGAACATCATGTGTTCCAGGAAGTGGCTCACGCCGGAGATTTCGTCCGATTCGTCCCTGCTTCCGGTCATCACGAAGAATCCCGTCGCCATCGAGGCGGCGGCGGGATTGACCTCCGCGATTATGTTCAATCTGTTGTCGAGTACCTTGTGCTCGAACTGCATGTCGTGGGTTTCCTTATGTCCGGTCTTCATTAATTCGGCGTGGACCTATCGTCAGGATGGTGAAGTTATCGGGCGGGTACGACTCGGCGTACCGGGCGAGGTCCCCGGCTGTGACGTTTTCCACTGCCCGGGAGATTTCCTCCAGGGTCCTGAGACGTCCGAGGTGATACCAGTCTCCGGCGAGCGCGTCGGCGCGTGCGGAGGTGGACTCGCCCTGCATTACCAGGGCGCTTTTCAGTTGGGTTTTTGCGCGGTCCATTTCCCGCGATTGGATGTCCTGTCCCATGCGGCGCAGTTCGCCGGTGGTGACGCGGAATGTTTCGTCGGTTTTTTCGGGGACGGTTGCGGCGTATGTGAGCATTCCGGCGTGGTTCTTCAGACTGTGGTATCGCGTGGAGACGTGATACACCAGCCCGCGCTTCTCGCGGACCTCGGTGAACAGTCGGCTGCTCATCCCGCCCGAGAGCACCGTCTGGGCAACGCGGGCGGGGTAATATTGCTCGTCGCTTATGACGGCGGCGCGATGCGCCAGTCCTATGTGAACCTGCGCGGAGTCTTTGTGGATGTGGTGTGTGCTTGGCGGCTGGGGTCGGGGTGAGATTTCCCCCCCCCCCGGCGAGGACCAGTCGCCAAAGAGGTTCTCGGCGTGGGATGCGAATTGGTCCCACTTTACCGCGCCCGCAACCGCCAGAATGGCGCCACGGGGCGTGAGCGATTTTTCGGCGTGTGCGCGGAGATTGTCGGTGCTCATTGCGCCGAGCGTTTCGGCCGAACCGTAAACGCACCTGCCCAGGGGGCGGGGGTAGAATCTTTCCCGGAGGACGATGTTGCACTTTTGCGCGGGTTGATCCTCCAGGACCTGGAGGTCCTGTGCAATCAGGGACCTGCATGATTCGAACGCCTCGGGCCCCAGGTGGGGCCTGCGGAGGATGTCGGCGTAGATTTCCAGGACCGGGTGAAGATTCGTGCCCAGTTGCGAAGCGGTGAACTGGATATGCTCGCTGTGTGCGGATTCGTCGTGTCGGCATCCCAGTGAGTCCAGTGCGTCGTTCAGCCGGCGGGTATCACGCCGACCTGCGCCGCGCAGTAACCATTCGGCGATGACGGCGGCAGCGCCGCCCAGTTCGTCCGGGTCGTATGCTGCCCCGGCGGGGATAAGGAGCGTCATCGCCGCCGAGGCGACGCCGTCCATCTCCTGGCCCAGAAGCGTCATGCCGTTGCCCAGTTCCTTTACGTGGAAGTTGTCTGTCATGAATAATCCTTTTCGAGAACCTATGGGGGAAAGAGCATTTTAATGAATAATTCACACAAGGCAAACTCCAAGAGGCGTCGGGGGCGTCCGCAAGCGCCGATTCGTGAAAGATTGGGTAAAAGGTATTCGCGGACTTTCGGCGGACGTTCAGGCCTGTTGTGCGCGAGGGGTCTGGACTTTTCAGGCGGCTGGGTATAGTTTCATAACCATGTCAAAGGCGACCAGGGCAGCGATCATAGGCGACGGGGCGATGGGCACGGTTTGCGCCGTTATCCTGACGCAGAACGGCTGCGACGTGCGCCTGTGGTCGGCGTTCCCCCACGCCGCCGATGAACTTCGGCGCACGAGGGAAAACTCGCGCTTCCTTCCCGGGCACAGACTGCCCGACAGCGTCGAGGTTACCGGCGAGGACGGCGAGATATTCGACGGCGCCGACGTCGTCATTTCTGCGGTTCCCACGCAGTTCATGCGGGAGGTATGGCATCGGCTAAAGCCGCATTACGCCGTGGCGGCGCCGATCTGTTCGGTTGCAAAGGGCATCGAGAACAACACCCTGCTTCGCCCCACGCAGATTATCCGCGACGTTCTTGACAATATTCCGCCGGCGGATCTGGCGGCGCTGTCCGGCCCGTCAATTGCGCCGGAGGTCGCCCGCCGATTGCCCACCACCGTCACTGTCGCCTCAGACGGACGGGAATTTTCCCTGCGCATCCAGCGGATGATGAGTTGCTCTTATTTCCGTGTGTACACAAATCCTGACCTTGCGGGCGTCGAGATAGCCGGCGCCACCAAGAACGTCGTGGCGATAGCGGCGGGTATTCTCGACGGCCAGGGCGCGGGTTGTAACGCAAAGGCGGCATTGATTACGCGTGGGCTGGCCGAAATCATACGCCTTGGAGTGGCCATGGGCGCCAGGAGGGAGACCTTCTACGGTCTGGCGGGCGCCGGCGACCTGGTGACCACCTGTATTTCGCCGGTGGGAAGGAACCGCTCGTTCGGCGAGGCGGTGGGAAAGGGCGCGACTCCCCGTCAGGCCCTGGCCGAAACCGAGTCCGTCGTCGAGGGCGTAGCTACGACAAAGTCGGTGATGGCCCTGGCGGACAGGCATAACGTCGAGATGCCAATAACCGCGGCGGTGAACGAGGTGCTTTTTGAGAACAAGCCGCCCGCACGCGCGATGGAAGACCTTATGTCACGCCCGCTCAAGGCGGAAGCGTGATCATCGACGGATGTCGGCAAATCCAGCCGTGAGGTTACGATGAACTGGACATACGCACTTGCGGCCGCGATTCGTATGGAACGCCCCTGGGGGCTTGCGGCCCTGGTGTTGCTGGCGCCGGTGGTCGTATTTAATCTCCGCCGCAGGGAGGACGGGGGTGGGGGTTTTCCGATCGTACTACAATGCCTTGCCGTGGTTTTTGTAGCGGTTGCCCTTTCGGATGTGCGGGTCCGCATGGGCGCCGCCGCTCGCATGCCGTACCTTGTTTTCCAGGATGTTTCGGCATCGACGCAGGGGCAGAAGAAATTCTCGGATTTACGCCGGGATATGAACCGGTGGGGCGATTTGCCTGTGGAGGTTTACGATTTCGCCGCTTCGGTTACGAGGGGGGGAGATGCACCGGACCGTTCGCGCACAAAACTCGTTTCGGCGTTGCAGGTGGCGCTCGCTCGCGGCGACGGGTCTTCGGGAGTGATCATACAGACGGACGGGCGATTCCAGGACTCGTGGCGGCCTTACGCTAAAGCGCTCGGGGAGCAGGCGCGGGACGTGTTCGTATTGCCGATGACTTCCCCGCCGCCCGATGCGCGCATAAGCGATTTATCCGCCCGTCGCACGAGCGAGACGGGGGTGCGGCTTGAGTTGACGATAACGTCGAATGCGATGCAGCGGCGCAGCGTGAGGGTCTATCGCGCCGATGCGCCGGATGATGCGCTTTTTGAAAAGACGCTTAATCTGCTTATGGACGATGTTGCTACGTTTCGAATTGCCGACGGCGACGCATCCGCCGACAGGGCGGTGACGTATCGTGCGGAATTTAAAAATGCCGATGCGTTTTGGCAGAACGACGTCGCCGAGGTGGTGCTTTCGCCCGGCACGAGGCGCGTTGCGATAATAGGTTTGCCTGCGCCGTTCGATAATTTGCCCGCACGCATCGGCGCAACCGTGAGTCGAATAGATCCCGCACAGGCCCCGCGGGACGTAATTGCGTGGATGGACTTTTCCGCCGTGGTGCTCATAGACCCCCGGGGCGATTTGCTCGACGGCGCCCGGCGGGCTTCGCTTGGGGATTACGTATCCGCCGGCGGCGTGCTTGTATTGCTCGGTGCGGGTCCCTCGGCGGCGCCGGCCGACAGGACCGATCCGCTTAATCGCGTGGCGGCCCTGGTGGCCAATCCTTTCCGACGACGAAAAATGAACGTGACCGTCGTGCTGGATGCGTCCGGCTCGATGTCGGAGGCGACGGAGGGGGGGCGGCGTAAATTCGACCGGGCGCGCGACGCGGTTCTGGCGCTTCAGGAACATCTGGGGGCTGCCGATTCGCTGGCGGTGGTGGTGTTTTCGGACCGTCCGCGAGTGGTTTACGCCGGGGGGCGCGGCGAGGTGGATTTTTCCGTCCTGGAGCAGGCGCTGGGGAAGGTTACGCCCGCCGGTCCGACGGACGTGGCGCCTGCGTTGAAACTGGCGGGAGAGAACCCCCCCCCGGCAGGAAGGCAGGGGCTGGTGATTGTCGTAAGCGATCTGCGAACGCGCCCGTTCGACCCTGCCGAAGTCGCCGCCCTGTTCGAGCCCGATAATCTTTCGCTGGCGGTGGTGGCGGTTCGCTCCGATGGCGAGGCGGAGCGGGGCGAACACCTCGTGAAACTTGCCGACATGCTCGATGCCGAGATGCTTACCAGCAGGACACTGGCGGACCTTGCGGAGATTTTCGCCGGGTTTGTGCAAAAGGCCCGGGGCGGCAGGGTGAGGACCGGGCGATTCGACGCAGAACTGGTCCGTCCGGGGTTCGGGATAGATCCGGACCGGTGGCGACCTTTGGAAGCATACATACCCGCCGCGGCGCAGGAAAATGCCGAGGTGCTCCTCCGCGCGGTCGGGGACCCGGTCCTCGCCAGGCGCGTGGTGGGTCTGGGCAGGTCGGTTACGCTGGCGATTCCCTGCGACGACGAGGTCAACTATCACCTCGTCGGTTCCGGGGCGTTGAGTGGGTTTCTTTCCTCCGCCGTGCGTTGGGCGATGCGCGGCGAATCCGACAGCCGCTTTGGGGCCGAACTGAGCAGCGTCGAGGGGCGGCTTGACATTCGTGTGAACGCCGAGGATGCCGATGGACCCGTGAACTTTTTGAATCTGACAGCCGCCGTTAGCGCCTTTGGTGCGGGTGCGGGCGGTGTTATCCAGTCGCCCCTCGAACAGACCGCTCCCGGAAGTTACTGCGGTCGGCTCTCCATGCCGGGCATGCCCGCTGCGATTGAAATCCGCGACGGTTCCGGACGTACGGTGTGGACGGGGACGGTCGCGCGGTTGGGCGGGGCGGAATATTCCGCCATCGGACCAGAGTGGGGAAACCTGCGCCTGCTGGCGGAGCTTACCGGGGGCCGAATCGTCGAGGCGCGCGAACTTCCCGAGGTGGTCCGGTCGCTTCGCCGAGGGGATTATGAGCCCATCTGGAGCTGGCTGATCGGTGCGGCGGTGGCGATTATGCTGACGGATTGGCTCATCAACAGGGGCGCAGGACGCCCGGGAGGACCTGCTCGCCGCAGGGGATGAATTTAGGGCAGTTTGCAGAAATCTTTTCGCCATCTTCTGATTGCGGCTTCGCCCGGCGGCGTCCGGCTGCATCGACAATGC
>CAYZPY010000014.1:0-28647 GCA_964480425.1 uncultured Planctomycetaceae bacterium
TCCAGCGGCACGGCGGCGGGCTCGCCCGGCTTGAGCCGGGTGCACCAGTTCTCCATCGCGCGGGCGACGATGCGGCATTCCAGCGCCCTGGCCAGGTGGCGTCCCAGCACCGACGGCAGCACATCTGCGCCGACGCCGGCGACCGAAAGGGCCGATTCCACCTCGGATTTGATCTCTTCGTGTCCGCCGACGTAACCCACCATGAAGCGAGCCAGCGGGCCGACCTCGGCCGGTTTGTCTCCGTAGCGCGGTGCCTTGAGCCACGAATACGCCCCGTCCTTGCCGGGGGAAGCGACGGTCTTGCCCTGTGACGGATGGGCGGAGCATTCGTCGGTGTAACGGGAACAGGCGACCTGCTCGGTGATTTTTGCCACGTCCACGTCCGCAAGCCCCTCGTCGGGGTCCAGGTATCCGCCCGGAAGCAGGCGAGACCGCTTTGACCCGTCGCCGCCGTTGTCGTCCGTCTCGAAACCGCCATAGGCCAGGTAACGCCGCACTCCCGCGCCCATGTTGAAATAATCATCGTAAGCCCCGGCGAGCTTGAAGATGGTCGGGATGTAAACGTCATCCACGAATTCCCGGATTTCCCCAAGTTTGCCGAGGAACGTGGCGACCTTGTCTGCCGTCACCTCGCTGGTGACGCCACCGGGCACTATGCCGATGTTGTGCGGCATCTTTCCCCCGAATATGCAGAGCATTTCGTGGCACACCCTGCGGACGTGCAGGGCCTTGAGATACGCCCTGACAAGTTCAACGTTTGTGGCCTTGTCGCAGCGATAGTCGCCTTCGTAGCGTGGGAAGAACGGCGACAGTTCGCCCCGGTCGATGAATGACTTTACGGCCTTGAGATCGCTGTCGCTGCCTTGGTAATCGCCCAGGGCCGTTACGTCCACGAAGTCCAGCGCCGCCAGTGCGAAAAAGTGCAGAATGTGCGACTGGAGGTAATTGCTTCCCAGCAGCAGGTTGCGCACGAGCCGCCCGTTTGGCGGAATTTTGTCCGCCACGCCCAGCGCCTCGTCCAGCGAAAGCGCCGAGGCGGTCCCGTGCGCCGTGGGGCACACCCCGCATACGCGCTGGGTCAGGCGCACCGCGTCCAGCGGGTGCCGCCCGGACAGGATATTTTCGAACCCGCGGAACAGCGTGCCGCAGCACCGCGCCTCGGACACTTTGCCGCCGTCGACTATCGCCTCAATTTTGAGGTGGCCTTCGATTCGGGTAATGGGGTCTATTGTCAGTGCGTTGCCGTTTTCGTCGTGAACGTGTGGATGGGGACCGTGCATTGCGAAATTCTCCGTTTACTGCTCGGGCTGCAGCAGTCGAAACTGCTCCATTCGTTGCTCGTCAATCTTCCTGTACAGAGGGCTGAGGCGGTCGGGGAAGTCCGGCTCCACGCATCCGTGGCATGGGCTTCCGGCGCCCACGCACCAGTTGGTGCCGCTGTTCCACATGCGTGTGGGGCAATCGGCGAAGGTGACCGGTCCCTTGCATCCAAGTTCGTAGAGGCACCCCGGCTCGCCGAAATTTTTTGCGAACCGCCCGGCGTCGAAGTCGGCCCTGCGGGGACAGGTCTCGTGGACGCACTTTCCGTAGAACATTTTGGGACGATTCAGTTCGTCCAGCTCGACGCCGTCCAGTCCGTACATTGCCACTGCCGCCAGCGTGCCCACCAGCCAGTCCGGGTGGGGCGGGCAGCCGGGTATGTTCACCACTGTCGTGTCGATACCGTTCTCGACCAGCAGTTCATTCAGCGACACGGCGCCGGTCGGGTTCGGACGCCCGGCCGGTATCCCACCGAACGACGCGCACGTGCCCATGGACACCGCCACCATGGCGTTTTGCGCCAGTCGGCAGGCCAGTTCGCTGATGGGCGTCTCGATGTCGCCGGACGCCCCGAGTGTAGCGAACTCGCTGCTGCCCAGCTGGGGAGAACCTTCTATCACGAAAACGTACTGTCCCTCCTGTGCCTGCTGGTCGTGAAGGATATCCAGAACCTGCTGTCCCTGCCCGGCCATGATCGTCGTCAGAAATCTGAGCGATACGTGCTTTCCGGGAGTCAGTTCCCGAAGCACAAGCGAGCTGGCAGAGGGTGAAAATGAATTCAGAAGGGAAACTGCGCATCCGGTGCATGCGGCTCCCTGGAGCCACACAGCCGGAATCTCAACTACCTTGCCCATGTAAAACTCCTTATCAGCACCTCGCACAAATCGGCGCCGGTTTCGATCCACCAAGGCGGGAGGTGTCTGCACTTATATAATCAAAGACCACATAAGTGACAGCAAATTGTAGCAGCGGATAACGGGGGGAATCAACTACCCATTGGGAAAAAATTCACACCTGGCATGGCGGTTCGTCGGCGAGTGATTCGATAATTTCCGCAACCGCCTTTAATTGCTCGTCGTTACCGCTGACGCCCAGCCACACGGCGCCTTCTGCGCCGTGGATTCCGCCCGAGGCGGTAATGAACGCCTCGGCGCCGGTGAGCAGTTTTATGGCGTCCAATTCGGTGAAAATTTCCCCGGCCAGGGGCATCAGTCGCGGGCCGGTCGCCCCCGGGGCGTTAACCTCCACTGCCAGCGACATGATGTCGCGATCAACGCGCTTTTCCACGCCCACTGGTATCATGAGGCGCACACGTCGACCTGCCGCAGCCGAGACGGCCGCCAGCGACGTGCCAGCCCGGGGATGCTCTATCAGCACGCCGGCGCTGCGACGGGCGAGGTTAATAGCGTTGGCGCCTTTGAGTATGACGTCGCCCTGGGACATGTCGTCGACGACCTCGAATATGGTCTTGTGGTTTTCCCACCTGCCGTCGTGCAGGATGACGTCGCCGCCGAATTTAAACTCGTCTTCACCAGCGTAAAAATTCGGCGGGATCACCACGCCCCGGCGGAATCCCCGGCGGTGGAAATCCTGCGACTGCTTTGTGCGGGTGAGGATTTCCTCGGCCACGTATCCGTTGGTGGACCCGGCTATGATTACGAGCACGCCTTTTTGCAGCACCTTTTTGATATGGTGGTGTTCGAGCATCCCACGGGCGATGAGCCGCTTGCCCATCGCCGGGGTAAGCAAAAATTGTCTCAATGGCATCTTGTGCTCCGGGAATAGCCGAATCGTTGACGAATTAACAAATCAGCAAGTCATCGAAATAACAAGCGGAGAGGGTGGGATTCGAACCCACGGTGCCCCAAAGGACACACCGGTTTTCGAAACCGGCCCGATCAGCCGCTCCGGCACCTCTCCGTGTCCGGTTAACCGGAAATTACCAGATAAACGTTGATAATGAACCAGTTTATTAGTTTATTAGGTTGTTCGTCAATAAGTTGATTGATTGGTGCATCGGCTAATCGGTGAACCGGCTGAACATTTTTCACTGATCAACTGATTAACTGGGTACAGGAATAAGAATATGAACATAGCGGTAATAGGCGGAGACGGGACCGGTCCGGAAGTTGTCGCCCAGGGCCTCAAGGTTCTGGCGGCGGTGGCGGAAAAGGTCGGCTTCGAGTACAAGACAAAGGAATTCAACGTCAGCGGCGAGAGGTACCTCGCCGCCGGGGGAGACCCTGATGTCCCCAGCATCCCGGTTATATCCGAGCAGGAAATAGAGGAACTGAAAACCTTCGACGCCATTTACTTAGGCGCCGTGGGACACCCCGACATCGCGCCGGGCATCCTGGAAAAGGGCCTGCTGCTGCGCCTGAGGTTCGCGCTGGACCAGTACGTCAACCTGCGCCCCGTCAAGCTCTACCCCGGCGTATGGACGCCGCTGAAGGACAAGGGTCCCGAAGATATCGACTTCGTAGTGGTCCGCGAAAATACCGAGGGCCTGTACACGGGCATGGGCGGGCGGCAGTACAAGGACACGCCCCATGAGGTAGCCACCCAGATAATGTGCAACACGCGCCGGGGCGTCGAAAGGGCCGTCCGCTACGCCTTCGAACTGTGCCGCAGGCGCGACGATAAGAAGCGTCTGACTCTCGTAGGCAAGACAAACGTGCTGACCTACGCCCACGACCTGTGGTACCGGGCGTTCTGCAAGGTCGGCGAAGAATATCCCGACATCGAGAAGGACTACAACCACGTGGACGCATGCTGCATGTGGTTCGTCAAGAATCCCAAATACTACGACACCATAGTGGTGTGCAACATGTTCGGCGACATAATCACCGACCTGGGCGCCATGATCCAGGGCGGCATGGGCGTGGCGGCAGGGGGGAACATCAATCCCGAAGGCACAAGCATGTTCGAGCCGATAGGCGGCTCGGCGCCCAAGTACACCGGAAAGAACGTCATAAATCCAATCGCGGCAGTCGCATCGCTGGCAATGATGCTGCGGGAGACCGGAACAAACATATCAAAGGACGAATCCGACGCGGCGGATAAACTCATCACCGCCGGCGACCTCGTCGAGAAGGCGATCATGTCGGTGACGCCGAAGATGAAATCTCAATCGGCCGGTAAAATGGGCTTCTCGACCACCGAGGTGGGCAACATGCTCGTCGAGGCAGTAAAGGCCTGACCCTAACGCGCGGGTCGCAAAGCGGGCCGACCGGCAACAATCCGTTTAGTGACATACGCCGAGGGTCGTTTCGCGATTGCGGAAGTAAAAATTTTAGGGATGAGGCGAAAAATTACCCTTACTCCATGTAATATATAAGTTCATCTATCTCAGATACATAGATTGACTTTATTGGAGTTGGGCTCGTATATTTCTGTATTTTGTCGCCTGTGTTAATATGCAGTGACACAGTGCTGTCACCGCCGCGTGCGATAATAAAGGAAAGTGCCTGATGAAGGTAAGCCGGATTTATAGAATCATTCAATTGATTACCATGCTACAGAGCGGCAGGAATTACACGGTCGATGAACTTTCCCGGGAGCTTGGAGTATCCAAGCGGACCGTCTTCCGCGACTTGAACGTCCTGGAGCTGGCGCACATTCCATACTACTTCGACCGGGACAAGGGCGGGTACGCCATCGGCAGGCATTTTTTCCTGCCCCCGCTGAATCTGACGCTGACCGAGGCGTTGTCCATGCTCGTGCTGACCGGGCAGATGAAAGGGCGCCGGCAGGTGCCGCTTCTGGGGCACGCCGCAAGGGCGGGGGCAAAACTCCAGAATTCCCTGCCCAGGTCAATACGGCAGTACCTTGGCGACATGATTCGCCGCGTTAACGTGTCTATGGGACCGCTGGCGGGGCACCGCGGGCTCGACCGGACGTTCGAGGAACTTGCCGCCGCCATAGCGTCCAGGCGCGTGTGCCGAATCGTTTACATCAGTTTCCACGAGCGAAAGCAGTTCACCACGAACGTCAGGCCGATGAGACTGGTGTTCGTCAACAGGGCGTGGTACCTGATCGCCTACTCGGGGAGGCACCGCCAGCTGAGGACGTTCAAACTGGGGCGGATACACAGGCTCGCCGTGACCGACCGCTCGTTCACCAAACCCCGCCACGTCGACCTGGACGAATATTTCGGCCTGGCGTGGAGCATGATCCCCGAGGGCGAGGTATACGACGTTCACCTGCACTTCGAGCCGATGGTGGCGGGCAACGTCGCCGAGGTCCACTGGCATTCCACCCAGCAGGTGCATTGGAACGACGACGGTTCGGCGGAATTTCACGTTCGAGTTAACGGCCTGCGGGAGATCACCTGGTGGATACTCGGCTACGGCGACCAGGTGAAGGTTGTCTCGCCGCGTGCGCTCCAGAAGCGCGTCCTCGACGTCGCCAGTTCGATAATCCGGCGGTACCGTAAGGAGCGTCGCTGAACATGCGGGCGATATTGCAGATAGTAAGCTCGGTCGAGGTCGAGACCGACGGCAAACCGGTCGGAAAAATCGGCAAAGGGCTGCTTGTGTACGTTGGCGTGGCTGCCGGCGACGACGAGTCCGAGGCGCGCAGGGTGGCCCGGAAGGTCGCGAAGCTCAGAATATTCGCCGACGAGCATGGGAAACTGAATCTGTCCGTCCGGGACGTACGGGGGGGCGTCCTGGCGGTTTCGAATTTTACGCTGCTGGCAGACACGCGCAAAGGACGCAGGCCCACATTCACCGACGCCGCGTCGGTACAACAGGCCCGCCGGCTCTACGAAATTTTCGTAGAGGAGTTGAAAGAGTGCGGCTGCGAGGTGGCGTGCGGGCAGTTCGCCGCGAAGATGAAAATACGAAGCGTCGCCGAAGGACCGGTCAACGTGATTGTTGATTAGTTAACTGGTAACTCCCTCCCGCCTGCAGCAAACAGGCGGGAATTGACCAATCAAATAGTCAATGAATTAAAGAATTAACTAATTAATGAATAAACGCCATCGTCAGGCGGCTCACTCGTCAAAGCCGATTTATTGTGCTGAAACGACCCCCGACCCAGGCTTTGCACGGTGGGCCGCTTTTTTTAATCCACGCCGGCGTGGGCACCGGGGCGGTAATCAGTGTTTTTCGGCGGCCAGGTGCTTGTGGACCAGTTCCACCGCCAGTTTAATGGCCGATATCATGCTGGACGGATCGGCCCGTCCTCGTCCTGCGATGTCGAAGGCAGTGCCGTGGTCGGGGGAGGTGCGGATAATGGGCAGACCCAGAGTCAGGTTCACCGCCTCCCTCCAGGCAAGCAACTTGATGGGTATCAGCCCCTGGTCGTGATACATCGCCACGACGCAGTCGAATTTTCCGTCCCTAGCCGCAAGGAACACCGTGTCGCCGGAGTAGGGCCCCGAGGCGTTGATGCCCGCTTCGTTGGCCATCACTATCGCCGGCGAAATGACGCGGTTCTCCTCGTCGCCGAATCGCCCCTCCTCACCGGCGTGCGGATTCAGGCCCGCAACGGCGATCCGGGGATTCTCGATGCCGAACCAGCGCCGCAGGGCCTTGTCTGCCAGTTCTATCGGATTGAACACGCAGCCGATGGTGAACCTGTCACGAAGCGAAAACAGCGCCTCGTGAATGGTCGCCAGCGCCACCTTCATCTGCGGCGCGACGAACATCATGGCCACGTTCTTGACGTTGCACTCCCTGGCCAGCAGTTCCGTGTGCCCGGGATATTTTTTGTACTTTGCCATCTTCCACGACGTTTTGGATATGGGTGCGGTGACCAGTGCGTCGACCTGTCCGTTTTTTGCGGCCTCGATCGCATCCAGGCAGAACCGCATCGAGGCCACCCCGCCGACCTTGCTGGGACCGCGCGGCATGTACGTGGGAAGGTTGATCTCGTCGTAGTCGAGCACTACCACGTCGTGCGGGTAGCGATAGGGGCCCCCGCCGCAATTTCCGGCGGCGGAGCGCACCTGTATGTCCTCGTGATGGCGACGATAAAACGGCGCCGATACCTCAAGCATGTCGGCAGTGTACGACAACTGCTCGCTGAGACCGAATATCACGTATCGGGCAAGGCGGCGAACTTCGGGGTCGTTTATGGCCTTGACGATTATCTCTGCCCCGATCCCGCACGGGTCGCCCATGGTGATGCCAATGGTCGGTCTGCCGTTTTGAAAGTCTCCGTTCACGTATACACCTTAATATAGTTAATCGGTTAATCTGTGAATCAGTAAATCGAGTTTTTATTGATCAACTGATTAACTATACAAAACCGGTTTTCTTCAATTTTTCCATTGTTACCCCGGGATATTCGTCCGTCATCTGTGCCAGGTATTTCCGGACGTACTTGCCGATAACGTCAGTCTCGACGTTGACCTTATCGCCGGGGCGAAGTTCGCCCAGCGTCGAATCGTCCAGGGTGGCGGGGATAAGGGCTGCGGAGAAATCCCCGCCGGACACCTCGGTCAGCGTCAACGACACGCCGTTAATCGCGACAGAACCCCTGGGCACTATCTGGTTGGTTATGAACTTGTCGGCGCGGAATTTCATGACGTAATTCTCGCCGCGGCGGACGTCTGCCACCTCGGCCAGTCCGTCAACGTGACCCGCCACCATATGTCCTTCGAACCTGGATACGCCCGCCTGAAGCGAGCGCTCGATGTTGACCCTGTCGCCTCTTGCAAGGTCGCCCAGCGTGGTGTTTTCCAGCGTCTGTCCGACCACGTCGAACGCAGCCACGGTCCCGTTAATCTCCACGGCCGTGAGGCACGCGCCGTCCACGGCCACGCTGTCGCCGAGGGACAGGCCCTCGGCCGTCGGGCCAAGGTCTATTCCAAGCTGCAATGACGATGACCGACGCATAACGTCCGCAACCACGCCGATTTGTCGAATTATTCCGGTAAACATTCTGTTTCAATGATAATCCATACCCGCACCTTTAGACAAATAAAACAGTCCGAAACTTCGTTGATTAGTCCCGCACCAAAGCCGGCATGCACGCCAACAATTGAATGGCATCTCGCCGGCCGGTTATGGTGCGGGACTAACAAATACTTGCGTCGGTTGGGGCCTTGTGTAGAATTACCCTGCGCGTAAGCGAAGTCTTACTTAAATATTCTTGAAAGGTCAGAGAAAATGAAAAACACCTCTTTGATGCTGATGATGGCCGCAGCCGTGTTTTGTGCAGTTAACGTCTCGTGCAAGGGACCGTCCGAGCATGAACAGGAAGAACAAAAGGAAAAGGCAAAAATGGAACTGAAAATTGAATCCGAACCATACGGCGAAATTGACGGCAAAAAAGTCACGCTTTACACGCTGACCAACGCCAACGGGATGAAGGTCAAGTTGACCAATTACGGCTCCATCACCGTCGGTGTGGAAGTGCCCGACAGCCAGGGCGACTTCGCCGACGTGACGCTGGGCTACGAGACGCTCGAAGGCTGGCTGGGCAACACGTCGTACTTCGGCGCCACGGTGGGGCGATACGCCAACCGCATCGCAAAAGGCAAATTCACGCTCGACGGCGAGACCTACACGCTGGCAACCAACGATGGGCCAAATCACCTCCACGGCGGGAACAAGGGCTTCGACAAGGTCCTGTGGGACGCCGAGGAGGTCAAGACCGACGACTCCGTCGGGGTGAAGTTCACCTACATCAGCGAAGACGGTCAGGAGGGCTACCCGGGCAACCTGAAGGTAAACGTCACCTACACGCTGAACAACGATAACGAATACACTGACGTATTCACCGCCGAGACCGACAAGCCAACCGTGGTGAACCTGACCAACCACAACTACTGGAACCTCGGCTCACCGTCCTCGGGCGACATCCTCGACCACGTGCTGATGATTAATGCCGACAAGTACACGCCGGTGGACGATACGCTGATACCCACCGGCGAAATCGCGCCCGTCGAGGGTACGCCGCTGGACTTCACGGAGCCCACGCCCATCGGGGCCCGTATAGACAAAATCGAAGGCGGATACGACCATAATTTCTGCTTGAATAATAAAAGCGGACAGATGGTCCTGGCCGCAAGGGTGAAGGACCCGGACTCCGGGCGAATTATGGAAATCCACACCGACCAGCCGGGCATACAGTTCTACTCCGGAAACTTCCTGGACGGCAGCATCACGGGCAAAGACGGCGTCGTCTACAAGAAGCATTACGGCTTCTGCCTGGAGACGCAGCACTACCCCGACTCGCCCAACCAGGACAATTTCCCCTCGACGGTGTTAAATCCGGGCGAAACCTACAGGCACAAGACGATTCACAGGTTCTCGGTCGATACGGATAAGCCGGTCCGCGAGCCCACGACAAGACCGGCCGGTTAGTGGTTGGTTGACTGGTTGAAAGTACTCCACCATTCTTTTACGACAAGCGTAGGGCGTGTGTTCGTGTCAGAGTGACCGACGTGTCGGTCTACCATGGTCTGCGGGCATCTTGCCCGCGCGTTTCGCAGCCGTCCCGGCCGCGGCATAAGCGGAAACATCGCGGGCAAGATGCCCTCGTCACGCGCGGGCGAGACGCCGGCGACACGTTTTCATACACATTCTTAAGGCCATCATGTTGGTTATTTTCAATCAGGTTTCCTGTGCGGCCCAAAACCAGAGAAGACGCTATCAAACGCCGGCTGAAGTGATGCGGGAATGATTCCGTTCGTGTTGCGTCTCAGAGTTGAGACTGCGCAGATAATCACAGATCGGAATAAATTTTCGTCAAATCCATCGTGTCGCCGGTTTGTTCTTGCAGGTCCGGCAGTTGGGCGAAAAGTTTTTTTATGATCGGCCGGGCGGCGGGGCTCTCGGAGATGTCCGTCGTCTCGTAGGGATCCTTTTGCAGGTCGAACAGGAGCGTCTTTTCGAGTTTGGGGTAGAGGATGAGTTTGTGTTTCCCGTCGGTGACCATCCGCTGGTAGTCCATAAAAGCGCCGTAAATGGTTTTATAGGACTCTTTGCGCGAATTGTTTATCAGCGGCAGCAGACTCCTGTACTGGACGCGTTCGGGGATTTCTGCCCCGGCCAGGTCCAGCGCGGTTGGCATTATGTCCTGGAGGTAAATCAGCGCGTCGGATTTGGTGTCCGGCTTTATTCCCGGACCGGAGACTATGAACGGCACGCGGACGCTGTGGTCGAAGAGGTTCTGCTTGCCCATCAGCCCGTGATGCCCAACGGCCAGGCCCTGGTCGGAAGTGAAGAACAGGTAGGTGTTTTCGGCCTTGCCCGTTTTTTCCATCGCGTCGAGAATCCGCCCGACCTGCACGTCCAGGTGCGTTATCAGTGCGTAGTACTCCTGCCGGTTGACCTTCAGGGCGTACTTTGTGCGCGGAAACGGCGCTAATCGCTCATCCCGGCCGCGGTTGCAACCGATGTCGTAGGGGTATTCCTTAATGAACGGCTTGGGGACGCTGATTTTTTCCGGCGGGTACATGTCCACGAATTCCTTCGGCGACTGGCGCGGGTCGTGTGGGGCGTTGAAGGCCAGGTACATGAAAAACGGCCTGTCCCTCCCGCCGGCTTGCTCCAGAAAAGTTTCGGCGTCGTCGGCCAACACCTCCGACCAGTGTTCGCCGCCTTTCCAGTATCCACCGCGTGATTTGTCCCACGGCTTCCAGACGTCTTTGACGCCTTCCTTCGGGCGGTCGTATCCGGCGTCGGTCTGGTTCGGCATGCCGGGGCGGACGTGGCGGACGTTGTCGAAGACCTTTTCGGGATTGGTTTTCAGGTGCCACTTGCCGGTGAAGTATGTTTCGTATCCGCGGCGCGACAGCAGCGACGACCACAGGGGATTGCGGTCGTTGTATTTTTTCAGGTTTTCGTGCGCCCTTTTTGCGTTCCACAGGAACAGCCCGGTGTTTAGCATTGCCCGACTGGCGATGCACACCGCGCCGGTCCACGAGCCCTGGTTGTAGCAGTGTGTGAACGTCAGGCCCCTGCGCACCAGGCGGTCCATGTTCGGCGTTATTACCTCCGGATTGTTCAGGGCGTTGATCGAGCGGAACGTCTGGTCGTCGGTGAGGATGAACAGGATGTTGGGTTTGTTTCGCCCACCCGAAGCGGCGCCGATTGCGCCGCCGGCGTCGGCGGCGAGCGCCACCGAGGCGCAGCCGATTCTGTTTAGGAACTCTCTTCGGTCCATAACAATATCTCCCGGCGCCGGGGGCGGCGCCAATGGTTATCTACGGGTATAATATCAACATAAATCCCGATTACAAATACTTGACGAGGAGCGCACCAGGCAGGGGGGGCACGTATTTGTTGACGGCGGCGCCGGCGCCTTTATAATCGCCCGGGTCGCGAAGGTGTTATCGTACGGAGTTGGAATTTGGACCGCAATGGCTTGAAGAAAATCTCGTTGATTCTGGCGGTGATCGCTGCTGTAGCGTGGTGGTCCGGCTGCGAAAGGATGCAGCGCGACTGGGAAACTTTCACGCGCAAAATGCACCGGAGAAAGGTCCGCGCCGCCGGGGCAAAGGAAGTGCCGGAGCCGATCGACATTCTGCTGCCGCGGAAAATCAGAATCCACGCGTTTACGGGCACGCGCATCTTCGACGCCAACGGCGACCTGAAGGGAATCGAGGTCCGCTTGGAGGCAAAGGACGGTTTCGACGATTCGACCAAGGCGTTCGGCGAGTTCATATTCGAGTTGTATCGGTATCGCCCCAATAACGCCGACCCCAGGGGTGAAAGAATCGCGGTGTGGGAGGAGAACCTGCTCGACCCGTACGACAATCTCAAGCACTGGCACGGCATCTCCCGCACCTACAGGTTCAAACTTCTGTGGGATGAGCCGATACCCACCGGTAAGCGATTCGTGCTTGAGGCGGTGTATTCCAGCCCGTTCACCGAGCGGATGTTCGACCGGTACGTGTTCGTGGCGGGGCAGTAGGAGGATTGGCGATGACGCGGATTTGGGTAGCGGCGATTATTATCGCAGGGGCGTTCACGCTCTGTTGCGGATGCGCCGACAAGTTCGACAGGCAGCGGTACGAAACGATTTACATAGGCCAGCCGAAAGATTCCGTCCACAGGGTGCTCGGGGCGCCGCAACGCAGCGAAAACGACAAGTGGATTTACGTCAACGATACGCCGTATTACATGGCCGAGATTACGTTTCGGGACGGGAAAGTCGTCGAAAAGAACTGGTCATACTTCCGGGACGACAGACTTTCCGACGATGCGCTGCCTGGGGAGAGTCGGCGACTGCCGCAGTAGCTTCCGCGTGTTATTCGGCGGCGGGGGCGGTGTGAGTCGGGGTGGATTCCCGCCCTTTAGTGTCGCCGGTCTTTGGCGCCGTGGAGGGTTCGGTCTGGTCAACGTCCATTAGCGGGCGCTCTTCGTCGGCGTACACGTAGTTCAGCGTAATAAGCACCTGTTGTACATCAGCGCCCGCCACCGTTTGCTGATCCTGGAAGGCGACGCCGGACGTATCGGTTTCGGTTTTGCCTGACGTTGACCATTGGGTGGCGGGTGCGGCGGTTCCGTTGACGGGTTGCTCGGCAGGAATGTTTTTGGCGGTTATTTTCTCTCCGGTGGAAGATTCTTCGGCTTTGGGTGTGATTTCTTCTCGCCCGGCGATATCCTCCTTCTTGCCGCGGGGAGGGGCGTCTTCGTCCGGAAGCGTTTGGGCCGGTAGCGTTTCTGCGGCGGGCTCGTCATCCCCGGGCTTTACAGCGGCAAGTTTGCTCTGCGTGCGCCGTTCGACCTCGTTGGTTTCGGCAGGGGCCTCGGTTTCGGCGAAGGAGTCGGATTCGGCCCGGTCTTTTATCTCGGCCAAGTCTGAACGCAAGTCGGTTCTATACCGCCGGTGCTGGGCGACGGTCTGTTGTTTGCGCACTCCTTCCAGTTCCTCCAGTAGTTTGGGCACCTGGCGGCGATCGGCGTAAACGACGTACTGGAGCTGAGAGGCGCGGGGCTTGTTCTGGTAGAACACGTTCGCCCTTGACATGGCCGCCTTTGCGGGGCGGGTGCTTTCTTTGCGGACTATCGGTTCGATGTTATTCCTCAAAAGAACCTTCTCGACGTCGCGCCGGGCATTGTTCATGTCGTCGGTGTTTATAACTACGTCGTTCGCCGCAATGTCGGGTGCCGAAGGATATTTTCCATTAATCGCATAATCGCCGTTATTATAAGTTTTTGCCGTCGCTTTTTCTTTTCCGTGTTCCAGGCCGTCCGCTCCCTTGGCGATCTTTTTATGAATTTCCGCGTCCTTGCCGCGTGTATAAACGTCGTCGTGCGTGGCGGGGGATACTTTTGTGTCGCCTACGTCGTCCGTCGGTACCGGCGCAGAGTCGCCGCTGGTATCGGAGGCGATGGAATCTCCTGGCTCGCCCGGGTGATGAATGGTGTGCATAAGCATAACGGTTCCCAGTCCTGCGGCGGCGATAACAACCGCCGCGGCGGCGAAGGATATCCACCTGAACGAACGCACTGGTCTGTCGGGTCGTCGGGCGGTCATGAGGTGATGTCTTTCCGCCCGCGCCAGCACGCGCCTGGCAAATCCCTCCGGGGCGCGCTGGATGGGAACCGAGCCGAGCAACTCGCGCGTGGCGCGCAGGGTTTTGAGTTCATCGGCCAGCGCCTTGTCGGTCTTGAGCCGTTCCTCGAGTCGCTTAACCTCGTGGGGGGGCAGTTCCCCGTCCAGGTAAGCCGAAAGTATTTCGCCGTTTTCGTATTTATCGGACAGTTTAATTTACCAGCTCCGCAAGTTTGTCCTTTAGCAGACATCGTCCCCTGTGAAGGCGGCTTTTAACAGTTCCCACGGCAATTGTCAGTATGTCCGCTATCTGTTCGTAATTCATGTTTTCCATGTCCCGCAGAATAACGACTATTCGGAATTCGTCGTCGAGTTCCTCAAGGGCCCTTGTAATATGCCGCTGGTTTTCGTTGTCCATGGCGGTCTTTTCGGGACCGGGATTTTTTTTACCCGCCACTTTTGCGGTCAATCCGCGGACCTGCGAGCCGTCATGGCGTTCACAAATCGCCAGCGGTTGAAATCGTATTTTTCCGCTGCGACGCCGATATGATATTGTCAGATTCGTCGCAATCCTGTACAGCCAAGTATAAAAAGCGCTTTTCCCTCGAAAGTGCCTGAGCCCTTCCATCGCCTTGAGGAACGTTTCCTGAGCGAGTTCTTCTGCCTCTGCGGGTTTGGGACACATCCTCAGTATTATGTTGTAAATTCTGTCCTGGTACTTCGCCACCAGCGTGCCGAAGGCCTGCATGTTGCCTTTCCTGGCCTTGCTGACCAGCGCCGTATCGTCGAACTTCAGGGTCGTCGCGGCCGAGTGCTGGTTTTGACCCTTCATACTATTTGACGCATTATCTTCCACTATGTTCCTCAAAAATCGCCGCCCGGGGCGAATTATCGACGTACCGGGAAGTTAATATTAGTATATCATCGGCTGAGCAATTTGTTCGAAAGAAAAGCCGGCCCGTGCGGGCCGGCCTGTTCGTGGTGCGGTTACTCGTTTCGGCGCGACGCCAAATCGTTACGATCAGGTGCCCTCGTGCACCTGCTGGGCTTCCTGTAACGGTTTGCCCTTTTTGGCGGCCGCGCCGGTGCCCTCGAAGTAGAGATTCTTCTCTTCATTGACACCTTTGCGGACCGAGACGACGATTCGGTTCTTATCCTTGTAGCTCTCGCGGAGGATCTCCTCGGAGATCGGGTCCTCCACGTGATGCTCGATGGCCCGTCGCAGCGGTCTGGCGCCGAAATCGGGATTGTATCCCTTCTCGATGAGGAAGTCCTTTGCCTCGTCGGTAAGTTCGAGCTCCAGGCCGTGACCCGCCAGCCGCTGGCGAACCTTGCGCAGTTCGTAGTCCACGATGGTCTTGAGGTCCTCGCGGGTCAGCGACTTGAACACGATCACGTCGTCGAGCCGGTTAATGAACTCGGGACGGAAGTGTCGCTCGATTTCCTTGTCCAGCATTTCCTTGGTCTTCTCGTAGGTGGCTTCCTCGTCGCGCTTGCCGAACCCGAAACCGCCGCCTCTGCGTATGAGTTCGGCGCCGATGTTCGTGGTCATAATCAGTATGGTGTTGCGGAAGTCCACTTTTCGTCCGAACGAGTCGGTGAGGTTTCCTTCCTCCATAATCTGCAGGAGCATGTTGAACACGTCGGGGTGTGCCTTTTCGATTTCGTCCAGCAGGACGACGGCGTAGGGGCGGCGTCGTATTCGCTCGGTGAGCTGCCCGCCTTCCTCGTAACCGACGTATCCCGGTGGGGCGCCGATGAGCCGCGAAACATTGTGTTTTTCCATGTATTCCGACATGTCCATCTGGACAAGGGCGTCCTCATCGCCGAACATGAACTCCGCAAGCGCCTTGGACAGCAGGGTTTTTCCCACGCCGGAAGGACCTGCGAAGATGAAGCAACCCATGGGTCTTCGCGGGTCTTTCATTCCCGATCGCGCCCTGCGGATGCTCTTTGAGATTGCCACGATTGCCTCGTCCTGGCTGACGACCCGCTTGTGGAGCTCTTTTTCCAGCTCCAGCAGGCGCTGTGCCTCTTCCTTGGCCAGTCGGGTCAGGGGCACGCCCGTCATCTTGGAAACCACCTCGGCGACGACCTCGTCGTCCACGACCGATTCGGTATGCTCGTTATTCGCCTTCCATTCCTGGAGCATTTCCTTTCGTTGGTGGCGGAGGTTCTCGGCGCGATCGCGCAGTTCAGCGGCCCGCTCGTAATCGGCGTTTTTGACGGCCTTGTCTTTTTCCGACTGGAGCTGCTCGATTTTGCTCTCCAGGTCGGCAAGATCGGGCGGCTTGGTCATGGTTTTCAGTCGCACGCGCGCCCCGGCCTCGTCTATCACGTCGATGGCCTTGTCCGGTTGGACGCGCCCGGTGACGTATCGGCTGGACAACTCCACCGCGCGCTCCAGCGCCGTGTCGGTGAAGTGCACCTGGTGGTGCGTCTCGTAACGGTCGTGCAGACCGCGGAGTATCTCAAGCGTCTGCTCCCTGCTGGGCGGGTTGACGATTATCGTCTGGAACCGCCTTTCCAGCGCGCCGTCCTTTTCGATGTGCTTGCGGTACTCATCCAGCGTGGTGGCGCCGATGCACTGTATTTCTCCGCGCGAAAGGGAGGGTTTCAGCACGTTTGCGGCGTCGATTGCGCCCTCGGCACCGCCGGCGCCGACAAGCGTGTGGAGTTCGTCTATTAACAGCACGATATTTCCGGCGCGGCGCACTTCGTTTAGGACGGCCTTTATCCTCTCTTCGAACTGCCCGCGGTACTTTGTGCCGGCCACCATCATCGCCAGGTCAAGCGCGACGATGCGCCGATTGTACAGCAGGTCCGGAACGTCCCTGTTGATGATTTTCTGCGCCAGGCCCTCGACGATGGCCGTCTTGCCCACGCCCGCCTCGCCCAGCAGGACCGGATTGTTCTTTGTCCGCCGGCACAGGACCTGTATGACTCTTTCAATCTCGCCCTGCCTTCCTATGACCGGGTCGAGCTGTCCTTCCTTGGCCAGCGATGTAAGGTCCCTTCCGAAGCTGTCCAGGGCGGGCGTTTTAGTCTTGCTGCGGCGCGCGGTTCTGGAGGGCGCGCCGGCAGCGACGGCCTCGTCCGGCTCGGCGCCGGCCCCGAGCAGACTGAGCACTTCCTGGCGGACGTCGTCCAGTTTGAGCCCCAGGTTCAGCAGCACCTGCGCCGCGACGCCTTCCTGTTCGCGCAGCAGGCCCAGCAGGATGTGCTCGGTTCCGATGTAATTGTGGTTGAGCTGGTGGGCCTCTTCGATGGCGTATTCGATGACCTTTTTGGCACGCGGGGTCTGGGGCAACTTGCCCATGGTCACCATGTCCGGTCCGGATTTGACGACCTTCTCGACCTCCATTCGCACCTTGGCAAGATCCACGCCGAGGTTCTTCAATACATTCGCGCCGACTCCCGAGCCCTCCTTGACCAGACCAAGGAGAATGTGCTCGGTGCCTATGTATTCGTGATTAAACCGCTGGGCTTCCTGGTTGGCCAGGGCCATAACCTTTCTCGCCCGCTCGGTGAATCTTTCAAACATATTATGAAAACTCCATTTCTATGCCCGTCCCGTTGAGGAAGGCATCTGCATTTCCGCCTGCCTGAAGACAGACGGATAATGTACGGCATTATCACTAATCTTACTCATTTATATTGTATAACCCAAAGGTCTGTTCATCAAGTCCGGCAGGAGCGGCTTGGTGTCTTTTTATTACTATCGGCTACACTCGCGTGTAAATTTCACACTGCCCGTCCGTCCGGGTCGGCGCCGATGCGCCGGGGCATGCGCGCAGTAACTATCCACCTAAGGGGCAGTCCGTTACACATGGGTGTTTGCTAAAATAGCATATTTGTGTAAAATATATACATGTCTGTCTGCGGGCAGGCGGGTTGCTGGATGAATCGGCTAATTGATTGAACGGTTAATTAATTGATTACCAGGGAATTATGATGCGATTTTTTTTTATTGCTGTTATTGCGTTTGCCTGCGTATGTCCCCAGGCGCATTCGGCCGGGAAAAAACCGAAGAAACAAAATGTGCCCTTTTCGGATTGGCACGTGCAGAAAGCCATCGATAAGGGCATAAAGTTTCTCTGGAACAAGCAGAATAAAGACGGCTCCTGGACGTGGGAAAAGGGCGACTGGAAAAAGAGATCGAAATATCCTCTGGGGGCGACGCCTCTGGTGGCGTATGCATTTCTGGAAAGCGGACAAAGTCCACAGGACCCCCGGATGGAAAAGGCGCTTCAATGGTTGGCAAAGAAGGAATGTGAAAGAACATATACGCTGGGACTTCGCTGCAACGTCTGGCAGGTGGCCGACAGAACCACCAAAATGAAGTACCAGAAATACCTTAAAAAAGATGCCGTTCAACTGGTCCGTTCACAAGATAACGGGGCATACAATTATCCCGCCACGGGCGATTCGAGCAATGCACGCAATCGATGGGACAACTCCAACAGCCAGTACGGTCTGCTTGGCGTGTGGGCGGCGTCGAGGGAAAACCTCGAAATTCCAAGGCAATACTGGCAGAAGGTGTGGGACCACTGGAAGCGCACGCAGAATCCCGACGGGGGGTGGGGATACAGCAATAAAGAGGAAAACAAGAGAACCCGGCCCACAATGGTGGCTGGCGGGGTGGCGAGTCTTTTTGTGTGTTTCGACAACCTCTCCCAAGAACAGTTCGCCCGATGCACCGGAGGGGAGTTGCCCCCGAGCATCAAAAGGGGACTGGACTGGTTCGATGAGAATTTCCGCGGGAGCATAGGCGGCGGAAATTCCTATTACTACCTTTACGGCGTCGAGCGAGTCGGGCTGGCGTGCGGATACAAGTATTTCGGCACGGCAGACTGGTATAAACTCGGCGCAAAGTGGCTGCTCAACCAGCAGAACAACGACGGCTCGTGGGATGATAAATGGGGACACATGACCGGAACTTCCTTCGCCCTGCTGTTCCTTACAAGGGGGCAGAACCCGGTGCTGTTCAACAAACTCCAGTACCCCGGAAACTGGAACAATCGACCCCGCGATCTGGCCATGGCCACCAGGTGGATAACCGGCACATTCGAGAGAACCGTAAATTGGCAGATTATCAATCTCAACGTGCCGGTCACCGACTGGCACGACGCGCCGATTCTGTACATCGCCGGGAACACCATGCCGGATTTCTCGCCTGAGGACCTGGGTAAAATCAGAACGTTCGTCCATCAGGGAGGCACCATACTGAGTGTGGCGGAATGCAATCATCAGCCGTTCAAGGACGGCATAAGGGAAGTGTACAAAAAGCTATTCCCGGATTACGAACTGACTGCATGCCCCAGGGATCACGAACTGTACAACGTACACTTCAAGCTCGGCGGGGTGCCGAAGTTTTACGAACTGTCCAACGGCGTGCGCCCCCTGGCCATTCACACCGACCACGACATGGCGATGAACTGGCAGTTCCAAAGGTACGCCACCGGAAACGATTTCAAGGCGGCGGCGAACATAGCGATGTACGTGGCCGGAAGTCTTTCCAACCTGCCGCACCGGGGTACGACGTACTGGCCCCCCAAAGCCAACACGAAAACCGGCAAAACGGTAAAAATCGTGCGCCTCAAGCACGACGCCAACTGGAATCCCGAACCTCTGGCGTATGAGCGCCTCGGGCGCCTGCTGGCCAAGAACGAAAATATCAACCTCAAGCGGCTCAAGCCCGTCGCCATAGAAGACCTGCCCGGCACCGAGGCAAAAATAGCCGCCATGACCGGCACCGAGGAACTCCAACTCACCGACGCCCAGAGAAAAGCGATAAAGAAATTCGTCAACGACGGCGGAACGCTGGTCATCGACGCCGCCGGCGGCGCAACGCAATTCGGGCGTTACGCATGGAGGGAGATCGGTAAAATCTTCGGAATTATGTCGTTACAGGAACTTTCGCTTAGTTCAAAACTGTATAACCTGCCCGGGCACGAAATAAAGCAGGTTCGGTATCGCCCCGGCAGGGCGAGGACTAGGAGCAATCAGCCCAGTCTCAACGCCGTTATGGTCAAGGATCGCCCGGCGGTAATCTTCAGCCGCTTTGACATAACAGGCGGACTGGTAGGCCAGCCAAGCCACACCATCGACGGATACAAGCCGCGGTCCGCATACGAGATCATGCGGAACATAATCCTTACCGCCGATTGACCCGCAAGACGGATTTAGGAACCTGACTGATGTGTCAAAAGGGCTTTTCGACTCGCACCGGACCGTCCGACGCCCGAAGGTCGGCGGCATTCTTGATAATCGGAATCGTGATTTCGATTATCTTGCACGTCGACAATGCTGCGTCCGGGGCGTCGCCGGTCGAGGAATTTTCTGCCGAGAAAGTATCCCAGGCCATCGAAACGGGCGTGGAGTTCCTGTGGTCCCGCCAGCAGCAGGACGGCAGTTGGCCAAGCAAGCACAACGATAAATACCCAGTGGGTCCAACGGCGCTGGCGGCGTATGCGTTGCTGGAATGCGGCCAGAGCCCCCAGGACCCCCGCATGCAAAAGACTCTCGAATGGCTGGCAAAGCGGGACTCGATAAAAACGTATTCTCTGGCCCTTCGCTGCAACGCCTGGCAGGTGGCCGACATGACCACCAATAAAAAGTACAGGAATAATCTCAAGACAGACGCCCGGCGACTGTGGAATTCCGCCAATAAGGGGTCTTACCATTACATTTCCAACGGCAATCCCGCTCGAGGATGGGACAATTCCAACAGCCAGTACGGTCTGCTTGGCGTGTGGGCGGCGGCAAGGGAAGACGTCGAAGTGCCGAGGTCTTACTGGCAACAGGTCTGGGACCACTGGAAAAGCACGCAGAACCCGGACGGGGGATGGGGATACATCGGGCACGGAGCGCCCGTTAAGACCCAGACAAGGGCAACCATGACTGCCGCAGGCGTGGCGAGTTTGTTCGTGTGTATGGACAACCTGTCAGGACAGGAGTACGTTAATTGCACCGGGGGGGACCTCTCGCCCGTCATAAAAAGGGGACTGAAGTGGCTGGACGATAACTTCACCGAGTCCCTCGGCAAAGTGAAAACGCATTATTACTACCTTTACGGCATCGAGCGGGTCGCACTGGCGTCGGGATACAAGTATTTCGGCACGACGGACTGGTATAAAATCGGCGCCGCCGACCTGATTAAGAGGGTCCGGCTCGGTGGAAAGGGCGGATGGGGCGGAAGCGTGGTGAACACCTCATTTGCGCTGCTTTTCCTGGCCAGGGGACAGAACCCGGTGTTGTTCAACAAGCTCCAGTATCCCGGAATGTGGAACAACCGCCCCCGCGACCTGGCCGCGGCTACAAGATGGATTACACGGACATTCGAACGCACGGTGAACTGGCAGATTGTAAACCTCCGGACGCCGGTGGCCGATTGGCACGACGCGCCCATTCTCTACATTGCCGGCTCACAGGCGCCAAAGTTCACCGATGAGCACTTGGAGAAAATCCGCAGCTTCGTGCACCAGGGCGGAACCATACTGAGCGTCACAGAGTGCGGCGGCAGGTCGTTTTCCGGCCGGATGCGGCAGGTATACCAGGAAATCTTCGAGGGTTACCGGCTCAACCAATGCCCGCGCGACCACGAGGTGTACAACGTCCACTTCAAGATCCCGCCCACACAGAGAATATTCGAGATTTCCAACGGCATCCGTCCGCTGGCGATTCACAGCGAACACGACCTGGCCATGAACTGGCAGAACAGGCGCTTCGCGACCACGAGGGATTTTCAGATGGCCGCGAACATCGCAATCTACGTCACCGGGAGTCTGTCCGACCTGCCGCATCGCGGAACTACGCACTGGCCACAAAAGCCCCGTTTCACGCCCAAACGCACAGTCAAACTCCTCCGCGTAAAACACGACGCCAACTGGAATCCCGAACCGCTGGCATACGAGCGGCTCGGGCGACTGATGGGAGCGGAAACCGCCACGAAACTGGACCTTGCGGACCCCGTGGACATAAAGGACTTACCACAAAGCGACGCGCAAATCGCCGCGATCACCGGGACAGATAAAATCGAACTCACCGACGCACAGCACAAGGCGCTGAAGCAGTACGTCGCGTCCGGCGGCGTCCTTTTCATTGACGCCGCCGGCGGTTCGCGGGATTTCGCACGGGCGATGTGGAATGCCGTTACACAAATGTACGGGGCCACAAAATTATCGCCGCTGTCGCCTTCGGCCAAGATTTACAACATCGACGGATACGAAATTCAAAAGGTCCGATACCGCAGGCGGACGCAAAACAGGATGAGAACAGACCGCCCCCGACTCTACGCCGTGATGGTCGATCAGCGCCCGGCGATTATCTTCAGCCGCCTGGACGTCACGGGGGGACTGCTGGGACAGCCCGGCTACACCATCGACGGGTACGACCCGCAGTCCGCATACGAGATTATGAGAAACGTGATCCTCGCGGTTGCTTCGTCCGGAGGCGATTAGCCGGCTGCCGCCTGCTCGACCTTTGCAGTGGTCGACCGGTCGATTTTACTCGCTGCTTTTGTTGACACGCGTGAACGGCGACCTATAATCGCACGCATTACGCCCCGACGGGGCGGGCTTATGTTAAAACGCAGGTGATGTAATGATTATCGGTACAAGCAAGATAGTGTTTTAAGATACCGGGAGAATGCAAGTGAACAAAATTCGATTGGCGTTGATCCTTACGGTGTGTTTGTTTGTCATGTATCCGGCCGGCTCCTCGCTGTGCCAGGACACGGCGGCCCCGACAGAGACCGGGGGTAAGACCGTCGAGATTTTGTGGCGAGACTTTATTCACTTTGTCAAGGTCGACCGCCCCGATGCGGCCAGGAGCCACATTCAGGCGATACTCGAATCGGACGTCGAGGCCAAGACCGTATACGAGCTTTCCAGCAGGACCAAGGGAGTCGAATCGATTCTCAGGCGCGCCGAGGGCCTGGAGGGCATGGGCGAGTCCGTCAAGCGCCTCCGCCAGGTCATCGAGGAGGGATATGAAGCCAAACGAGCAGACTCCGAGGAAATCGCCGAATCGATAAAACTTCTCTCGGGCAACATTCGTCCTTTCGAGAGGGGCTCGAGGCGGCTGGTGATAAGCGGCGAATACGCCCTGCCGCAGCTCATACAAAAACTTATTGACCCCAAGACCAAGCCCCTGCTCAAAGAGAGAATCATTATCGTGCTTCCTCGCCTGGGTAAGAATGCCGTCAGGGGTCTGTCCGTCGCGCTTCAGACCGACAACGAGGAATTGCAGCGGATCGTGATCGACGCGCTGGGCGAAATCGGCTACCCCCACGCCGCGCCGCGACTGAAGGAAATCGCCACCCGCGACGGCGTCATCAAGTCAAACCGCAGGGCCGCTCTCTCCGCACTCGTCGCCTGCGCCGGAAAGTCCGCCGTCTCCAAGAGTGCCGCCGAACTCTACTACGAGCAGGCGCTTAAGTATTATTACCGAGCGGATTCGCTCATGCCAGATAAGCGCCAACCCCAGGCCAACGTGTGGTACTGGAAGGATAATCTCGGCGTAACGTACAAAAAGGTCCCCCGCGAAATATTCGCCGACATATATGCCATGAGAATGGCCCGACTGGCACTTGGTCACGACGCCGATCTCCACCAGGCGGTGTCGCTGTGGCTGGCTGCAAATCTGAGAAAAGAGGCCGACCTGCCCGACGGCGCAAAAGACCCCACAAAGCCCGAACAAATGCCCGGGGCGGATTATTTCGCCCTTGCAAGCGGAGTGAGGTATCAGCAGGCGGTGCTGAAACGCGCACTGAAGGACAACGAGATACCCGTGGCCACAGATGCGATTCAGGCGCTGGCGCACACCACTGGGGCAAAAAGCATGGTCAGACCGACCGTCGGGGGCGACCAGCCGCTCGTCGATGCGCTGACCTACCCCAATCGCAAGGTGCGTTACCTGGCCGCGCTGTCGCTGGCAGAGGCGCTGCCGTCGGAGAAATTTACGAATTCTCACGTGGTGCCAATGGTGCTTATCGAGGCGCTGCGACGAACCGGCAAAAAGACCGCGCTTGTCGTGGCCGATAATCCAAACACCCTCAACGAGTTAAAGAGCGCCCTTCGCGGGATAGATTATAACGTTCTGGAAGCAAAAGGTCCCCAGCAGGCCGTGGACGCCATAAGCAGGGTCAAGGGCGTTGACGTGGTGTTGCTGACCGGCGAGCCACTGCCTTCCAAAGTGGTCAAGGCCATCCGCGACGAACCCGGTTTTGCGACTATCCCGGTGGTGGTCACGGCTGAAGAAACAAGGGGCCTCAAGAAACTCGCCCAGGCGGACAAGCGAATGGTGATCGTCCCAGCCAAACCCGCCCTGGGCGTTCTGGAAGAAGGGCTCAAAAAGGCCGATGAACTCGCCGACGGCGTGGCGATGTCCGAGTCCAGGCGGGTGGAATGGGCGGTAAAGTCGGCCAAGGCGATTCGCATACTGGGGCTGACCTCGAATAAGGTTTACGACATCACACGCACCACCGATGCGCTTAAGCGGGCGCTGGGGCACAAGGACGCTTCCCTGAACGTAGCCGCCGCCGAGGCGCTGTCGGCTATTCAAACCTCCAGGGCACAGCGGGCGATAATCGACCTGGCGACCAACGACGACGCCTCGGACGACGTGCGGATAGCGGCCTTTAAGGCGCTGAGCGAGTCGCTCAGGCGGTTCGGTAACCGACTGAGCGACGAGCAGGCGACCATGGTTCTGGAAGTGGTCAAGGGCGACCAGTCGAAGCCGCTTCGTAATGCTGCCGCACAGGCGATGGGCGCCATGAACCTGCCCAGCGAAAAGGTCAAGTCGCTCATACTGGAAGCCAAAGAGGCGAAGTAGCCCACTGGCGACAAGTCGAGTTCACTCGCCGGTCCCCTGCACCCCGCAGGAGGCCGGCTTTTTATTGGAGACAATTTTTGTTTCTACCCGAGTCATATCTTAAGTTTTACAGGGTCAAAATTGCTCTACAGACAAGGAGGAACTCTGCGGTGCTGAACTACTTGAAAAACGTAAAGTTCATGCCGGACGCCAGCCAGTTGGTCAGAGGTGTGCTGGTGTTCCTTGCAGGGATAGCCGTGGCGGCCTGCGCGATGGCGCTGGCGGGTTCGCACGTGGCCAGTGCGGTGATGGGCGGCGTAATTGTTTTTACGGGCATCATAATGACCTATAACGTTCGCCGCGCCATGAGCGACCTGTCCGACCAGTCCGCTCGTACGAGTCGCGCAGCGGCAGAGGCCGAACAGCATTACATAATGGTGCTGAGGAAGATTATCACCTTCGTGGAAACCCGCGACGGATACACAAAGGGCAGGAGTCAGCGGATAGGCGACCTGGCGGAAAAAATCGCCGCCGAACTGGGCCTGGACAGTCATAAATGCCGAATGCTTAACCTGGCCGGACAGCTGCACGACATAGGCATGCTCGCCGTTCCCGAGAGCGTGATAAACCGCCGCGGGCAATTGACCACGAGCGAGTTCAGAATAGTCGAAAAACACGCCGACGTCTCGTACGAACTGCTCAAGCCGCTCAAATCGGTACAGGGCGTTCTGGGGGCGATAAGACACCATCACGAGCGAATGAACGGAACCGGATATCCCGAAGGGCTCCAGGGGCGGGACATACCCACAGAGGCGAGGATACTGGCCGTGGCAGACGCCTACGACGCCATGACGCACGACAGGCCCCACCGCCCGGCGATGAGTCCTTACCTGGCGGTCAAGGAGCTTCGCAGGTGTTCGCCGGCCGGCTACGACGAGGATTGCGTCGAGGCACTGGCGACGGCTGTCAATATGCCCGAACTTGAGAAGGTTGCCTGCCCGGCGTAACGGGACGTATCCCTCCAAGGCGGGCGGCTGGTTCGACAACGGACGATTCGCATAAGGCGCCCGCGCGGCGCCGGTTAATTCGGCAAATCGCCTTCGTGGTTATTCCGCTCGATGATGCTGCGGTAAATTTCTTTGCGGTGGACGGGTACCTCGGAAGGGGCGTTTATCCCAAGGCGAACCTTCTCCCCGCGAATCTCGAGTATGGTGATTTCCACGTTGTCGCCGATCATGATCGACTCATTCTGGCGTCGTGCAAGAACGAGCATCCTCGCTTCCTTTCGGTTGCGGCCTTGGCTCAAAATCCTTCGCGTAGGCCTCCTTTACGGGATCATCCCCGCCTGCCGTCGGTTTAAAATACCCGCCGGCGTGCGGGCACGCTGAAGTTTATATCGGAGCTATGCGTCGGCGATATAAATAAGAACCGCCGCCGGCGATGACGGGGGGTTGCGTTCGTGGGCGGTTGGATATACGTTCTTGGCATGAACGCGGAGTTAACGGACATAAAACCTCCTGTCGAGGTTGTTTCATGGCGCGGTGACGCCCGCGACGGATACCTGCGCCTGCTGGACCAGAGGCGTCTTCCGGGACGGACCGCATATCTTCAATGTCGCAGGGTCGCCGAGTTGACGGACGCCATAAGACAACTGGCGGTCCGCGGCGCCCCGGCCATCGGCGTCGCCGCAGGATATGGAATGGTCCTGGCGGCGCAGAATCTCAACGTCGCCGGCGAAGCGCATCGGGTGCTGAGGGGCGCGGCGGACGAGCTTTGCTCGGCACGACCGACCGCGGTGAATCTCTCCTGGGCGGTCAGGCGCGTGCTTGAGGCGTCCGACAACGCGGGCGGCGACGTCGAGCGTATCCCCGAGGTGATGCTCGCCGAGGCCCGGGAGATTCACGCCGAAGATGAGCGGATGTGCCTTGCTATCGGTCGCAACGCGGCCGATATCATCTCCGCATGCAAGGGCGTACTGACCCACTGCAACGCCGGAGCACTGGCCACCGCAGGCATAGGGACCGCCACGGCGGGGATGTACGTCGCGCACGGGGCGGGCGCGAGATTTCGGGTTTATTGCGACGAGACACGCCCGCTGCTGCAGGGCAGCCGACTGACCGCATGGGAACTCTCGCGGGCGGGGATTGACACCGTGCTGATAACCGACAGCATGGCCGGGCACGTCATTTCACAGGGGCGGGTGCAGATGGTCATCACCGGCGCAGACCGCATCGCCGCAAACGGCGACACCGCAAACAAGATCGGGACCTACTCGCTGGCCGTTCTGGCCGACCACAATAAAATTCCGTTCTACGTCGCCGCGCCTTACAGCACCTTCGATTTGAGCATCTCCGACGGCGGGGGGATACCCATCGAGCAGCGGGCGGCCGAGGAGGTCACCCGGTGGGGCGGACGGCGAACCGCGCCGGAAAACGTCGAAATCTATTCGCCCGCCTTCGACGTCACACCGGCAGAACTTATCACCGCCATCATCACCGACCGCGGAATAATTAAACCCGTCACGCGGGAAAATGTCCGCCGCCTGATGCGATAATTGAAATGCTAAACCTTGGCCATCCCTGCTCAGGACAGGAAATGGTTGATGCCGCCAATTATTCCGCTGATTTTCTACTGCTTCTTCAAGGCCTGGCGAATGGCGAAAAAGAACCCGGACCAGCGTACAGGCGATTATAAAATAAACATGTCACTGGCGATGTTTACGGGAGTGGCGCCGTGGAGTCTTATTATTATCGCATGTCTGTTGCGGGGCTTGGCAAATTGTTAATACTGCTCGCCCCGATTCTTGACAACCCGCACTTGCCTGTGCGTTGAATTGCGGGCGCGTCGGCGCCGCGGCGGTATTACGGTTGGCGCAATGCCCGTGTTTATTCGTGCACGGAGATGTCGGCCACCTTCGGGTCGGCGAGTCTGGCATAATCGTCGTACTTCATGCCGATGGCGTGACGGTGATCGCCCGCCTGGAATACGATTTGCTCCTGGCTGGACAGGTGCTCGTCCACCACGGTGGGGATGTCGTACAGGTTTCCGAACGGCGGCTCTGCGCCCACTTCCACGTCGGGGAACACTTCGGCCAGGTCGTCCTCGTCGGCGAGCTTGACCTTCCTGACGCCAAGGGCGTTGCCGGCCTTTTTGAGGTCCAGTTGAAAACTGGCCGGAAGAACGCAAAGGGCGTAATTCTTCTTGGCCTTGACCAGAACCGCCTTGGCGACGGCGTGTCCGGTTACGTGCTCGCTGGCGGCGACCTCCTGGGCGGTGTAAGCGGGATTGTGTTCGAACACCTTGAACTTCGCGCCATTCTGCTTGAGATATTCTTGCACTTTCATAGCAAGCCCCTTTCGTGCCTGCCTACCGGCAGGTTTTGACATAATAAAATTACCGACGGACCAATACCGTAATACCACAGAATTATATGCGTCGGCAAATGCGCCGGTCAAAATTTCGAGCGGCGCAGTCCCGGTGCGCCTTGGGCCCGGTGATTTGGGCGAACCGTCGCGGCGCGCTGGCGGATGGGAAGACGTCCTGACCGGTCGGCGACCAGGCGGCTACTGCTGTTTTACCTCTTCCTGGAGCAGGTTTTTAACCTCACGCACGAGCACCTCCAGGCGGAAGGGCTTGTTGAGGTAAACTTCCACGCCGAGCGCCTGTGCATAGGTCTTGTGACGCTGTCCGAGATTGCCGGTGACCATCACCACCTTGGGGCGGTCCGGCTGCTTGCACAAACGCTCCATGACCAGCAGCCCGCTGCGCCTGGGAAGCATGAGGTCCAGCACGACAAGGTCGGGCTTTTCCTTCTCCACCAGTTCTACGGCGGAATTGCCGTCGCGCGCCGTGATGGTCTGCACGCCCAGCTCGGACACCGAAGATTCCATGGCGGTCAGTATGTCCTTGTCGTCATCGACGAGCAAAACTTTCTTGTCTTTAAATTCGTCAGTCATGGCTGTTTCCTTCCGCCCCTTTTGTCTGTCTGCCGGTAATACCGACAATTACAATATATCACTTATCCGTCGTAAATCAATCGTAACTCTGCGAAGT
>CAYZPY010000015.1:0-28028 GCA_964480425.1 uncultured Planctomycetaceae bacterium
TTGGAGGAGGCGCCCGGGGTGAAGATTCTCACCACGCCCCGGGGCTGATTCGCCCACCCGGCGGCGCCGACGTAGTGCCGCCGGCAGTAGATAAGCACCTGGTGCCCGCGGGCGGATAATTCCGCCGACAGATCCTGGATCACCCGCTCGACGCCCCCTCCGCGTGCGGGCGCCCCGCGCGAACCTAACATCGCAATGCGCATCTGCCGATCGCCTCCCGGTATAGTTCTTCCAGGCGTTCGAGTATCTTCTCCGCCCGGTGCTCGTTTCGGACAAGTTCCCGCCCGCGGCAGGCCATCTCGCTTCTGGATTCGGCGTCGTCGAGGACCTCGGCGGCGACGCGGACCAGAGACTCGGCGCTGGCGGGCTCGAACAACCGCCCCGTTCGCCCGTCGCGAATCCACTGGCGTATGGGCGCGTGGTCCGGCGCGATGACGCAGCGTCCGGCAGACATCGCCTCCAGCATGGTCTGCGGGCTGTTTTCCGGGCATCGGCTGGTCAGCACCACCGCCGCGGCGCGGTCGAACAGCGGCGCGAGTTTTTCGCGCGTCAGGTGGCCCGTTATCTCAACGTTTTTTGGCGACTGTTCCTCGGCTCGCCGGCGGAGTTCGCCCATCAGCGGACCGTCGCCGGCGATTACTACCTGCGCATCGTCGAGCCGCCTGGCCAGTTCGAGCATCATCATAGGGCCCTTTTCGCGGCTGAGGCGTCCTGCAAAAAGCAGCATGCGCGACTCGCGGGGCGGTTCCGCTGGGCAGGGGGGCGTGTTGACGATGTTGGGCACGAAGAGGGTCTTGGAGGCGGGCACGCCCGTGCGGCGAAGGATGCGGCGCATGTGCCGGCTGGGGCAGATGAAAAAATCCACCGCCGATATATAGCGACGTGCGAATCGCTGGATGAAGCTCTCTATCGCCAGGCCTGCCCCGGCCAGGGACGCGCATGCGGGCGAGGCGGCGTGGTAAAACTTGTTTGGCAGGCACCGGGTGCACACGCCGTCGGGGCGGAGGAAATGTTTGGTGGGGCACGCCAGGCGGTAATCGTGCGCGGTCATCACCACGCCGATTCCCCGACGCGCCAGGGGGGGGATGATCGAGGGCGTCAGGTGATGGTAAATGTTGTGCAGGTGGGCAACGTCGACCGCATTTTGACGCAGGAATTTTTCCATCGCTTCTGCGGCGGCGCGGTTGTGGATCATTCTGGGAAGTGCCGCGGCGGTGGGATTTGCGGCGAAGTCGTAAAAAACCGGCATGGCGCCCCCGGGCGCGTCGGCGCAGCCGAAATTCAGCACCGTGTGTCCCCGGTCCTGCTGGAAGCGGGCGAGGCGCTCGATGTAGGCGCCCACGCCGCCGGCGCGGGACGAGGCGAGTTTCAGGAACTTGTCAACGTGGAGTATTCGCACGATATTTTCAGTTTTTCGGTTTTTTGGTTTTTGCGGTTGAGCGAAGTAGTTCGGCGAATTTGTCCGCGGTTATGTCGATGTCGTAATGTTTTGCGGTTTTTCCGGCGGCGGCGCCCATTTTCCGCGCCGCATCGGCGTCGCCGGACAGTCGCATTATACAATCGGCCAGCGATTTTCTATCCGCCGGGGCGCATTTTAGCCCGTTGACGCCGTCGGACAGGATGTCGCCAAAGGCGGGTATGTCCGGCGCGATGACCGGCAGGTTGGCGGCCATCGCCTCCAGCGCCGAGATGGGCAGCGTTTCGGCCTTTGTCGCCAGGACGAATGCGTCGGCGGCGTGGAGATAATCGGCTACGTTCCGCCTCGGACCGGCGAGCGTCACCGACCCGCCGATTTTCAGTCGCTCGGCATGTCGGCCGAGGCGACCGGCGTCCATTCCCCGCCCGACCATTACCAGTCGCAGGTTTTTGCTTTCCCGCCTCGCCAGGGCGAACGATTCGAGCAGCCAGCGCGGGTCTTTTTCCGGCCAGTTGTTTGCCACCTGCACGAGGATGAAGGCGTCGTCGGGCATGTTGAGTTTTCGTCGGGCGGTGTTTTTGTCGCCGACGGGCGCGAAACGGTCGGTGTGAATGCCGTTGGGTATGACGCACATTTTATCTTGACGTACTGCCCCGGCCGACAGCGCCCTCCGCTGCCAGGGGGCGACGGCGACGATTGCCTCCAGGTGGCGCTGGCAGCGCGTAAGGCGGCGAGTCAGCCCGGGCATTCTTCCACCGGGCGTATCGTGTCCCGGTCCGGAGTGGCACCACAGAATCCGCACCGGGCGGTTGGGCGACAGCGCCGTGGCGCCGATTGTGGCGATGATGCCGTTTCGTATGGCGTCCACGATTATGACGGCGCCGATGGCGTGTGTGCGTATTATGTGCGCGGTGGCGGGTATGCATCGCACGTCGAAGCGGTTGGCGGCCAGCGGGCGGTAAACCTTCTCGGCGACGTTCTGGAAGCGTTCGCCCATGTCGCCTTCGGCGTATATCCCCGCCACGACGACGCCGAATCCGCGGGGGCGCAATGCGCCGACCAGGTCGAGAGCGGCGACTTCCGCCCCGCCGACCTGCAGTCTGGACATGAGGAAAAGCACGTTCATATCGCCGCCTTGATTTTTCCGCTCACCAGCGCCGCGGCGCCGCGGAGCATCCCGCCGATTATACCCGCGTGGACGCGCCTGTCGCCCAGCGGCAGGTAAAGTGCGTGAACGATCAGCAGTCCGAATATATTCCACCACACCAGCAGCCACTTTCCGGCGCCCGGCTCAATGGCGTCTACGGCGATGCGGTGTATGTTGGTTACTATCATTTTCCCGTAAGCGACGGGGTCCGGTCTGCCCGGCGCCGCATCGGTGCGGTGGTGCGTCATCTTCAGGGACGGTGCGATGAACAGGGCGTATTTCTGCGCCGCGCGGTAGAAAAAGTCCCTGTCCTCGCCCAGCGCGTATCCGCCGAACAACTCGTTGAATCTGACGTTATCGCCCAGTCGCCGCCTGAAACTCGCCCGGCCGCCGACTATGAAATCCGTCGGCAGCAGTCTGCCGCGGAGTTTTTCGTCAAGGGGAACGGACTTCGCTGCGCATCGCCTGGGTCGCCATCGCGCGTGCGCGATCAGCAGCATCAGGAAGTCCCATATCCGCTGCCCCGCGCGTAGGCGGGGTGGTTCGGCCGCCACGGCGCCTATGGCGTCGATTTTTCCGGCTTTGTCGGCGAGGTACATGTCTTGAAGTTCCCCGAGGTAGTTCTCGCCGACCTCGATGTCGTCATCCAGCATGACGATTATGTCGCCCGAGGCGGCGTCCATGGCGGCGTTTCGCGAGGCGGGCAGGTTTGCCCGCCGCGCGGGCCTGCGGATGGGTATGTATTTGACGCCGCTGCGTCGGATATCGTCGCAGACGTCACCGGGGAGTTCCTCGGTTCCGTCGTTTACGATTATCAGTTCGTCGGGCGGTCGGCTCTGTGCGAGCAAGGCCCCCACGCACCGCCGCAGACTCGCCGGGCGGTCGTGCGTTGGTATGACCACGGAAAATGTAAGTCTCTCGGGAGATTCCATGTTAACCGTATCGGCGTTTACGCGGGCGCTCTTGCGTCTATGCTTTGTTCGACTTTTGTCGGGAGATGAACCTTCCGGCGGCGGCGAGCAAGAGGCGTTTCTCTCTGGTTGAGAACAACCACCGCGTGCCCGCCGCGATGCAGATCATCACCGCCCACATTGCCGCCGAGACCCAGGGATGCAGCAGGAAAATAACCGGCGCGAGGAATATCACGTAACTGCTGGCGTGCATGCGTATCCTGGCGGCGATGAAATACGCGAACATCACGGCGCCCGCAGCGACGTATATTCCCGCGCCCACCGCGCGAGCGGCGCCGGCGGCGCCCTGGTCGGGCATCCACCACAGCGCCAGCAGCACGTTGAGGACGATCCCGATGGCGGGGGGCAGAATAACGATCGAAGGCCTCTCGCGGAGTCGCGCGATTATGTTCAAAAGCGCCAGTGAAACGCCCACCTGGTAGAACGTCAACAGCCCGCCCAGCAGTTCCCTTCCGGCGCGGTACGCTTGGGGAAGCGCCAGCGTCCACAGCGGGGCCGAAACGTAAACTATCGCCGCCAGCGACATGGTGGCCAGGGCGACGGCCTTGTACGTGGTCTGGAGGGTCTCCATGGCCTTTTGTCGCCGATCGTCCTCCCAGCGCTGGGCGACGTATGTGAAGATAACCGCGCGGGCGGCGTTGGCCAGCACCACAATTAGGTTGGCGATCAGCAGGTAGGCGAAGAAATTTGCGCCCTGGACCTTGCCGAATTCCTTGTTTATCAAAAACAGACCCACGAACCTCGCGCCCATCCAGGTCAGGTGGGCGGCCATGGATATCACCCCGAAGCGAAACACCGCGGATATCGCACTTGGTTCGGCGACGGGTCGGTGGGAGGATTTCATCTCGGCGGCGACGGTGCCGTCGGGGTCTATGAGTTCGGTTTCCGGCTCCAGCAGGACGGGAGTGGATTCTACCTCCCTGGTGCGTTGTGAGGCGTGCCCTACGGCGTAGTGGACGGCCCATGTCCCCATCGCCAGCGGCGCCAGTAGCGACACGAGGTGGGCCAGCAGCAGCGCCAGGGCGGATTGACCGTCGCCCCAGACGCACGCGGCGAGAACGCCGGCGGCGGTGAACAGTACGGCGAAGGCCATCTCAAGCACCGAGACCATGCGGTACGCCCTGAGCCCCAGCAGGAATCCCTGCACGTTGTGGTAGATCGCCAGCACAAATGCATTGGCAAGCGCCGCCAGGCACACCATGCGCTGGTATTCGAACGAGATTTGCTCTTGCGCCCGCGAGACGATGACCGCTTTGGTGATGGATTCGTGGAGGGCGAACGCCAGCGCCGCCGTCGCCACCGTCGCCAGCGGCGCCAGGAGAAGCACGCGCCTGTAAAAATGCGACAGGGTCCGCCTGGCCTGGTGTCTGCTGACGTAGCGGACCAGACCTTCGTTGCTGCCCAGGGTCATCACGGTCGAGCCGATAAAGAATATCATAGCGCCCAGTCCCCACAGACCGTACTGAACTTCGGATACGAGGTGGATGAACAGCAGGACCCTTATCAGCCCGATGGCCTGACGCAAGGCGACGGCGGGAACGTAAATATTGACCGAATCGGTCAGTGTGCCGACCCTGAGCAATCCTCGCAAGCGGGACACTGTCAACTCCCTTTATCCGGGCGGCGTTGCGCGGGGACCTAACTTCCCTGTGGTTCTCTGACCGGTCTTGCGGGAAGGTCCAGCGTTTGGGGTTCCAGAAGGCGGTTGAATCCGACAATCATACCGGCGAGCGACCAGAACAGACCGTTTACGAAAACGTCCCACAGCGTATCGCGGAACATGGCGTCGGTGAGGTAATTGACCATCAGCACCCAGAAGAGCACCACCAGCCCGCGGGAAAGCAAGCCGTGCGCGGTGGCGGGCAGTTTGCGGTACAACTTCAGGGACTGGGTGAAAACCGCCACAAACAGGGCAATGGTCGCCACCAGCCCGATGAGCCCCGTTTCGGCGGCCATGTTCAAAAACAGGTTGTGCTGGACCAGCACCCCGTGTGTCATACCCGCCGCCAGTGAAGCCGGGTCGCGCGGCAACTCCTGCTGGGCGTCCACGAAGTGCCCGAATCCCACGCCGAAGACGGGGTGGTCTTTGAATATGTCCCACGTCTGCTGCACGAGTACTAATCTGGCGTATATGGGTCTGGGGGCGGTGAGTCGTTTGGACTGTTTTATCTGTGTCCAGAAAGTGGTCACCGCTATGACCAGCGCCATGGTGGCCAGAAGGAGTTTGGCCTTTCCGAACCGCCTTCGCGCGCCCCATATGCACCACACTATTCCGCACAGGGCGAACGCCACGAACGAACTGCGCATTCCGGTGAAGAATATGGCCGGGGGAATCAGTATCGCCTGGACGATAAGTGCCGTCCTGTAAGGACCCTTCAACCTGTTGACCAGGAACCAGTCCACGTAGAACAGCAGCACCAGCAACATTGCCTGCGGACTGGCGCCGCGGAATGCGCCGCGGGCGCGGTCGAAGTGGATGCCGAAATCGGCGTTGTTTATGTACTCTGGCCAGATTAACCCCCTCGCCTGCTCCATACCCTGAAGCGCGGCGAATTGCAGATATCCGATATACAGTGCGTACCAGCCGTAAAACGTCAGCGCCAGAAGCGCTATTTTAATCTGCGCCGAGCGCCTGGTGGAGTTGTAGACGAGAAAGAACATGGTGAACGGAAGCAGTATCGAACCGAGGAACCTGAAGTACGGCGCCGATCGCACTTTCGGTTCGGTAATCTGCGTGACCCATCCGGTGGCGGAGGAGCTGGCGGCCAGGTACACGACCAGAAACGCCATTATCCACATCACGCGACGGTCGAACCTCAACCCGCCCCTGTGCAACAGGAAGTGCAAAAAAAACGCCAGCACCGCGGCGATAAAGACGAACCGCGGGACGTTCATGTTGAAGAATCCGGTGATTTCCACCCGCCACTGGGGCCAGTCCAGCAGCCCGTATGAGAGCACCCAGAACCACGTCCAGATGGTTATTTCCCACTTCGCCGCCGAAAACGCCAGCAGACCGGCGCCGACGAGCGCCACGAAAATCCACGGAAACAGTATCGGTACGTGCACCGATAGCGCGGCAATCGCCACGGCGAGCGCGGCGAAGCCGGCAAGGGTGAGCGAATCGACCTTCTGGTTACCCGTGCCGATCATAATGTCCTTAGTATATTACGAATATATATTCTATCGTAAATACTTAACATGTTAATTGCATTATATTTGTCTTGATGTTCTTGACTCGCCGCACGTGCGGTTTGCAGGCGGCGCGCCTTTCGCGACGGTACGGCGTTCGGTCAGGGCGGTTTTTCGAAAATCGTCCCGCAGTCCACGATGTCGCTCCAGGGGATATCCGCCTGGGTGACCACGCGCAAATCGTTGTCCCGGCACATTTGGGCGAAACTTTCCCTGCTGACGTTGCTGCGCCAGTGGGGATTTTTCTTTATGTTCTTGTTGGCCTCCTCGCCCAGGTCCGAGTGATGGATGAACCCGCGCCCGCCGGGCCTTAACACGCGCGCGAATTCCCGCACGTAACCTTCCATGACGCTCTTGTCGAAATGGACGGCGGCGTCCCAGCAATACACCGCCGAGACCGCGCCGCCGGGAATCATTTCCAAATCCGCCCCGTTGTTGACGTGATACTCGATGTCGCATCCGTCGTGCGAGAGGCCGAATTTATCGCGGCACTGCTTAAGCGCATAGGAGTTGTAATCGACGGCGTAGATTTTTTTCGCCACCCGGCAGAGCATGGCGGTGTTCCGTCCTGCCCCCGGTGCGAGCTCCAGGACCGCGTCGAAATCGAAATCCTTAATCAGCGCCCAGATAATCTCGTCCCACTGCTGGGACATGACGTTTTGGGCGGCGGGGAAGTACGGGTCCCACAAACCTTTCTTCGAGCATTGCAGAAGGTTGGCGCGCCTGCGTGGTAGCAGGGGCACGATGACGCTGTCCAGCACTTTGGTCCAAACCTTGTCCAGCAAACTCTTGACCGGCTTAGCCATCGTAACCCCGAATCGCCACTGACGTATAGTTACCGGCCGCCGGGTCTTAAACCCGCCTGTAAAGGAATCCGGGTATGGGATAGGTTCTCATGTTGAGGACTATTCCCATCAGGTTTCCGCCGCCGGCCTCGATGCGCTTCTGCGCCTGCGCGACTGCCTCGCGCGGCGTCTGCTCGGTGTGGGTGACGAGCAGGATGTTTTTGAGTATTCCCGCCAGCACCTGTCCTTCGGGAAAACTGTTGACGGCGGAGGCGTCGACGATTACGTGGTCGTATTTTTCGCCCAGCTGCCGGAAGAAATTTTTTGTCCCGTCGCTTCGGATGATTTCCAGGGCGCGCTGGCCTACGTTGCCGACGGGATAAACGTCCAGTCCCGGATTGATGCTTCTTGCGGCCTGTTCGAGCGGCAGGTCTTCCAGGACGACCTCGGTGAGCCCCGCGCCGCCCTTGATCTGAAGCATGTCATCCAGTGCGGGATTGCGGAGGTTGAAGTCCACCAGTGCCACCCTGGCCAGACCGGCGGGCGTGCTGCCCGCCAGGGCCAGTCCCGCGGCGGTAACGGAGGTTCCTTCCTGTCGGTCCGCCGCGCAAACGACCACGGACTTCACGCCGCCTTTTCCGGAATAGAACAGCGACGCCCACAGGCCCTTGAAGACGTCCTGCGCCTTGGGCTTAAGCGACGCCCCCTTTCCGCCCGCCCCGGCGCGGACCACTCGCCAGCCGAGTTTCGGCACCGACGCCAGCACGGGCACGCCGAGGTATCTTTCGGCGTCGTCTATGCTCTTTATCGAGTGGTCGAAGTGGTCGGCAAGGAAGGCGTAAATCAGCGACAGGATCAGGCCCCCGACCACCGCTATGACCATGTTCAGCCAGAATATCGGTCTTCGGGGTTGGTCGGGGTCGGGCATGGAGACCTCGTCGATGGGCGTCACCAGGATGGGATTGGACGCAAGCTGCTGGGAGGTCATCGCCCGCAGCATTTGCTGTTTTTCCTCGTTGTATATCTGGCGTGCGTTGGCAACCGTGTTTTGCAGTTGCTCGTATGTATTGGCCTTGGCGGCAAGCTCGTCCATGCGGTTGTTGTGCTGAGCGACAAGCGTCTGGAGTGCGTTTTTCCTGGTCGTGCCTACCGCCTTTTCCTGAAGCAGGCGCTTTTGCTGTTTCTTGAGTTCATTGACCAGGTCGCTGCGCGCCGCTTTAAGCTCATCCCGTATGTTTTTCAGCTGCTGATACTCGGAGGTGTATTTCGGTTCCAGACCGTTGAGTGTCAGTTTGAGGTTCACGATAGTGCTCTGTAACGTCCTTATCGACGGGTTGGCCTCGGTTATGGCGTCGGGCACCACCACCATGGAGGTGTCATTCGTCTGCTGGGCCTCGTTGAGGGTGTTGTTGATCTCCATGACCAGACCGTCAATCTCGGCGTTCCTTGCGGAGATGGTGTCTATTTCGCTCTGAAAACGCGCGCTCAAAAACGCCGGACCTGTTCCGGTACCGGCGGCCTTGCCTATCATGTTGACCACCTGGAGCAGTCCGCCCCCCAGTTCTTCTTTGACGAAATTAGAGAGTTTCTCGTTTGCTTCCTTCAGGTCTTGCTCCGCCTTGGCCACTGCCGTGGTTTTGAGAAACTCGGCGGCGTTTTTGGCCTTTTCGGATTCCAACTGGCTGTATCGCATCATGTACGCTTCTTTGACAAACCTGGCCAGTTCGTAGGTCCGCTTTGCCGCGAACCGTCGTGAATCCATGTCGGCCTGTTTGGCTTTTTGCGGCTCTTCGGCCCAGTCGACCTGAATTTTGAAGGTCTGGGTGAAGGTGGCGTCGGGTCCGCCGGGGGTGAGCACGTGCACCCGCCTCCTGACCTTGCGCATAAGGCCGGGATTCTCGCGGATGAACTTGTCGATTTGCTCCTTGGAGTACCAGTACCGTTCCTGCGTGAATTCTCCGCCGAGCGGCTCGATGTCGTTGAGGCGCATCAGCGCCGAGGCCAGCACGTTATCGCTGGTTATTATCTGGCGCTGTGTTCCAACGAACAGCGAGACTTCTTCGGTCAGCGTGACGCCCTCTGATTCCAGGGGATTGTACTTGGAGGGTCTGGCCATCATGTGCGCCTCGGCGCGGTATTGCGCCGGGGCGAAATAAGTGGCACAGCCCACCACCGCCACGACTATCGCGAAGATTATCACCATGCCCAGGAACCGCCCGGCGATTACCCGGACAATCTCGCGCAGCGTTCTGCTCGTGTATCTGTCAGCCATGTTTCACCTCATGTAGTCCCGCGGGGGATTACGGATTTGGTCCTAACCAGTCCACCGAATCGGCCGCGGAGTAACCGGCGCTGCTGGTGAACCCGCCGACCGCGCGTATTCCGCGCGTCCAGACGTATTCGATGTAATCGGCGCGCCTCGCCACCTTGGTGGTGGGCACGTAGATGATGTCGCCGTCTTCCAGCCAGATGTCGTACCGGTATTTGCTCATGTCGGTCACCACCGGCTCGCCTTCCGCCTTGCTGCGGTTGTACAGGAGTTGGCGGACGTTGATGATGGCGGACTGGGGCTTGGGCAGGTGTCGCCTGCGAATGAGCATGACCTGGCTCAAGTCGGCGCGTCCCGGTATGTAGCTTCCCGCCTGTGCGATGGCCTGAAGGAGCGTAACCTCGAATTCCGTGGTTATGCCGCCGGTCTTGTTCAGAAGCGCGCCGGGGATGCGCACCTCGCCCAGCACGTAAACCCTCACGGGTGCGACGGTCTGGACGTTGACGGTTACTTCCAGCTGGTCCAGTCCCACTTCCCGGTAGGCCTTGTTGAGTTCCTTGTGGAGCTGACCGATGGTGAGCCCCGCGGCACGCACGTCGACCACGAACGGAAGCGAAATGGTTCCGTCGGGCGTTATGGGCACCAGTCGGCTCTGACCGCGGGGGGCGGTCTGGATGGCCGCCTTGAGCTCGGCGATCTTCACGTTCGACTCCTTGAAACTCGCCGTCAGAATGGGATTCTTGATGAACTTGGAATACTTCCGGACGAGTTCTTCTTGGACGTCGTCTATTGTCCTGTCGAAAACGTACACCTCTCCCACCAGGTCCAGGTGCAGGGTGCCGTCGGACTGGACCTGCTCCACCTGGTGAAGCGCGGGATGGAACGGGAATCGGATTTCTATCACGTCCTGGATTTTGATCTTGTAGGACAGGTCCCTTTCGTGCTTTACGTGATAGATGATTTCCAGCAGGTCGCCCTCGCGCAGGCGGTAGTTCCTTCGGATTATGTGCGCCACGGGGACCTCCTCCGGTTGCCACTGCTCGCGGAGGAAATCGTCGGGCACGCCCCCGGAGGTGTCGGGTATTTTCGCCTGCTTTTCGGGCGGGTTGCACCCTGCGGACAAAACTGCCACGGTTGCCGCGAGAAACGCAATCATTGTGTATTTACATGCAGTCATTTTATCACCTCGTTGTGGTGACGAACGCGCCGTCGACGATTCGCCGGACCCTGCTGCAAATCTGCGACGCCTGTTTATACCTTGTGTATCGTCCTACTAAAACAAGATAGTGAAGATTTCCCTCGATTATTGACGGTTTGGCCTCGACGGGAAAGTTCCTTTTGAGGAGTTTGTCCCGGACGTTTCGGGCGTTTGCCCCGGCTCGGAACGCCCCGGCCTGAACCATCCACGCCCTTGAGAACACCCTTTGATCGGCTCGTTGGGCAAGATCCGATCCTTCGAAATAATAATTAAGCCGACTGAACGGCACGTCCGCGTCTCGCCAGCGTCCCATTCGCTGAAGCGCGCATCCCAGTCGGTAAAAAATCTCGTCTGCGGGATGTTCGGCGTGTGGCTGAATGTCCAGCGCCTTGTTGTAAAAGTCCTCGGCGCCGGACATTTGCCCGTTATCGTACGACAGGTCTCCCAGCGCCTTTAGCGCCCCGATTCGAAGGTCCTTTCGGGCGGTGCGGTCAAGCGCCTGTCTGAGGTCTTTTTCGGCGCCGTCCCTGTCGCCCGTGCGGTACCTGGAAAGACCCCTGAGATAATACGCCTCGTCGGCGCCGGGTCCCTCGCCGTGCTGATCGATAAATTCGTTCATGCGCTCCAGGGTCGCGCGGTCGTCGCCGCGGTTGTAGGTGTCAAGACCGTTTTGGAGCAGGTCGCGGGCCTGTGGGCTGATGGGCCCGTTGCAGGCGGGCAGCGCCGCCGAGCCCGCCAGCAGCAACATCAATGTAAACTTAAACGAATTCATATCAGCACGTATGTCGATAAGCGCCTTTTGCCCCGATCCGCACCGGAAGCGCGGGGATAACATGTATACATACACCAATTTTTCGGCACTTTTCAACCATGTACTTAAGTATTACGTCGGCGACGGCGCAGCCGCGCCGTTGTTTCTAAGGACTGCTGCGGAACGCCTTTTGCCGCAGTATATCCATTTTCCCCCGGACTTCCTGCGCCATTCTGCTGTTGGGGAATTCCCGGACGATCTCGTTTCCGACGGTTATGGCGTCGGACCACTGCTCGTCGGTGACTTTCAGGGCGAACTGGACGCCCAGGTTGTGCAGGCGCGCCTTGAACACGCCTCTGGCGGATTCTTCCAGCGCCGCCGCCTCCTGGGGAGTCAGGTACCGGTCCAGTTCCCTTAGCAGCTCGATGCCCCTGTCCACGTCGTTCTTTTTGACCGCCTCGTTGTATGTCTTGAGCAGTTCGCGCTTGTGTTTTGTTTTGGCGTTCTGGATTCGCTGGGGCAGGGCGTCCACCTTGGGATTGTCGGGCATCATCTCCATAAGGCGATGCGCCTGGCGGGCGGCCCTGTTCCAGTCGTGAGTGTCTATGATCGCCTGGACGCGGGCGATGGCGGCGTCGACTTTTTCTTCTATGGTTGCCTTGCGGAAGTTCTCAAGTTCTTCCCGCAACCGACCGGCCTCGTCGGCGTACCCGAGTTTCTTTTCGATGGACTCTATGAGCCCCTCGGCGGTCTGATAGTCCTGTCGGACAAGGGCCTCGTGAACACGGTCCCTGAACGCCTCGGCCTCCCGCTCGCGGTAGATGAGAGACTTGGCCTGGTCGGATAGAGAGGCAAGGTCTATCATTTGCCGGGTGGATTCGGTCTGGTCCTCCAGGAGCGTTTCTATCCGTTCCATCCTGCTGTCGGCGAGTTTGACGGACTCCTCGTTGGAAACCACCACCTTCACCAGCCCGTAAAGGGCAAACGCGCACACGATGGCAAGCAGATGCACGGCCACGAGCAGCGAGTACTTGGCGATTATCAGCCAGTCGGACCTGTCAAGACACAGGTCCACCAGCCTGGCGATGGTCGCGGCTAACGTCAGGGCCAATATCACCAGCAATACTATCAAACCGATGCGCGACAGCGTGACCACCCATTCGAATCTCTTAGTTTCTTGAGCCATACGCAACTTCCTTCCGGAAAATGTCTCGTTCCATGTTGCGTCAGATTATCATAAATTACCGGTCTGGAATACAGGGCCTTGTGAGAATTTATTGTCAATGGGGTAACAAGTCAAATCCCATGTTTGCGATAAATCGGTTTTGTTCTATTATAATGTTGCCATGGGCGAATCGACCGGCGGCGAATTTCTGGACAGGGAGTTTATGCGGCGGCTGGAGCGTCTGCGCCTGGCGACCAAGAGCACGCGCTTGAGCAGGGCGGGGGGCGTGCTACGCTCGGGGCGGATGGGTGACGGTCTGGAGTTCGCCGACCACCGGGCGTACAGCCCGGGCGACGACATAAGGTTCATGGACTGGGCGTATTACGCACGGATGGAACGGTTTCTGCTACGCCTGTTCCACGAGCACAGCGAGGCGCCGGTATCGATATTGACCGATACGTCGGCATCGATGGCGTCCGGTGGTGCCGAGAAGTTCGATTACGCCCGCCGGCTGACTGCCGCGCTGGCGTATCTTGCGGCGGGGGGGCTTCGGCGGGTGACGGTGACGACGTTTACCGACCGACCCCGGATGACGTTTCGCATGGGCAGGGACCGTCGGAAGATATTTTCGCTGCTGGAGCGCCTTGCGGGTATCCGACCCGGGGGGGCGACGGACCTCGGGCGTGCGGTTGAAATTTTCGCCCGCCGGCAGTCCCGGCCGGGGCGGATTTACGGCGGGGGGGGGACGGTTTTCGTCATCAGCGATCTTCTGGACTGCCCTGACGTTGCGTCGGTGAACGAGGCGATAGCCCGCCTGAAGCACGTCGGCTGCGACGTGGTGGTAATTCACGTTTTCGACCGCGCCGACGCCCACGGTCCCCGGGCGGGTGCGGCGGTCCTCCAACACGCCGAAAGCGGCGACCGGCTGAAGCTGCACCTGGGAGACGAGGTTCTGCGGGCATACCGTCGGGGGTGGATGGAATTTTGCGACCGGCTGCGTCGAGTCTGCCTGAGGAATCGGGCCGTTTACGTCCCCGCCGGCGCCGAGGCGCCGCTGGAAGAACTCGTGTTCGTGACGCTGCGGCGTTCGGGGATTCTGACAGGGTGACGTTTATGAAGGCGGTTTGGAAAATTTTACCGGTGCTGCTGGTGCTTTCTGTGCCTGTGGCGATGTTCTACCCGCTGTGGAACAACCCCACCGCCGCAGGCGAGGACGACCTGCTCTATTACTATCCGCTGCGCAAGATGACCGGGCAGAGCATCCGTGCCGGCGAATGGCCCGTGGAAAATCCCCTCGAGGCGTGCGGTGGCGTGATAATGCCGGACCCTCAGTCGGCAGTGATGCACCCGACGACCTGGCTGTTCGCGGTCTTGCCCGCAGGGACCGCGTACCCCCTGTCGGTGTTTCTGGCGTATTCCATCGCCGCGGCGGGCGCGTGGGTGTACCTGAGGCGCCTGGGGCTTTCGGGAAGGGCTTCGGCTTTGGGGGCGGCGGCGTTTGCGTTCTGCGGATTCATGGTGGGGCACAGGAAGCATCTTTCGATGATCAACACCGCCGCGATGCTTCCGTGGATACTGTGGTGCGTCGAGTGGGCAAGGACGTCAGGCCGGGGCGCGTTCGTACGTGCGGCGCCGGTGTTGTTTGTGGCGATAGCGGCGGGGCACTGGCCTACGCTGATACAGATGGGTGTGGTCTCGGGCGCGTATTTTTTTCTGCGCGCCCGCCCACTCGTATCGTCGCTGGCGTGGGGGATTGGTGCGGTCGCGCTGGCGGGTGTGCTTGCGGCGCCGCAGATAATCGCCACCGCCGGGCTGCTGGAGCAATGCACCCGGCGCAGCATCGGTTACGCCATCGCCGGGGAGAACAGTTATTTTCCGCCGGCGGCGTTGCTGTTTTTGTTTCCCATGATAACGGGCTCGCGGACGCCGAATTTTTTCCCGCAGCAGTGGTGGGGTCCTTGGCACCTGTGCGAGATGCTGGGATACGTGGGACTGGTTACGCTGGTGCTGGCGCTTTGCGCGGTGCGACGCATGTACCGCAAACCCAGGCCGGGGAATGGCGACCCGTCGGCGCTCGATGACGCCCAGGTGTCCGGCCTGAGGGACATCGTCCGTCCGTGGACGTGGATTTGTCTGGGCGTGATGGTGTGGATGCTGGGGTATTACCTGCCGACTTACCGCCTGATTCACATGATACCGGCGATCGGCGTTGTCCGTTGCCCGGCCAGGATGATGTTGGCGCTGGATTTGGGCCTGGCGGTGCTGGCGGCGGTGGCAGTCCACGCCGTCGCCGGGCATGGAGAGACTTGGCCGAAACTGCGCAGGAGCATCCGTCGGGGCGCGCTTTTGATTCTCCCGGCGACGATGCTTTGCGCCTGGGGTTTGCTGTCGGTTTTCGCACTGTTTGCCTCGAAATATTGCCCCGGGCAGATGCCGTTTCCGATGTCCGGGGGCGTGGCGGACGCGCTGGCGGCGGTTGCGCCGTCCAATCCGGCCTTGTGGGTGCCGTTCGGGGTGATGTTCGCAACGGCGGTGGCAGTGCTGGTTTTCCTGCGGCGACCTGAATCGAGGGCGCCGTTGCTGGTGGTCCTGCTGCTGGCGGACCTGTTTTTAATCAGCAGGTTCGTCAACTTTCCACCGCCCGGCGCCCCGGCGCAGCGCCCGGAGCGTTCGCCAGCTGCGCGGTGGCTGGCAGAAAACGCACCCGACGACAAACCCTACCGCGTGTGGGGGCTGGGCGATTATTACAACGACCGTCCCGCCGAGTTGCTGCTTCCCAAGACCGCCCACGCGCTTGGCGTTTCCACGATAAATTCCTACGGCCCGTTTCACACCGACACGCACGCCCACTTGTTCGGCTTCCGCATATTCGGCACCACCCGCAACTGGCGGCGCCTGCTGCGTCGAAACTACCTTCTGAGTCTGTACAACGTTCGCTACATACTCGCCGCCGGGGGGGAATATCGCCGCGTGCTGGAATCGGTGAGGGTTCCGCGGACCCCGGTCCCCGCCGATGGGGCGAACCTCCTGACGGGCGAGTTTGACCTGGTCGGCGCCGAGATGAGCGACGGGGTGCTGCGGCTGAGGTCGCGGTTTTTCTTCAGCCAGTCGGCCGCCACGCAGAAGGTTTCGCTCAAGGACGATACGGTTTACAAAATTTCGCTGGAGGTGCGCGGGCCCCGCGGCGGCGCGGCGCACTTTCTGCGGGCGCAGATTGACCAGCCGCTTTACGGAAAAGTCGATTTCGACAAGGACCCCCTGGCGCTGCTGGTTTACGCCGAGCAGATCGGGCGGCGCTGGAGGCGATTCCAGCGGACGTTCCGCACGCCCCCGGACGTGCCCGAGGAGGTGACATTCCGCCTTTATACGCTGGGCGAAAGACCGGTTGAGGTCCGCAACATCTCGCTGCGCCGAAGCTCGCCGCCAAGTCCGTTGCTGGTCGCCCCGCTGCCGCCGGGCGTCCGGTCGGGCGATAAAGTCTATCGCCGGGTGGCGCAGTTGCCCCCGCTGGACCCTCGCGACGAGCCGGTGGCGATATATCGCAACCTGCTTTGCCGGGACGAACCGGCCGAGTTCGTTCCCGCGGACCATCGGAAGATAGAGTCGCTCAAGTGGCCGGGGGAGGCCGAGGCGGCGGATATATGCCGCCCGATTTTGGACGTAGGAGTGCGCACCGGCGGCAAATTTTGGTTTAAACCGCGCCTTTTGTTTATAATTACAACAGTGCCGGGCGTTCTCGTATATGCGCTGGCGTGCATTTTAATCGCCGGGCGAGGAAAAAATCGAACACTCACAGGGGATAAAACGTGATATTAGCAGTCGCAGAGGTTCGCCCACCACGCGGGCGCTGCTTGTATAGAATCATGAATAAATAAGGAGCAAAGGAAATGAAACGCATGAACAAACTGTTACTGATATTGGTGCTTCTGGCGGGATTCGTAGGCGGTGTATTGTTTCACTCGGAGTTTTTACGGGACGAATCGGCGTACGGCCTGGACGTCAAGCAAGCCCGCCGGGCAAGGAAGGACCTGAAGGAACTTTCGGACCACAACGGGCTTTCCGAACTTTTCCGCACGGTGGCAAGGGCGGTGAAACCGGCAGTGGTGGAGGTTCGCGTGATCAAGCGGGTCGAAGCGCCGATATCTCCTGAGCTGGACGAGTTTTTCAAACGGTTTTTCGGGGATGAGTTTCCGTTTGAGTTCAGGTACAGCACGCCGCGCCCCAGGAAGGTGCCCGGTCTGGGCAGCGGGGTGATAGTGGACGCAAAGAAGGGATACGTGCTGACGAATTATCACGTGGTCGGCGGCGCCGACGAGGTGGAGGTGGTGCTGGCCGACAAGCGCAAGTACGACGCCGAGTGGATAAGGACCGACCCTCAGACCGACCTTGCGGTGATAAAGATCGACGCCGACGGGCTGGTTGACGCGCCGCTGGGCGACAGCGACAAGATAGCGGTGGGCGACTGGGTTCTGGCCATCGGCGCCCCGGAGAAGCTTCCCCAGACGGTGACTGCGGGGATAATATCGGCCAAGGGACGGACCACCGGAAGGGGCGGATATGAGAATTTCCTCCAGACCGATGCGGCTATTAATCACGGCAACTCGGGCGGACCGCTGGTCAACATGCGCGGCGAGGTTGTCGGCATAAACACCGCCATAGTCTCGCGGACGGGCGTCAACGAGGGCATAGGCCTGTCGATACCGTCGAATATGATCAAGGACGTGATGAATCAGCTGATCGAAAGGGGCAAGGTCGTCAGGGGCTTTCTGGGCGTGATTATCCAGAACGTGGACGAGAAACTCGCCAGGAGTTTCGAGCTGCCCTCCACCAGGGGCGCGCTGGTGGCCAAGGTCTTCGACGACACGCCCGCCGCCGACGCCGGTGTTAAGGTCGGCGACTTTATCGTATCGGTCGACGGCGAGGATGTCTCCAGCGTGAACGAATTGCGCAACAGGGTGGCGGCCATCGAACCGGGTCAGAAGGTGGAGCTGGAAATCTACCGCGAGGGCAAGAAGAAGACCGTGGACGTGAAAATAGGCGTCCAGCCCGGGCGGATGGCCGGGGGCAAGCGGCTCAGGCCCGCGCCCGGAGCGCCCCGACAGGCGGCCGAACACTACGGTCTGAGAGTCAGGACGTTAAGCGAAAGGATGGCCGAAAAACTCGGATACAAAGACGACGTTCAAGGCGTGCTGGTGGTGGGAGTGGACAGCGACAGCGACGCCGCCGAGCAGGGCATCAGGGGGGGAATGGTCATAACGCACGTGGACGGGAAGCGAATCAGGAACGAAGACGACTTCTCCCGGGCGTTATCCGACAAAGACGCCGTCGGCGGCGTGCGGATGCGCGTAGTGGACCGCGAGGGCAACCAGAGATTCGTATTTGTAATGCCCAAGGAATCCGAACAATAGCATTTCCGCACCGGTTCCGCGCCCGGCCCGCCGCGATGCGCGCGCGGCGCGCCGGGCCGGTCCGTTTTTACCGGATTTACAATTCAAAAAGGTGATGCGATGACTAATGCAACTCTACAAACCGAATCCGAAGAGCAGTTTTCCCGAATGGCCAGGCGGGTCGTCCGGTGGGTGGACCAGGTGCTCGGTCCCGTTTACCAGCAGCGGTACTACGCCGAGCGCGGCTGGGCCCCGGCGGTGAATATCTACGAAGACGCCGGGGGATATCACGTGGTGATGGACCTTGCCGGCGTAAAGGCGGAAGACATAGGCCTTCACGTCGACAATGGAGTGTTGAGCATATCGGGCAGGCGCCCAATGCCCCTGGAAACCCACCGGCGAACACCCCGGGAATCCCCCAGGGGCGGGCGCATCAGGGTGCACGTGATGGAGATTGACCACGGCAATTTCTACAGGAACCTGGAACTGCCCGCCGATGTGGACGTCGACGGGATCACCGCGCAATACCGCTCGGGATACCTACGAATACACATGCCGCGCAGGAAATAAATCGCCATGAAACGCAAAAAGACCAAAAAGCCGAAGGTGGACCATCAGGACGAAGGCGAAGCGGTGGTGATACCCGGCGTCGGTCCCCAGTTAAAGGGCAAGACCGCCAGGGACATTCCGTCGCAAATTGCGATTCTTGCGCTGCGGAACATGGTGGTGTTTCCCGGCGCGGTGATGCCCATCGGGGTGGGAAGGAAAAAGTCGCTGCAACTTGTGCAGGACGTCCTGCCCGAGCAGAAGGTAATCGGCGCCGTCTGCCAGAGGGATGCGCAGGACGAAGAGCCCCAAACCGGCGACCTGTACAGGGTGGGCACCGCCATGAGCGTGCTGAAACTTCTGCGCGGCGAGCAGGGGCAGCAGAACGTGATAGTTCACGGTCTGCGGAGGTTCAAGATCAAACGGTGGCTGGCGGACGAGCCGTACTTCCGCGCGGAGATAGAAATTTTAGAGGAGCGCGCGCCGGACTCCACCGAGGCCGAGGCCCTTTCTGTCAACGTCCGCAACCAGGCGCGGCGCATTATCGAACTGTCGTCCAACATTCCCGACGAGGCGGTCAGCGTGCTGGACAACATCGACCGTCCCGGCCAGCTGGCGGATTTTCTGGCGGCAAATATCCAACTGGAGAACCGGGCCAAGCAGCGGCTTCTGGAGGAACTGGACGTAAACAGGCGTCTTCGGGACATATCCAACCATCTACAGAAGCAGCTGGAGGTGCTTGAGCTGTCGAACAAGATCCAGGACCAGGTCAAGTCCAACATAGACGAAAGCCAGCGGAGATATTTTCTCCAGGAGCAGCTCAAGGCCATCAAGCGCGAGCTGGGCCAGTACGACGAAAAGACCGCCGAGGTGCAGCAAATCCGCGAAAAGATCCAGGCCGCCCAAATGCCCCAAAGCGCCGCCGACGAGGCCGAGAGGGAATTGAGCCGCCTTGAGCAGATACCCACCATCTCCCCGGAATACAACATCGTGCGGACATACCTCGACTGGATGACCGAACTTCCGTGGAGCAAGTCCACCGAGGACAACCTCGACGTCAGGCGGGCCGAAAAAATCCTCGACGCCGACCACTACGACCTTCAGAAGGTCAAACGCCGGATACTCGAGTATCTCTCTGTGCGCAAACTGGCGCCCGGCTCGCGCGGGCCTATCCTGTGCTTTGTAGGTCCGCCGGGCGTGGGAAAAACGTCGCTGGGTCAGTCCATCGCCCGTGCGCTTGGGCGGCAGTTCCGGCGAATGTCGCTGGGCGGTATGCGCGACGAGGCCGAACTCCGTGGGCATCGCAGGACCTACATCGGCGCGCTTCCCGGGCGCATCATCCAGGAGATACGCAAGGCCGGCACGAACAATCCCGTATTCATGCTCGACGAGGTGGACAAGGTCGGCACGGATTTCCGCGGCGACCCGACCTCGGCGCTGCTGGAGGTGCTGGACCCCGCACAGAACAACACCTTCCAGGACCATTACCTCAACGTGCCCTTCGATCTGTCCAAGGTGATGTTCATCGGCACGGCGAACTACATGGCCCCGGTTCCGCCCGCCCTGGCGGACCGGATGGAAGTTCTGGAACTGCCCGGGTACACCGAGGAAGAGAAACTCCAGATAGCCCGAAAGTACCTCGTGCCGCGCCAACTTAAGGAAAACGGTCTGAACAAATCGCAGGCGAAATGGCGCTCCTTGGCCATCAGGAAGATTATACGCCAATACACCCGCGGAGGCGGGCGTGCGCGAACTGGAGCGTCAGATAGCCGCCGTTTGCCGGGCCGTGGCGGCAAAAATTGCCTCCGGGGACGCCAAAACCCGCACCATAAACGAAAAATTAGTCGCGCGGACACTTGGTCCGCGGATATATCAGAGCGAGGTCGCCCAGAGGACCTCCATGCCGGGCGTTGCGACGGGACTGGCCTACACGCCCACCGGGGGTGAGATTATTTTCGTCGAGGCGGCGGACTACCCCGGAAAGGGCAACCTGACGCTCACCGGGCAGATCGGGCAGGTGATGAAGGAATCCGCGCAGGCGGCGCTGTCGCTGGTCAAAACACGCGCCGCAGATCTGGGCTTCGACGCCGAGCAGATGCAAAAGCGTGACATTCACATGCACGTACCCGCCGGGTCGGTCCATAAAGACGGACCGTCCGCAGGTGTCGCCATGTTCACCGCTCTTGCCAGTTTGCTGACACAAAAGACGGTCAGGGGCGACATCGCCCTGACCGGCGAAATCACGCTACGCGGGCTGGTGCTTCCGGTGGGGGGCATAAAGGAAAAGGTCCTGGCCGCAAAAAGGGCTGGAATAAAAGAGGTTATCTTGCCCGACCGCAACGAAAAGGACATGCCCGACCTGCCGCCCGCTATCCGAAAGGAACTTAAATTTCACTTCGTAAAGAAGGTGGACGAGGTGTTTGATAAGGTGTTTGAGGACAAATTGCCGAGGCGCAAGGGCTCGAAAAGCAAAAGCCGTAAAAAAACCACCCGGCGGAAGTAGTGGAATCACCTTACATTTGAATCCTTCGGACGTGACCTACGATTGTCCCGGCGCAAAAAAACCGAGTCGGTTCGGCTGGATTGAACCGACTCGACCCTCGCTTCTTTAGCAGTCTTTGCCGAGCGCCCTCACAACACTCGTCTGACTGACTATCGCCTATAAATTTTAACCACGCCCCCCAGGCATTTCAACATTATTTTAAGGCAGAAAGTTTATGAAGGTATTAAGGTTGGTTGAAAATTTGCTGAGGTTTTTCACGGTGTGCCGGCATTGGCTCGCTTGGAAACAATTCCGTGTGCGAAACGGTCCTTGAGGCGGGCTGAAAAATATCAAAAAGTCGAAAAAAATAGTGCACCAGGGGACGCCTGACGTGTAAAATAAAAATCGGAAGGGGAAGAACTTTTAAGAATAAAATTCATCCTTAACGGTCCATTGAGTATGGGCGGCTTTGCGTGATTAAAATGCGTCTCCCCCCGCGCATTTCACGCGGGTCGCCCATTTTTTGTCGTGGTGCTCATTTTGGTATGCGGGTACTTGGGCGGGGCTGTTGACTGCGGCGTTAATGCCGCCGCGCCTGGCGACATTAATTCTACCGGCCTCAGTAATCAAAGTGTTCAATGTTTGACCTCGCCTCGCAGGTGCGTTATTTTCGTCGGTCTATCCGTATCAAAGACCAAGAAGGAGAAGCAATGCCCGCAAACAAAAAACGCAGCAGGCGGAAAACCTCAAAATCATCAGGCAAAAAAGACATCCTTGCGTGGTGGCGAAAGGCGCGGTTCGGGATGTTCATCCATTGGGGGCTGTATTCGATACCGGCCGGCACGTGGAAGGGTAAGAAAATCCCCCGCCTGGGCGAATGGATAATGTACTTCGCCAGGATACCGCTGGAGCAGTATTCCAAACTGGCCGAGAAGTTCAACCCCGCAAAGTACGAACCCGAGAAGTGGGTGCGCCTGGCCAAGGAGGCCGGGATGAAATACCTCGTGATCACCGCCAAGCACCACGACGGTTTTGCCATGTTCAAGTCGTTTCATCCCTACAACGTCGTCGACGCCACGCCCTGGGGCAAAGACCCCCTCAAGCCGCTGGTCGCCGCCTGCAGAAAGCACGGGCTGAGAGTCGGCTTCTATTATTCGCAGACGCAGGACTGGCAGGACCCCAACGGCGAGAACAACTCCTGGGACTACGACGAGAGCAAAAAAGACTTCGCCAAATACCTGCGCGAAAAGGTCAAACCGCAGTTGCGCGAACTTCTAAGCAACTACGGACGGGTGGACCTGATATGGTTCGACACGCCTCGGATAATCACCCGTCGCCAGTCCATGGACCTTAAGCGTTACGTCCGACGCCTCCAGCCCGACTGCATCGTCAGCGGACGCATTGGCAACGAGGTGGGCGATTACGGCTCGATGGGCGACAACCAGATACCCGCCGGGCGAGTCGAGGGCGACTGGGAGACCCCTGCCACCATGAACGAGACCTGGGGATTCAAGTCGTACGATCGCAACTGGAAATCCGCCGGCACGCTGCTTCAACTGCTTGGAGACCTTGCCGGAAAGGGCGTTAATTATCTGCTCAACGTGGGCCCGACCGCCGACGGGGAGATTCCATCGCCCTGCGTTGCGCGACTGGAAAAAATCGGCCAATGGATGCGGACCAACGGCGAGGCGATCTACGGCGCGGGCGCCAATCCGTATCCGTACCAGTTCTCCTGGGGCGCCATCACTCACCGCCCGGGTCGGTTGTTTCTGCTGGTTTACAAGTGGCGGCGGAAACTTGTGTTTTACGGGCTGCGGAACCGGGTCAAAGGCGCATACCTGCTTGCCGACAAGCGCAAAAAGGTCCGCGTCGCCCAGCAGCACGACAAGTCGCTGGACTGTCACGAGGTGGAGTTGTCTCTTCCGGCCCGCAAGCTGGACAGGCACGTATCGGTGGTGGTGCTGGAGATAGCCGGGCGGGTGGACGTTGACCAGGAGCCGATGCAGCAGCCGGGCGATTCGATACCCCTTCCCACGCACATGGCCGAGGCGCACGTGCCCAAAAGGGGCAGCAGGATGCGGATTCACCCGGCGGGGTTCACCGTGGACTGGACCACCAGGAGCAACTGGTTGAGTTGGGACTTCAAGGTCTTTAGGCCTGGACTCTTCGAGGCGAAGGTCGTAACGACGGTCCGCGGAAGGCAGAAGTGGAAAGGCGGCAGCAAGGTGAGGGTCGCGGCGGGGGGGCGCTCGGTCAGCGGAACCCTGACACCCGACGAGAAGATCGCAAAGATCGCCCATCAGACCGAGTATGTCTCGAAAATCGGCCGCCTGGAGATGCCCACTGCCGGCACCCGCCGACTGACGCTTAAGCTCGACAAACTCGCCCGCGGAAAAGGGCAGAAAATGCAGGTATCGGCGGTGCGACTGGAGAAATGCCAAGAGCACCCCAAGGCCCGGTGAGGTACCGACCTTGATGCCGGAGCCGACGGATCGCTGTCCGTCGGCTTCAGCGCTTTACGGTGTAGCGGACGGCTGGCGTTTTTCCAGGCGGAAACTCACGGTGGGCGCTTCGTCCACCACGCGCAGGTTCAGACCCTCGGGCAGGCGGATGTTGACTTTTCGACTCAACCAGCTGGCCACCGGTTTTTTGTCGTCATCGTTGAGGGTTATGTAGGCGCGGATGTCCTCTGTGCTTAGGCGCTCCAGGTCGGTTCGCGGTCCGCTTATCTTGATTTCCTTTCGCCATTGCAGGGGGTCCTTGCGCTTCAGAAGATATTCGTCCCACGTGCCGCCGGGCTCGCTCCATGTCGGCGGCGATGTGACGCTGACGGTGACGGTGACCGTTCGGGTGTCGGTGGGCTGGCTGATGCGCACCGTTGCGGTTACGGCCTCGAGGCGCGGCTCCACGGGTATATTGCCGATGGAGGGGATTATTTCGGCGTTCACCTCGACCGCGCCGTTGGGCGCGATGTTCGAGAGATCCACCGTGCGCGTGCGCAAGGTGGGCGTGGCGTTGGGTCCGACGAGGTTTTCGATTCGTCGCCACCTGCTTTCGGCCACGGTTATCTCTATTTTCGGCGGGTCGATTTGCGGTTTATCCGCCAGCGTGGCGCCTTTGTAGTCCAACTCGACGGGGAGATCTTTTCGCAGCTGTCGGTCGAGGTTGACGCTTATTGTCCTGGGCGATGCGGACACGACGGTCAGGCCCATCTGCGTGATTTGCCCCACAAGCGAAAGCACGTCGCGAGTGATAACCTCGTGCTTGCCCGGACCGTAACTCTGGGAAATGTCGTACCGTATTATTCCACCCTGAACGCTCAGCAGGCGTGCGAACCTGTCGAGATTGCTGCGGTTACCCCGAAGACGGAAGGAAATTCTCTTGGTCGGGTCGGAAATCAGCATCACGTCGCCCGAACCGGACGTATTCAACTCCAGCAGGGTTTGGAAATCGCGAGGCCTCTCCATCTCCATGTCGGCGTAAACCCACACCAGCAGGGTGATAATGACCACCCACAGCCAGACACGCCACTGCTGGGACCACCATTGGCGACTGAAACGCTTCGGCTCGTTAGTGTAGAAGGTCTGCCTGGTCATTTCGCACCCTGGCGTTTCTTCTGCGCCTGTTTAAGCCGTCTGACCATGCTCTTTGGAGCAAGCAGTCCTATGAGCATGTCGCGGAGGTTTTCGGGGGGCAGCCCTATGTAGAGTTGTCCCTCGCACGCCAGCGAGATTCGTCCTGTTTCTTCGCTGACCACCAGCACGACGGCGTCGGAATCCCTCGCCAGTCCCAGCGCCGCACGATGCCTGCTTCCCAGCGACGGGTCGACCTCTTCGGACTCTGCCAGGGGGAACTGGCAACCGGCGGCGGCGATTCTTCCGTTGCGGATTATCACCCCCATGTCGTGCAGGGCCGTGCCGGGATAAAAAACCGTGTTGAGCACCGAGGGATTCAACTCGGCGTCCAGCAGCGTGCCCGTTTCCATCAGCGCGCCGAGCCCCACCGTCCGCTCCACGGCGATTATGGCGCCGATCTTGTTTCGCGACAGGTATCCCAGGGAGTCTACCAGGGCGTCGATGGTGCTCTCGGCTTGCTGGCGACCCGCGTGCAGCACGCCGGCGCGTCCCAGTTGTATCAGCGCTCGGCGCAGTTCCGGCTGGAACGCCACAACCGCCGCAACGAACGCGAACAGCAGGAACTTGCCGTACAAAAACTCGATGCGCTCCCACCCCAAGTTCTTGGGCAGCAGGCGGATGACCACGTAGACCGTACCCAGCAGAACCGCCGTACCCTTTATCATGCGGGCGCCGCGCGTGCCGCGAAGGAACCTTACGATCCACCATACCACCAGCCCGATCAGCAGCAGCTCCACCGCCACCACCAGGGGATTGTAGGTGGCTATGCGATGGAAGTAATTCGTGATGGCGCGTATCAGTTCATTCATCGGATATCTCTGCGCATAACAAAAATGTCGCAGTTTCCGTCCTGCATATTTAACACATCGTCCGGCATCGCGATTTGGCTGAAGTCAAAGATGTCTGTTTACCGGTTTTGCCTTACGCCGTCTATCGCCGCGGCGACCTTGAACGCCTGTGCGACCTGCTCGACGTCGTGCACCCTGAAGATGCTCGCCCCGCGGCGCCATCCGGCCAGGCATGCGGCGATCGTCCCCGCCAGTCGTCGGGCGGGCGTCGGCTGTTCGGTTATCTCGCAGATAAACCGCTTACGCGACACGCCCAGCAGCACGGGGCGGCGCAACTCCAGCAGGGCGTCGAGGCGGGCTATGAGCGACAGGTTGTGTCCCAGTTTTTTTCCGAATCCGATGCCGGGATCGATTATCAGTTTATTCTCCTCGACGCCGGCGTCGCGGGCCGCGGATATGCGCCGCCCAAGGAAGTCGCGCACCTCCGCCACGACGTGGCGGTACTGCGGATTTCGCTGCATTGTCTTGGGCTCGCCCAGCATGTGCATCAGCACCATCGCCTCTGCGCGCCGGGCGGCCAGGGGGAACATGTCGGGGTCCTGGCGACCGGCCGATATGTCGTTGATAATCGTCGCCCCGGCGTCCAGGGCGAACTGGGCAACCTTGGCGCTGGTGGTGTCTATGGAAACGACGGCGCCGGTGCGGCACAAGGTCGGGAGGATCTCACGCAGGCGGGATATTTGCTGCTCTGCGCTTACGCGGCCGGACTCGGGACGGGTGGACTCTGCGCCCACGTCGATTACGTCGGCGCCTTCGTCCAGCATTCTTAGGGCGTGTTCGACCGCGCCGCGGGGTTCAAAATATTTCCCCCCGTCGGAGAAGCTGTCGGGCGTGACGTTAAGCACGCCCATGATGACCGGGCGGCGCGTCAGGTGCGAATCCAAAATGTCTTTTAAACCGGCTGCCACCTGTTAAACATAAATAAATGCTCCGCGCCTGGCAATCACAAAACCGCTTTCGTCGGGGCTTATTTTGTTTGGCGGGTAATTTTCCCACCGGTGTATGAGGATGATGCGAGCGAATTTGCGCGTTGGTCTATCCCGGTTCGGGCAGGGTGTCGGGGGGCGTGCGTGGGATGTGCGGCGTTTGCGGGGCGGATTCGGTCTGGTTATCGGCGCCCTTGGCGCGTTCCTTTTCCAGCAGTTCGTCCACGGTGGGCCTGTCGAGCGTCTTGCCATCGATTATCTGCTGCACGTCCTCGGCGCTGATGGTTTCGTATTTCAGCAGCGCCTTTGCGATCGTGTCGAGCCGGTCGCGGTTCTCCTGGATCTTCTGTTTGGCGCCGGTGTACGCCTCGTCTATCAGCGACTTTATTTCCTTGTCTATCAGTTCGGCGGTGTGCTCGGAGTACTTATTGCCGAAATATTCCATGGGCACGTTTGACGTTTTGTCGCCGGCGTAGTTGACCATACCCGCCTGTCGGCTCATGCCCCAGTCAAGGACCATTTTTTTGGCGATTTCAGTGGCCTGTGCGATGTCGTTCTGGGCGCCGCTGGAGATATCGTTGCAGAATATCTCCTCCGAGGCGCGCCCCCCCAGCGACACCTCCAGCAGCGCCTTGCAGTATTTCAGCGTGTAGAGGTAGCGGTCTTTCTCCGGCAGGGTGAAGGTGGCCCCCCCGGCGGCGCCGCGCGGTATGATGGACACCTTGTGTAGCGGGTCGGCGTCGGGATTGAGAACCTGGACCAGCGCGTGACCCGCCTCGTGATAGGCGGTGGTCTTCTTTTCGTTCTCGTCTATGACGCGGGATTTCCTGCTGCGCCCCCATCGGACCTTGTCGCGGGCCTCTTCGAGGTCTTCCTGCTCGATGTAATCCTTGCCCGACATGGTCGCGGCGATGGCGGCCTCGTTCACCAGCGCAGCCAGGTCTGCCCCGGAGAACATCGGCGTGCCACGCGCCATGCGGTGGAGGTCAACGTCCGGTCCGCATTTTACCTTGTCGGCGTAGATATTGAGAATATCGTATCGTCCCTGGAGGTCCGGTAGCGGAACGTTTATCTGCCTGTCGAAGCGCCCGGGGCGCGTCAGGGCGGGGTCCAGAACGTCCGGGCGGTTGGTGGCCGATATTACGATAACCTGGTCGGACGATTCGAAGCCGTCCATCTCGACCAGGATGGCGTTGAGTGTCTGTTCGCGTTCGTCGTGTCCGCCGCTGGTGAAGCCCAGCCCGCGCCGGCGCCCCACGGCGTCTATCTCGTCCAGGAAGATGATGCAGGGGGAGTTCGCCTTGGCCTGCTT
>CAYZPY010000016.1:0-28024 GCA_964480425.1 uncultured Planctomycetaceae bacterium
GATGATAGGCGCGAGAAAAACCACCGCCACCAACGCCACGCTCATAGTCAACATCGTGCCGGTGGTCATGCCGTTTCTGCTCTATTTCGCCGCGCGCGAGCGTCTGCGGCGGGGGGAGTGGTTCGGCACTGCCGTGGCGATGATCGGCGTGGTGGCACTTGGGGCGGCGGACTTCCGCGTGGGTCGGGGGTATCTTATCGGCGACGTGATGTGTTTTGCGGCGATGTTGCTGTACGCCGCTTACCTTTCGCTGGGACGGCGCAACCGCGGATTTGCATCGGTGTGGCTTTACGTGGTCCCGGTGTATTTTGTCGGTGGGGCGGTATGCCTTGCCGTTGCGGCAATTTTGCGCAGACCGATGGGCGTGGCGACGGCGAACGACGCTGCCATGATCGCGGGACTGGCCGTGGTCACCACCATAGTGGGGCATTCGTGCATGAACTACGCGCTGAGACACGTGCGAGGGCAGGTGGTTGGCATCGCCAATCTCGGGCAGTTCGTTTTCGCCGGGACGATGGCGTATTTCCTCCTGCACGAGTCGCCGCAGGCGCTGTTTTATCCGGCGGCGGCGCTGGTGCTGTTCGGCGCGGTGATTGCGATACGCTTTAAGCCCTCCGAAAAAGTGCCGACGGAAACCTCCCCGCCCCAAGACCACTACAAATGAGCGACACGACGGGAAAACTGATGGAGATGTACGAGGCGATGCGGCGGCGGTTTGGTCATCGCCACTGGTGGCCGGCCGTGCACGCCGAGACGCCCGCCGGGCGAAAACTGGAGATCTGCATCGGCGCGGTGCTCACACAGAACACGAACTGGCGGAACGTCGAGCGGGCGCTGGAAAATCTGCGACAGGCCCGCTGCCTCGACGTGGAGGCGATACACGAAGAATCGCACGAGGAACTGGCCGAACTTATCCGCCCGGCGGGATATTACAACGTCAAGACCAGGCGGTTGAAAAATTTCATTGCGAAGGTTCACGACGAGTTCGACGGCGACGTCGAAGCGTTCCTGGACCGTTCGGTGTGGTCGCTGCGCGAGGATCTGCTGAGCATAAGCGGCGTGGGTCGCGAGACGGCAGACAGCATGATCCTCTACGCCGCGGGAAAGCCCACTTTCGTGGTGGACGCCTACACGTACCGCGTGCTGCTGCGGCACTTTGTCATCGCCCCCGAGGACGATTACGAAATTATAAAAGAGTTGATGGAATCCTCGCTTCCCGAGGACGTGGAGCTGTGGAACGATTACCACGCCCAACTGGTGGAGGTTGGCAAGCGCTACTGCCGGACCAGGGCCCGTTGCTCCGGTTGCCCGCTGGAGCAATTCGAGCACGACCCCCAGGCGGGCGCGTATTAACTGTGCGCCGGCGGGTTATTCTTCCGCGCCGACGGCCGCCGCCATGGCCCGCTCGTCGTCGGCGCCGGTGGTTTTCGTGAACTGTCTGCGGAGGCGGTTGCGCACCCCGTGGGGCAGACGGCAAAATTCCACCACGCGATCGCGCCCGGTGTCTTTTGCCTCGAGAAGCGCCTGGTCGGCGAAGTACATCAGCATTTCAGGATCGGTTATCTCGGCGTCCGAGGGGTACGTAGCCGATCCGATCGACACCGTCACGTGTATGTGCTCGCCGTGCACGGTGAACCTGCGGGAGTAAACCTTTTTGCGGATGCGCTGTGCGAACTTGGCCGCCTGCGAGCGGTTTGCCTTTGGCAGCAGGATGCTGAACTCCTCCCCGCCGGTGCGTGCGACCACGTCCGATTCGCGCAGGGACTGCTTGAGTATGACGGCCAGTTCCTTGAGCACGTAATCGCCGCTGGGGTGCCCGTGCGTGTCGTTTACGATTTTGAAGTGGTCGATGTCCAGCACCAGCAGCGAGAGGTGCTGGTTGTAGCGCTTGGCGATTCTGAATTCGTGGCGCAGGAGGTCGCCGAACGACCGGACGTTCTGTATGTGCGTCAGCGGGTCGGTTGTGCACAGGACTTGGAGGTGCGCGTTGTCGCGGCGGAGTCTGGCCAGGAGCTTCCGCTCGCGCTGGAGCGACTGGTCCAGCGCGAACTTTGAAGCCGCAAGCTGATCGTGCAGGTGTTTGACCCTCAGCAGCGAGCGGATTCGCGCAATTATCTCAGCGGGCGAGGTGCCGGCGGATATCACGTCGTCGGCGCCGCTGTCCAGAAGGCGGCAGCGCTGCTGCTCTTTGTCGGAGCCGGTAAGTATCATTACCGGAAGGTGTTCGCCCGTCGCCACCTGCCGAAGCACGCCGGGAAGGTCCATGTCGACCATCTCCTCGAAGGGCATGTGCAGAAGCGCAAGGTCGATGTTTTGGTTCCGCACCGCCGAAAGGGCCTCTATCTGCTCCAGCGCCTGGATCACCTGCCAACCGGCCAGCGTCAGGTGCGCGCATAGACGCTTGGATTCGACCAAGTCCTCCGACATAAGGAGGATACGCGAATTATTATAGGGATCCTCCCTGTTCATCTATCGCTCCTTAATTAACCGAACTTCCTTCCGGATGAAACTTACAATTCCACGCGCCCGGATGCCAGAATCGGCGGAAAATATGCCTTCGGCGTCGTCGTCGCGGCGGCGTTATTTTGATTTGAGCATTGTCAGGGGGGTGTGGATAAATATAATGTTTGGTACCATCGCGGAGACTAAGAGGTTCTGGATAAGGGAGATATATGAGCGGCATAAAAGGCAAGGCGGTAGTAGCGCAGTCTGGCGGGCCCACTGCCGTGATAAACGCAAGCGCGTGCGGCGTGATACAGACGGCCCTGGAGCACCCGGATACTTTCACCGGCGTTTACGGCGCGCTGAACGGCGTGCTGGGCGTGTTGAACGAGGAACTGTTCGACCTGGGCAGGGAGAAGCCCGAAGACATCGAGGCCCTGAAGCGCACCCCTGCCGCGGAGTTGGGCAGTTGCCGGTACAAACTCAAGGACCTGGACAGCAACCGCGCCGACTACGAGCGCATCCTTGAGGTCTTCAAGGCGCATGATATCCGGTTCTTCTTCTACATCGGGGGAAACGACTCGATGGACACCGCCGACAAACTCGCCCGCCTGGCCGCCGATGAGAATTATGAGATGCAGGCAGTCGGCGTGCCTAAAACTGTGGACAACGACCTGGCGCACACCGACCACTGTCCGGGCTACGGCTCGGTGGCCAGGTACACCGCGGTAAGCGTGATGGAGGCCGGACGAGACACTGACGCCCTGTACACCCATGACACCGTGACGGTCCACGAAATTATGGGACGCAACGCCGGGTGGATCACCGCCGCGGCGGGCCTGGCCAAACGCAGCCCCGCCGACGCGCCACATCTTATCCTGGTTCCGGAAATTCCGTTCGTGACTGAAAGGTTCGTCGAGCAGATCAAACGCTGCCTGAAGGAACACAACAGGTGCTTCATCGCCTGCGGAGAGGGCATCAGGACGCCCAACGGCAAGTATCTCGCCGACGTTGGCGACCAGTTCGCCGAAGATTCCTTCGGTCACGTGCAGTTGGGCGGCGCCGCCGAGGCGGTCAGGGCGATTGTCGAGAACGAGGTCGGCGTAAAGTGCCGCACGAACCGCGCCGGCACCGCCCAGCGGGTGGCGATGCACATCGCCTCGGCCACGGACGTGAAGGAATCCTACATGTGCGGTGCGGCGGCGGTGTCCGCCGCGATGGACGGCGTTACGGGAAAGATGGTTACACTACAGCGCCAGGGCGGCGACGAATATCGCTGCACCACGGGCCTGGCGGACCTGGCCGAGGTCGCCAATGGTGAAAAACCCCTGCCCAGGGAGTACCTCGACGCCGAAGGAACAGGCGTAACGGATGAGTTCCGCAAATACGCTCTTCCGCTGATAGCCGGGCAGGCGGAGATTGACCTCGGCGATGACGGACTGCCTGTGTACGTGCGCCTTGGCAAATATATGGTGGAGAAATTGACCGGCAGGTCGTATAATGCGGAATAAACATACGGAGCACCGAAACGCATTCATATATTTCATAGTTTTATATCAAAAGGAACGGAATGCTCCGATTCGAAGTTTATCGAGACGGAAAGCCGGCGGACGATATTGACCTGGCCGGGGCTTATTTGTTCGGTCAGGACGGCATACCGGTCAGGGCGGACATCGCCTTTGCCGACGGGGTGATTCACTGCCGGAAACACGCGCCGGGACCGTGCGGTCTGGCGGTGGTCTGGGACGCCGGTAAGGTGGGGCGATTTCTCATACCAACCACGCGCCTTCCGGAGCGGGGACGTCCTTATAATCTCAACCTCGAACTGGCGCGCGCCCAGATGATGCAGACTGCCCGGAAACGCGAAGACTGGGGCCTGTTCGATTACCGGGACGCCGGACAGCTCAACAAGCAATACCGCGCCGTTGGCAGGAAATTCATCGAGGCGATCAAATGCCACGACCCCGCCGAGGCGGCGAAATTGGCCGACAGGGTTGTTGCCGACGGCATGATACTGAACGAGAAAATAGCCCTTTTCCACGCAGACATATTTCTTGCCCATCGCAAGACGGGCACCGGCGCCGAGAGATTCAATTTCGGATGCGGCATAGACATCAACGGCGAAGGGCAGGCGTACGCCAGGCGACTTAACGACGCGTTCGATTTCCTGAGCATACCCTCGGAGTGGAAAAAGACCGAGCCGAAGGAGCGCCTCAACGAGTACACCCTCACCGACAAGTGGGTGAACTGGGCGGCGAAAATCAAAAAACCCGTGCACTTCGGGCCGCTGGTGAGTTTCGCGCCGCAGGACCTTCCCCAGTGGTTGTACATCTGGGAGCACGATCGCGAGGCGCTGCGCGACCTGGTGTACGAACACATCCAGCGCCTGGTGAACCGCTACAAGCAAAAGGTCAGCGTCTGGAAGGTGCTTTGCGGCATCCATGCCCAGAACGAGTTCAATTTCAATTTCGAGCAGCTGCTGGAGCTTACGCGAATGAGCTGCCTGCTGGTCAAGAAGATAGACCACGACGCCGATGCGCTGATCGAGATAATCATGCCCTGGGGCGAGTATTACGCCAGGAACCAGCGGACCATCCCGCCGTTGCTCTACGCGGACATGGCCGTGCAGAGCGGGGTGAAGTTCGACGGTTTCGGTCTCCAGTTGCGCATGGGCGCGCCGCGCGACGGATATTTCCTGCGCGACCTGATGCAGATCAGTTCGCTGATTGACGAGTTCATGAGTTTCGGCAAACCGCTGCACATTACCGCCTGCCAGGCGCCCTCCGGGGCGTCGGGCGGGGGCGCGGATACGAACGGGCGGCGCAAGGGCGTCGCGCCGTCCGCAGGTCGGTGGCACGCACCGTGGTCGGAGCGCCTTCAGGCGGAGTGGCTCCAGGCGCTTTGCAGAATCGCCATTTCCAAACCGCACGTGCAGTCCATTTGCTGGGCGGACCTGGACGACGCCGACGATATGCTCATATCCGGCGGCGGACTGTGCCGAAAGGATTTGAGTCCGAAAATGGCGTACAGGGAGCTGCGCAACTTCAGGGCGCAATTTCTGAGCGGAAATGTCAGCACAACCCCCATATCCGCGGCGAACGGCAAGACGTAATCGCTACAGTTTGGCGTGGAGCAGACCCAACAGGGCCGCGCTTATCGTCCTGTGCGCCGTCGGCGGAGCGGTGGTGTGCATGCAGTCGATGGCGGCGCCGGTGAAGTTCGAGAAGTCACCGCCGGTATTTCCTCATCGCCGGCGGCTGGCGTTCGAGGGAATCGACCCCAACACGGCCTCGATTGCTTCGCTTCGCCGGCTGGGCGGCATAGGTCCCCGCAAGGCCAGTGCAATTGTGGAGTACCGCCGGTCGGTCGGGGGGCGGGCTTTCAGTCGCCCCCGGGACCTTCAGAAGGTCCACGGAATAGGTCCCGCCACGGTAAAGCGCGCCGAGCCGTACCTGGTATTTCCGGATAATCCGGGTCTTTAATATTGAACCTCCGCCGGGGGCAAACATAATAACCACCATGCCGCCAGCAAAACCGCCACCGAAATCCAGGGACGTTTCCTACGCCAGCCGGACGAGACACCCGCTGAACAATCTTTTATTTGTACTGCCCATGCTGGCGGTCTTTCACGTCGGGCTGGGGCTGACCAGCACGTCGCTGTCGGCGCTGCGCGACATAGACCGCGTGCTGAAATATTTCGGAGCGGCCCAGGCGTACCTTCCGCCCGTGCTGGTGGTGGCGGTGCTGCTGGCGCATCAGCTTTTCGGGAAGCACCAGTGGAAGGCCGAGCCGAAAATTCTCGCCGGAATGCTCGCCGAGTGCGTCCTGTGGATGGTTCCGCTGATTCTGATGGGGTATCTCACCGGGCGTATGCTCGCCAACCAGGCGGCCGGTCAGGGCGCCCGCCCGATAACCGAGGGCGTGCTGGTCGCCATCGGGGCGGGTATTTACGAGGAGTTTATATTCCGGATGTTCCTGGTGAGTCTGGCGTTGTTGATATTCACCGACATAGCGAACCTACCCCGGCACCGGGTGGCCCTTGGGGCGGTGCTGGTGGGGGCGGTGCTGTTCAGTCTGTACCATTTTTCACCGGCGCATTTCTCGTCCTGGAGCGAATTTCCGTGGCGCAAGTTCTGGTTCAGGGCGATTGCGGGCGTTTACCTTGGAGCGTTGTACGTGGTCCGCGGATTCGGCATTACCGTAGGCACGCACGCGTTTTACAACATTTTCACGGTCCTGTACGCCGCGAATTAACCCCCCGCGTGCGCCGCGCCTCTCAAATCCGTAGCGGCGTGGGGGTACACTGTAATGATGCGTATAAATGATGGATATACTTGACAGAGTGAAAAATACACCGAGAATCATCCCTCGGATTCGCGGGTAAAAATCTCTTAAAACCCGACCTGCCGCCAACCGAAGAAGTAACCATGGCAAAAACCGCCAAAAAGACGAAGCGCAAGAAAACCGCCAAGACCGCCGCGGGCAAATCGGCGAATGACAAGCTGGTCATCGTCGAGTCGCCCGCCAAGGCGAGGACCATTAACCGGTACCTTGGCAAGGGGTACACGGTCAAGGCCTCCATGGGGCACGTCCGCGACCTGCCCCGCAAGGAGATCGGCGTTGACATAGAGCACGGCTTCGAGCCGACGTACGTAACGCTCTCCGACCGCAGGAAGGTTCTCTCCCAGTTGCGCAAACAGGCCGGAGCGGCAGACGAGGTTTACCTGGCCACCGACCTCGACAGGGAGGGCGAGGCCATCGCGTGGCATCTGACAGAGGCGCTCAAACTACCGCCCGAAAAGACCCGGCGGGTGGTCTTCAACGAGATAACCGCCTCGGCCGTGCGAAAGGCGTTCGCAGAACCGCGTGGGATAGACCCCAACAAGGTCAACGCCCAGCAGGCGCGTCGCGTGCTGGACCGGATAGTGGGCTACCAGGTCTCGCCGCTGCTGTGGCGCAAGGTCGCGCCGGGACTCTCTGCCGGGAGGGTCCAGTCGGTGGCGGTTCGCCTCATTGTGGAGCGCGAAAAGGAAATTCAGCAGTTCGTCCCCGCCGAATACTGGAAGATACCGGCCGTCTTTACGACGGATGTTTCCGGGGCGGGCCGGCTAGGCCGACAATGGCGACAGTTTCTCGCCCGCCGGGACGACAAGGGCAACCCGCCGACGCGGGATGAGCAGATAGAGTTCCTGGCCGACCGAAGCGCATTCGAAGCCGAGTTGATAGAATTCGGCGGCAAGGCGTTCAAGACCGACGACGCCGATCGCGCCATCGAGGTCGCCCGCCTCTGCGGGCTGGAGGTCGAGCAGGTCAATCGCAGCGAAGATGCCCAGGCCAAGGGTCCCGCGCGGGACCGCGTGGAGGTTGTGGGGCTCGTGGGCGACGAAGCCCCGAACTACGAACTGGACCAGGTCGAGCGCAAGGAGCGATGGTCCAGGCCGCCGGCGCCGTTCGCCACCGCGGCGCTGCAGCAGGCGGCGTCGGTGCAGTTGAGGTTCTCCGCCTCGCGCACCATGCGCGTCGCACAGCAACTCTACGAGGGCGTCGAGGCGCCCGGTCGGGGCAGCGTGGGATTGATAACCTACATGCGGACCGACAGCAGGAACATTTCCGCCGGGGCGATCAGTAAAGTCCGCTCGCTGATAGAGCAGACCTACGGCGATGATTACCTGCCACAGAAGCCCAACGTCTACACCTCCGATCGGCGTGCACAGGAGGCGCACGAGGCGATTCGCCCCACCGACGTGACGCTAAAGCCCGACGACCTGCGCGGCGCACTGAGCGAAGATCAGTTCAAACTTTACCGCCTGATATGGCGGCGGTTCGTGGCCTGCCAGATGACACCCGCCAGGTGGGAGACCACCGAGGCGAAAATCACCGCCCGGACACCCGGGGGCGAGGCGGTGTTCCGGGCGCGCGGGCAGCGGTTGGTGTTTGACGGGTTCATGCGCGTCTCGGGCGTGCCCAAGACGGCCAGGCAGATTCTACCGGAATTGCACAAGGGCGGGCGCGTAGCGCCGGCGGCGATTGAGCCCCGGCAGAACTTCACCAGCCCGCCCCCGAGGTACACCGAGGCCTCGCTGGTCAAGACGCTCGAGGCCAAGGGCATCGGAAGGCCCAGCACCTACGCGGCGATCATCCAGACCATACAGGACCGCGATTACGTCCGCCGCGAGGGACGGACTTTCTTCCCCACCGACATGGGAACGTTCGTGACCGACAAACTCGTCAGACATTTCCCCCGGATATTAGACGTGGGCTTCACCGCGCACATGGAAGACCAACTCGACCGCGTGGAAGAAGACCAGGCCGACTGGAAAGATGTTCTGGAGGAGTTCTACGAGCCGTTCAGTCGCAACCTCGAAAGCGCCCGCCAGAACATGGTCCACGCCAAGGCCGAGGCCGTACCAAGCGATTACACCTGCCAGGCGTGCGGGAAGAAAATGGTCTACAAGATAAGCAAGAACGGCTGGTACCTCGCATGCAGCGGCTGGCCGGACTGCAAGCAGACAAACCCTGTGGATGAGAACGGGAAAAAAATCGAGCGCAAGGAAGTTGACACGGCATGCCCGCAATGCGGTAAAAAGCCGATGATACTGCGTCGCAGTCGCTACGGTCCGTTCCTTGGCTGCAGCGACTATCCCGAGTGCAAGGGCACCGTGCCGTGCGACAAGGACGGCAATCCGCTAAAGACCGTCAAGCCCGAGGACGTGGAGGAGACCTGCCGGCAGTGCGGCGGGAAGATGACCGTGAAGTTCAAGGGGCGAAGGGCGTTTCTGGGATGTTCCAACTATCCCAGTTGCAAGAACACCGAGCCGCTACCGGAGGGCGTGCGGGTCGAGCCGCCGCCGAAGAAAAAACCAGAGTCCGCCGGCGTGAACTGTCCCAAGTGCGGCAAGCCAATGGTCATCCGCACCGGCAAGCGCGGCAGGTTCCTGGCCTGCTCGGGCTTCCCCAAGTGCAGGAACGCCATGCCGTTGACGAAACTCGAAGAGTTAAAGACCCAACAGTCCCGGAAAAAGTAGGAAGACGGACCGATGCCCGATAATTACATGATTGCCCGCCTGGACGAGATCGAGCCGCTCGAGTGTTCATGCGGGACGACACGTCGGGCGTTCGTCAGTCCGGATAATCCGACCGCCACGGTGCACCTGCTGGAAGTCGTCGGCGAGGCGAAAGTCCATTATCACAAGATACTTACCGAAATCTACATCATCCTCGAAGGCGAAGGGCGCATGGAACTGGACGGTGAGTCGGTGCCGGTGGGCCCCATGACGGCCGTGCTGATAAAGCCCGGCTGCCGACACCGCGCCGTGGGCAAGATGCGCGTAGTCAACATACCCATACCCGCCTTCGATCCGGACGACGAATATTTCGATTAGATTGGTAGGGCACGCCCTACAAATCACTCATCCCAAGCGTTTGACGTAGACGTAATATGCGCCGAGGGTTTCGCGGCCGTCGGTGAACCAGGTTTGCAGTTTTGTCTTGCCGGCCTGGAGATTGGCGCGGAAGGTCACGCCGACATCGCCGTCTTTTACGGATTTTGTCTGCTGTAAGTCGCCGATTTTTATCCGCGCCTTATCGGCCTTTATCGCCCGGCCGCCTTGTATGGACGCAGTGATGGGCTTGTTCACTTCCCTGGGCCAGCGGCGAAGTTCAAATTCGTACTGACCGTCGCGGGCGACTTCGATGGCCCAGAAGCCGTTGGACTTCAGACCGTGGCGAATCTGCTGCTGGTTCCAGGGGACCTGCTTACACTGGTGCCAGTCGTGGCTGGTCAGGCGCGACGGGTTCTGGTGGTCCGAGCCGATGACGATGCGGCAGTAATCGTCGAAGCGCCAGGACTGGCTTTTCCACCATTTTTCGTACTCGGCGCGCAGTTGCCCGACCACGTCGGGGTGTTTGTCGGCGATGTCGTTTTTCTGTCCCGCATCGGCCTGGATGTCGTAGAGTTCTTTGCCGTTGACCAGTCGCCAGCGGTCGGTCATGACAGCGCTTTTTCGCCATTTTTCGGGAATCTCGACGCGCTGGGAATCAACGATCACCGTGCGGTCTTTCCATTCGGCGTCGGGATTGTTCAGCAGCGGCTTTAAACTGTCGCCCTCGATGCCGATTCCGGGAAGTTCGGAGTCCTTCGGCGCCGGCGCGCCGCACAGGTCCAGCATTGTTGGCATGATGTCCATGTTCGAGGTAACGTGCCCGACGTCTTTTCCGCCGCCGATTCCGCCCGCGGGCCAGCGTATAAAGCAGGGCACGCGGTGCCCGCCGTCGTATTCGCTGCCCTTGCGGCCTTTCATTCCGGCATTGAAGCCCTTCCCGTCGCGGTATCCTGCCGAGGTGCCGTTATCCGTGGTGAAAATCAAGATGGTATTCTCGGTCAGTCCGAGGCGGTCCAACTGGTCGGTCAACTTTCCGAAGTTCTCGTCTATGTTGGTTATCATGCCGTAAAACGCGGCGTGGGGGACGTTCTTTTTGCCCTTGTACATGTCGGCGTACTTGTCGGGCACGTAGTACGGGCCGTGCGGTGCGTTGGTGGTCAGGTAGCACAAGAAGGGGCGGTCCTTGTTGCGCTCGATGAATTTCATCGCCTCTGAAAACCACACGTCCGTGCAATAGCCCTCGAACTTTTCGGGTTTTCCGTTGCGCCAGTATGTGTCGTCGAAGTAATCGTTGTCCCAGTAGTCCGGTGTCTGTCCCACGCCGCCCCCGCCGTGAATCAGCGTGTAATCGAAGCCGTGGTCCTGCGGGCGGGAGGGGTAATTGTCGCCCAGGTGCCACTTGCCGAATATCGAGGTCTTGTATCCGGCGGCGGACAGCGCCTTTGCGACGGTGACCTCGTCGCGGCACAGCAGCGAGCGCCCCATGACGGTGTGCCACACGCCGGTGCGGTTGCACCACCGTCCGGTCATCAGCCCCGCCCGCGTCGGGGCGCAGGTAGGGGCCACGTGAAAGTCCGTCAGGCGGACGCTCTGGCGGTAGAACTTGTCCAGGTTGGGCGTCTGGATGACCTTGTTTCCGTGACAACCGATGTCGCCGTAACCCTGGTCGTCGGTGATGACCAGGACGACGTTAGGTCGCCTCCCGTTTGGCGGGGCGTGTGTGGCGGCCATGGCATTTCTCGAGACAATCGCCGCGACGCCGAGTCCGGCGGCCTTGAGAACGTCCCTGCGGGTGGCGGATTTGTTCGGTTTTACGCTGCTCATGATTCAGTCTCCCGGTTATTGTGGTGAGAATTTATGATTTAAATTTTACCTTTCAGGGTCGGTCGGTGGTTATTTTTGAGATTTCTTGCGAAGGCGTTCATCTGGTTTTTCAGTTTCGCCGCGAGGTCGGGATTTTCGTCGGCGAGGTTGTGTTGCTCGCCAATGTCGCCCTTGAGGTCGTAAAGTTCCGGGCCGGTCTTTTTCGCATGCCGGAGTTTCCACTTTCCGCTGCGAACGGCCTCGAGGCGCTTACCGCGATAATAGTAGAACGCCTCGTGGGGCGATTTGGCGCCCTTTTTAAACATGAGTTTGCTTATGTCGCGCCCGTCTATGGTTGTGTCTTTGGGCATCTCGGCGCCGGCGAGTTTCGCCAGTGTGGGCAGCACGTCCATCGTGGAGCAGACCTCCCCGCACACCGCACCGGGCGGTATGCGTCCCGGCCAGCGCATTATGCACGGCATGCGGAAGCCGCCTTCGTACGTGCTGAATTTGCCGTCGCGCAGCGGCTTGGCGCTGCCGCCGTGCTCGCCCTTGGAAAGCCACGGCCCGTTGTCAGAGGTGAAGATGACCAGCGTGTTTTCGTCCAGGTGAAATTCCTTCAGCGTTTCGATGATCTTGCCGGTGCTCCAGTCAATCTCTTCGATGACGTCGCCGTAGAGCCCGCGTTTGCTGCGCCCGCGGAACTTGTCCGAGGCGTGCAGCGGGATGTGCGGCATGGTGTGCGGCAGATAGCACAGGAACGGTCGGTCGCGATTGGCCCGGATAAACTCGACGGCCTGATTGGTGTATCGCTGCGTGAGGGTTTCCTGGTTTACCGGCTGTTCTATTACTTCGTTTCCGCGCATCAGCGGCACGCCATCCCGGCCGCGGAACTCGTGGTGCATGTCGTTGCTGTAGGGGATGCCGAAATACTCATCGAATCCCTGTGCCTGTGGCAGGAGTTCTTTTAGGTGTCCCAGATGCCACTTGCCTATGCACGCAGTCGCATAGCCCTGCTTCCTGAGCAAATCCGCCAGGGTGGTTTGGCCAGGATTCAGCCCGACGCGGTCGTGGGGGAACAGCACGCGCGTTATGCCCACACGCGGGGGGTAGCATCCGGTCAGAAGCGCCGCGCGCGACGGCGAGCATATCGAGGCCGCCGAGTAAAAGTCCGTGAACTTGATTCCCTCTTCGGACATGCGGTCCAGGTTCGGCGTTTTTATGTTCGGCGAGCCGAAGCAGCCCAGGTCCTGGTAGCCCTGGTCGTCGGTGAAGATGATTATGAAATTAGGTTTGCGTTTGTGGGATTCGTTCATCTTGGCGCGTGCTCCTTTGGTAAGTATACACGCCGCCGCCGAGCCGGTGGTCATGAGAAATTCCCTCCGGTTTGTCATGTTTGTCATGACGCCAGTCCTTTTTGCCTGGCCGTGCGGTTCGACGCTGCATCTCGGCGGTGCAGACGACCGAAGCCAACAGCGTTTTATTAGAACGTGTATGAAAACCGGCCGGACCCGTGTCGCGGGCAAGATGCCCGCGACACGTTTTCACACACATTCTTAGAGATTCTAAGTCTATCCGCGCAAGGTTTCAATTGCTTTGTTCCGCCGCGTCTCGGCGTGCGACGGGTCGAGCGGCGCCAAACGCTGCCAAACGCCGCTTTAATAATCGGTGGCGAAAAAATACGGGATTTCGAAATATAAAAGTATTATTGATAAATAATTATTGATAAATAATATTGATAAAATGCAAACAGTCACCACTTTTTATTTGACATTTCTGGATTTTGCGGTATAATATTTGGCCAGGAATAGAGGCGCTTTTTACAAGCCCAATTACAACCCTGTGGGTTGCCAGGGTGGAAAGGAGATGATGACAATGTCTCGCTCAGTATTATCATTATCAATCATCGCGGTCGCCGTCTTTATAGTGGCATCATCGACGGCATTGGCGGACTTCGACATACCCAAGTGGCAGCAGCAGCCGGACGTAACAATCACGGCAGTGGACGTGGACGCCACAACAACCCCGCTGTACGACGACTTTTTGTGCTTCGAGCCGGAAGACATCGTGGACGTGCACATCTGGGGTTCATGGAAGGATGACAAGAACGTATCTGGCCAGACGACGTTCAAGTTGGGTTTTTTCATCGATATACCCGCCGGGGTGGGCGGAGTAAACTTTAGCAGGCCCGACCTGGATACCGGTCCTGTCTGGGAAAAGGCATTTGCTCCAGGAGAGTACAAGGAGCGCCTGTGGAAGACGCATTCCGATAATTTCGAAAGTTGGTACAGCCCTTCGCTTTCCCCCACTGATCCGGGTTATTACGACGACAACAACCACGCACAGGTCTGGCAGTACAATTTCGAGTTCAAAGACATGCCGTTTGAACAGGAAGGCACACAGGAACAGCCCATAGTTTACTGGCTTGGCCTCATAGCCGAGGTTCCCAAAGACCCCGGTACTCAAGAGCCGCTGGGTATGTTCGGGTGGAAGGCGTCGCTTCAGCACTGGAACGACGACGCCGTGTTCGAAGACCCCGCCGACGGTCCCCAGGAACTGCTTTACCCGCAAGAGTCTCCGTACCTTACACCGGCCTATGACGGCGCGCCGGTGGAAGGCGACAGCATTGACCTGGCGTTCGTACTGACCGTTCCCGAACCTGCCACTTTGGCGTTTCTTGGAATCGGCGGTGTGGGCGTGCTTCTTAGACGCCGCAGGAAGTAATTCGTTTGTGCATTGAAACGGACCGCGCGGCGGCGCCGGAGCGCCGCCGCGATTTTATTACAAAACAAAGGCAGGGGGGAGATTACTTTTTCTTTTGACGGGAGGTTGATTTTTTCAGACGCGTGGGGGTCGGCAGGCGTCCCATTATCGTGCCCTCGCCGGTGAATCGCTTGCCGCCGGGTACGGCGGCCTGTTTGCGCCGCCGGATATCCACGTCGCGCGCTTCGACTATAATCTCGGTGGCTTCGTCGATGCTGTCGGTGACCGTGAACAGTTCCATGTCTTCGGGATTTATCTTGGGATTGGGTTTTCTGGTCAGTTCGCTGCGCATCCACTGCTCCAGACCGCTCCAGAACGACCGTCCTATGAGGATGACGGGGAATTCTTCCGCCTTTCCGGTCTGTATCAGCGTCATGGAGTTGAAGAATTCGTGCAGCGTGCCGAAGCCCCCGGGGAAGCACACGAACGCGCAGGCGTACTTGACGAACATCATCAGGCGCGCGAAGAAATAGTGAAAATCTAGGCGCACCTCGGCGTATGTGTTGAACTCCTGCTCATCGGGCAGCGAAATGTTCAGCCCGATGGAGGTTCCGCCGCCTTCGTATGCGCCGCGGTTTGCGGCCTCCATTATTCCGGGCCCGCCGCCGGTGATTATCGCCAGGTCCTTCTTGGCGAGCATTGAGGCGAGTTTTCGCGCCTTGCGGTAAAAAGGGTCGGTACTTTTCGTGCGTGCCGAGCCGAAAACGCTCACCGCCGGTCCCACCCGGCTCATCGTCTCGAAGCCCTCGACGAACTCGCTCATTATCCTGAACACTCGCCAGGGGTCTTCGTCTATAAACCGGTTTGGGTTTTGATGGGTCATGGTCTGTTCCTTAATTGCCGGCGGGAATTAATCGTCGCCGCAAGGATAACAGAGTCACCGCGGGTTTTCAAACCCGCCTGCCCCAGCCGCAGGCGCGCGGATAGGGTAAAATTTTACCAGTCGAGTTTGACAAATACCCCCGCCCCGTGCCTAATAGACGTCACGGGAGAGTGACATGCGTGTGTATTTGTTCGGCATACTGTGTTTGTTTTCGGCCGGCGGATGCGGCGGGTATTACACGCTAACGGCGGCCGACCAGGTCGCACCCGCCGGCGAACGGGCCGCGGTGTTGGCGCACCTGGCCCGCAACGATTTCTTCGTGTTTAACCTCCCCGTCGAAAAGGCGCTGGTGAGATTCCGCCTGCCCGGCGGCAGGCCGCACGGCGCCTATACCGACTCGGACGGATACGCGGGCGTCAGGCTGCCGCTTCCCGACCGGGCGGGGCGATACGACCTGAAGGTCTCGCACAGCGATCACGAGGGCGAGGAGGTCGCACGGGAAGTCCCGATGTTCGTTTGGGAAAAAGACGCTCCCGTTCTTGCAGTGGACCTCGATTCGCTTCCGCTGGGATGGTCCGAGGGTAAGGAACGGGCGGTTGCGGCGCTGAACGAGGTGTCATCGTCAGGGGTGAAAATCCTGTACATGTCCCGTCGGGACGTGAAGGATTATCCCCGTGTGCACAAGCGGCTGGGCGAGGACGGATATCCCGACGGGCCGATCATCGCCTGGCGGCGCAAGCGGTGGCGCCTGGTCAAGGTCAACAGGTGGGAATTCACGTTCTATCGCGTGGTCATGGAGGACCGCCTGGAAAGCCCGCTGGAGCGCCTGGGGGAGAGATTCCCGAACCTGAAAACGGGTCTGTCGGCCTCGAAGCTCGCCGCCAGGGCGTTCGCCGCAGCAGGATTGAATTCGCTGTTGCACCAGCGCGTAAACTACAATGCAAAGGGCGTGACGCAAATCAAGGACTGGTCGCAGGTTCCCCGGGTCATTGAGGGCGATACACCTTGAAAGACGCAGCGCCGACGGGGGCGGCTTTTTTGCTAACGCGAAGTAAATGTCTTAAAATGGTTAAGTCGGCGTGAAATTTATGATAACGCCGTGGCGAAAGCGGAATTAATCGCAATGACGGCCCGCGGGGCCTTTAAGAAATTCGGAGTTCAATAATGTCGCAAACACCGCCGGATAATAACCGGCAGAAAGAAAAAACAAACTCGTCGTCGCCCGAACCGTCGAAATCGCAAAAGAACGGTTCCAAAAGCGGCCGGCGGCAGGGGGGCGGCGAACAGGCCGGTGAAAAACAGGATACAAACGGGCAGGCGGTGGTCGTCCGTTACGGGCTGATGAGGCGCGTGGGGCGTTTCACGCATAATCTCGACCCCGCCCCCCAGCGCGGCACCAAGGTTGTCGTGCGCACCGATCGGGGGATAGAACTTGGCGAGGTGATTGCGTGCGTCTCGGACGAGGAGGGCTTCGGGTCGATAAACTGCCGGCGCCTGGAGCAGTTCGTGGATTCCAACGGACCGGATTATCCTTTTTTGCAGTTGGGGGAGGTTCTCCGCCTGGCCAATCACCAGGACATAATCGACGCCAGGCATCTGGACGATTCGGCCGGCGACGAGTTGGTTTTTTGCCGCAAGCAGGCGCAGGAACTGGGCCTGGAGATGAAACTCATATTGGCCGAGCACGTACTGGGCGGTGAGCGGATCGTTTTTTATTTTACCGCCGAAAACCGCGTGGACTACGGCGAACTCGTGCGACGCCTGGCAAGGCAGTACCACACCCGAATCGAGATGCGACAGGTCGGCAGTCGCGACGAGGCGCGCCTCCTGGGCGACTGCGAGAGGTGCGGAAGGGAATGCTGTTGCCGGGAGTTTCTAAAGAACCTGAATCCCGTATCGATGCGGATGGCGAAGATTCAAAAGGCCACGCTCGACCCGGCGAAGATTTCCGGGCGGTGTGGGCGCCTGATGTGTTGCCTCCGCTACGAGGACGCCAGTTACGAGGAACTGATGAAACTGCTGCCGCGAAAAAATACTTGGGTTCGAACGCCCCAGGGCGTCGCAAAGGTCGTCGAAACGCAGACCCTTACCCAGTTGGTCCGCCTGGTTACTCCAAGCGGGGCGCAGTTCGTGGTGCCGAACGATGAAATAACCGAACGTGACCTGCCCGAGCCCTCCGCCCGGCCTCGGGGCGAATCCGCCGCCTCGACGCCCCCTCGTGAGAAAACCGAACCGCGAAAAGGTCCCGACGCCGATGTGCCGGCGCCGGACGACAAATCCCCACCGGAGCAGAAGAAGCAACCACCCAGCCGGGAGCGCGGCGGGGACGATAAGTCCGCGCGCAAAAGGCGCCGAAGAAAGTCGGGTAAATCCAAGGGTAAAAAGCGCCGCAGAAGGTCGAAGCGCTCAAAGCAGAAGAAATAATCCGCGCCAGGCCCGATACGCCGGTTCAGTGCCAGTTTGCTTTGAAATTCGCCAGAGTCAGCGACCGGCGTATCTCGCGGATGCCCTCGCGGTCGATCCTTATGTGATCGGCGCTCCAGGAGGGGGTTCTTATGTGGATTTTGCCCAGTCCGCCTTCGACCGCCAGTTGCAGTTCCAGCGGGTCGTCTATGGTCGCTTCCCGGTGGCGCCGTGCGGTGTGATAAACTATCCGCTTGTTGGATATGACGATGCCCGCCATGCCGTCTTCGGTGCGGGCGTGGTCCCTGTCGGGAATGTAGGCCAGAAAACGCTCGTCCTCCTTGGGTCTGTACCATTGTTCCAGGCGATGCTGAACGACCTGCGGTATACTGTCCCACGGGTTTTCGTCGGTCTCGGCAATGTACTTTAACAGTTGCTTGTACCCCGGCGTGTCTTGGCCGCCGCCGGCGGCCATGAACTCCAACGCTCGACGGATGTTGTTGATGACCAGGCGGCATGACCCTTGGCCCGTGGAGGAGTCCACCTCGATCTGTCCCGATATCATTCCCGAAGCGCCGCACAGGTCGCATATCCAGTACGGCATGGGCCTGTCGGCGGGCTCGGGCACGTTGGGGACCTTTGGCAGGTTATCGAGGATTTCCTGACATGACAGGTGCTGGAGGCGCGAGGCGTCCAGCGCCAGCGCGCCGGCGAAGTGTTCGGCCTCCAGTAAGAAACTGTCGGTAAGGTGCGGAGCGTAGATAATCACGTGCGCCTGGAGGTGCGTTCTGGTGCCGCATCGCAGGCATCTTCGAGGAAGGGCGCATCTGAAGGAAGGTTCGGTCAGACGACGCGCGGGGAATTCGAAAGTAGCGCGCGGCGGTTTGAGATTGACCAGGCGTATTTCGCCTTTTGCGGTTTTGCCGGGGGTGGTATCCGTTTTTGCATCCCCCTGCGCAGGCGGGGATTCCTCCCCCTTTATGCCCAGGGACTTTTGCACCTCGTCCTCCTGGAATCCTTGCGGCTCTTCGTCGAGCCATCCCATGATGGTGTCTTCCAGGTTGTCTACGCTGTCGGGAATGCGGAAGCGGTGCTTACACTTGCCGCAGCGCACCCTGGACGCCTTGGTTGTGCGCGGCACTTTAAGCACCGTGCCGCAGGACGGGCAACGAATACTTCGACTGGTCATATTATCCCCGCCTCCTGTCTTGACGTCTTTTTACTGATATAAAACATGTTTACCGCAACATGGGCCGGAACGTCCCGTTCCCGCCGATATGATTTCCTGCATGTATTATATATTATGCGCGAAATTTCTACAATAATCTCATCATTAGATTATTCGTTTTTTTTCTGTGCCGCAGGCGGATACGGCGAAAACGCCCATCTGTGCCGCTTGCCGACGTCGGACGCGTTCCGCCAAGAAGGCCGGCCGGGCGACCGTGCGTTAATGGTTTTTATAAGTGAAATCCCCTGGGACGATTCACGTTCGATTTTCGAAGGATTGCCCGCACCGTTAAAGGACGGTTTAATTAATCGTCATCTTTGTCGTTGTTTTCTTCTTTGAGCCGTTCGGCGCGGCGGCGTAGTTTCCGCGCGAAGGCGTCCGGCGGATAGTTCCTGCCGCGAAAAACGCCCATCTCGACCTGGTTCCAGTCATCGACCACCTGCAGCCGCCCCCTGCCGCGAAGGCGGTCTATCTCGTCGGCCATTTCGTGCAATTCTTCTGCGTCATCGTTGTCATAGTGGGGTATCAGGTAGGCAGACAGACCGGTGTCGATGTATGCCTGTGCGTCCGACGGCTTGTCGCCTATGCCCATGCTGACGTTGGGAAACGATTTTTTGATCGCCGAGAGGCGCGCCGTCTTGAATTTGCCGCTGTCGCCGAATACGTCCTTCAGTTTGCTCAGCAGCACCGGACCGTCGGGATAATCATATTTGTTCAGCCAGACCTTGGTCTTCCGCGTCAGTATGTCCGGGCGGTGGGTGAGGTACACTATGGTGTTTTTCCTGCCCAGCAGTCTTAGAACCCTTGCCGAATCCGCCATGGGTTTTGCCCCGCCCAACAGCACGCGATGGAACCCCGATTCCACCAGCGTGTGGTCTATGTCGACCACGACGAGCGGGGTCTTTTCCGCCCGGGACGCCACCAACATCGGGGCGGAGGGCATTTTCAGCAGGGCGTCGTATTTGTCGCGGGGAACGTTCGTTATCTCTGCGGTGAACCGGTAATCGCCCTCGTCGGCGGGGGTCCACTTCATCGTGGCGATGCCGTCAGAATTGGTCTTGTCCAGCCCAACGAGTTTTTTACGCTGGTAGAACGCCACCGACACTCCCTTGATTCCCTCCATGCTGGCGGACCATCGCACCCTTGCGGCCAGGACCACGGATTTTTCGGGCCAGGCCAGCGTGTCGTAGGCGTAAAACAAAAATCCGTCCTGCCCGCCGAGGAATTTGCCGGCGGCGGCCGCGGCTGTGGCTTTCCATCCGCCGCCACCGCTGCTGTTGTCCTCCTCCCCGTTGGAGGACGGAACGCCCGAAGGTCCCGCTCCGTCGAGTTCTTTTCTGTAATCCGGAACCTTGACGTCCATCTTGAAACAACCGGTAAGCGTAACCGCAACTACGAGAATTAAAATAAATGTCCGCATGGCGTATTCTCCCATAAAGATTCCACGGTAAAAGTATATCATCCCGCCCCTTGGGGGGCAACATCAGTCGCCACCACGGCGATGACGGCTGCGACGAACGCTGCGGCGGCCAGCAGCAGGACGGATTTCAGCCGCCTGACGGTGCGATCTATCTGTCCCGAGTCGCCGGACCTTTCGGCCAGGTCCATGATGTAATCTATGCGGTTGGCGATGGATCCGTGACGCCAGTTCCTGCGCCGGATGGGGATACCGTTGAGCTGCGCCACCTGGTGGAGCGACCTTGCAAACACCGACGCCCCCTCGAGGGTTATCGTGCGGGGTTCCCCTCGTGCCCTTTGTGCGATTTGTCCCGGGCACGTTTTTTGCATGCCCGCCAACCAGGCGGCCACGACGTCGCACTGGCGCTCGAACCGCCTGCTGATGTAACCGAAGCCGAACCCCCAGGCGAGCAAAAGACACATAACCGATACTATCTGAGCGGTGTACGCGGGCCAGGCCATTCGCTCGGCCAGCACGCCCGCCAGTTCGCCGGCGAAGAAACACGCGCCCGCCGCCGATACGGCGAACATCACGCCGTAAAACACGTGATGATTTATGACGTGACCGGCTTCGTGGGCGAAGATGGCCCGTATGCCGCGACGGTCCATGTGCTCCAGCAGTCCGTCGGAAAGCAGCACGTATCTCACCGGTCCCACCAGGCCCATGACACCTGCGTTGGCTATCACCCCCCCGGAGTTCCACCGCAGCAGTTCCCTGAAGCGCAGTTTAAGCGCCCGGCAGATGTTTTCCAGGTCTTGGCGCAGCGGACCGGTTTCCAGCGGCTCGGTCCGCCAGATGCGGGCTATCATCAGAGGCGCCGCCAGGAACACCAGCCCGACCGACAGGCCCACCGCCGCCACCGTCGCCGGCGCGCGCGCCGGGGGAGGTATCGCATCGGCGAGGTAGATATGAAACGCGTCGGTCAGCAATATTATCAGCGAGATGGGCACGGCTATGAACAGCAGGTTGTGGCGGATGTTGTAACTCAGGTACTCGCCGAACGACCAGACTGCCGGTTTCGGCGGGGTCTGCGGTTCGGTCTGATCGGACACGTAAGCGGGCGCCCTTGCCGCGCGCCTGCGCGAGGCGCGGTATATAGGGTATTCGAACGCCCATGACGTAATCAGGGCCGCTATGAAAGGCGAGAGAATGACCATCTCGCCCACCAGCGGAAAATCGCCCAGTCCAAGTGTCTCCATCACCAGGCGTCCAAAGCCCATCCACATCACCGCCCCGGCGCCGCCGATGAGCCACACCCTCGCCGTCACGTGGATTATCCGTCCCCCCCGTGACCTGCGCGCCGCCCGGACGCCGCCAAGGGTCACCAGCGCGTTTGAATACGCAAGTATCGCATTTACAACAAGATAAACGTCAATCGCCGCCACAGACGCCCACCACGGTCTCTGGACCGTGGGCATCTGAGAGGTCAAAAGGACCGTCACGAATCCTATAATCACCAGTATCTGCATATTGCACCGAGTTTAACGCCTCTGAAATTGTATGGAAAAAAATATTAATTATGTGAGAATATTCCTCGCCGCCCACGCCTGTATATGGGGTTTCATTTGATAGTAGCGGTGACGGGTTCCGTCCCGGGCCGAGGACGGGTCCGTCAGGAAAATACCTCGGCCCGCTGGAGAAACTGCAGATGAAAAAGTACAGGTTTTTAGTGTGTTTGTTGACGGGGGCGATGTTGCTGTGCGCCCCGGCCGTCGCACGCCAGAAGAGCGAAAACGGCGAGACCGAAAAGCACGCCAGGCACAAGAAGCACAAGTCCCAAAAGGGCGCCCTGCTGGGCGAGTACGCCATCATGGCCAACGTGGTCGACATGAGCGAACAGCAGAAGGCGAAGTTCAAAAAAAATCTCGCCGCACGCAAAGAGGCCCTGGACGAGTTCAACGAGCAAAACGCAGAAAAGATCAAGGAACTTCGCCAGGCAATGAAACAGGCAAAGTCCGATGAAGACAAAGACAAGATAAATGAACTCAAGGCGCAAATGAAGGAACTCACCGCCGCGTGGAAACAGATACACGACAAACACGACGCGGAAATCATGTCTTTGCTTACGCCCGCCCAGCGGAACAGGTGGGAGGGCTTCAAGGTTTACCGCCGGCTGATGAGAAAGTATCGCAAACTCGACCTCAGTGACGATCAGCAGCAGCAAATCCGCACCATCTGTTACGAATACGGCGAGAAACTCGCCGCCTCCCCCAAGGAGCACAAGCGGATAGCAAATGAAATCAACGACAAGGCCTTGGAAGTCCTTACCGAAGATCAGAAGGCAAAGCTGAAATCCCGCAAGAGCGACAAAGACGAAAAGGGCGATAAGCCGAAAAAGGGCAAACGCGCCCGCAAGGCAAAGGGCAAAAACAAGCACCAGGACGCCGACGACGCTGACGACGACGACGAATAAACTCACACCGCCACCGCCCCCTTGGACGATTGCCGCGCCAAAGCCGGCGGCGGTCCCGGCGAATCGGGGCCGCCGCTGAGATTTTGCGGCGCCGAACTAAATTTACTCCACGCCGTCGAAAAATCTTGAAAAGACCGCTTCCGGTACGGTACAAAATAACCCGAAACAGGCGGCGTAGCTCAGTCGGCAGAGCAGGGGACTCATAAGCCCCGGGTCACTGGTTCGAGTCCAGTCGCCGCCAGTTATTTGCGCGGCGTTTTTTTTCTTGACGAGGCGCGAATCGAACGGTTATGTAGGTCTGGTCGAATTAAACTTACACGCAGTTTATAAACCTTAGGAGAAAACATATGTTTAGTGCCTTGCATTTAGCCAAGATTTGGGGGACCTGGGTACATTGGTGGCAGATTCCGCTGCTGCTAATCCTGATCGGGCTGATAATATTTCTGGTTAAGTATCGTCGCGGCCAGATGTAGCCCGGCCTGTACTGAGTACCAGACCGTTGAGCCCGACATCCGACGTCGGGCCGGGCGGTTCTGGTGCTGACGAATCGTATCATAAAGAACTGATGCGGACCGGTCTGCTGCGACCGGCGCCGCCGGTGGGGAAGATGGCCGGCAAAGATCTAAAGTGCATTTACGTGCTGCGCGGTGACGAACCGGCGCTGGTCGACCATCACCGCGCTCAAATCATATCGCAGGCGCTGGGCGACGCCGATAGCCAGACTTCGCTGATGAAATTCGAGTCCGACGCCGACCTGGCAGACGTGCTCGACGGGCTGCGGACCCTGCCGTTCCTGGCGCCCAGGAGGGTGGTGGTGGTGCGCGGGGCAGATGCGTTCGTTACGCGGCATCGCGAGGCACTGGAGAAATATTTCAAGAATCCTTCACGCAACGCCGTGCTCATCCTCCAGGTCACCAGGTGGAACAAGACCTGGCGCATCCACAAGAACATGTCCACGCGCGGCGAGCTGATAGATTGCTCGACCCCCGCGGCAGGGGACCTGCGGAAAGTAATCCGCGCCGCCGCCCAGCAGCGCGGAAAGAAAATACGCAACGATGCCGTCGAGGCGCTTATCGAGTTCGTCGGCGCCGATCAGGCCGCCATTTTGAATTACGTCGAGCAGCTGTCGCTCTACGCCGACGAACGAGACACCATTACCGCTGACGACGTCGGCGCCCTGGTGGCGCCCACTGCCGGACCGGCCGCATTCGCCCTGACAAACGCCATCGCAGCAGGCGACGCCGCCGCGGCGCTGCGCCAGCTGAACAAAATGATAAGCACGCGCGGGGACGAGTTCAGGGCCTTGGGCGCGGTCCACTGGCATCTCAGGAATGCGTATTCCGCCGCTAGGCGGCTCCAAAACGGGCGCCCCTCCGATGTGAGCATGCCCGCCGCCCCTAAGAGGGACTTCATGAAAATGCTCAATCGCCGCTCGGTGAGCGATTTCCGCCGCGACCTGCGGCGACTGGCGGCCACCGACCTGGCGATGAAATCAGGACGCGATCCCGTAGCCGCCATGCGCGAACTGATTATTAACCTCTGCTCGTCGCAAAAATAATCAAGCCCCGCGCTTCCTGCGCACCGAGAGCAATGGCCAAACGCCTGCAAGCAGAATCGCCCACGAGGTGGGTTCGGGGTTTGCGTAGGTATTGCCCCAGTTCTGCAGTAGCGAGGCCAGATCGTCGGAGTCTATGTAATCGTCGTCAACCAGGTCGCCCAATTCCCAGGATGAATATGGCTGTTCGAAATTTTGCAGGAGAATGGACAGGTCGTCGGCATCTACAATGTCATCCCAGTTTACGTCGCCGGGATCCGGGGCGGGGGGGCGGACCATGAACTGAATGCCGTGATCATCCGAGAGAGGGGCGCTGTGTACAAGTAAGCTTGCGTCAGAACTCAAGTAGCATTCATGGATGTTCCCTGTGCCGTCCTCGACGGCTGTCAGTTTGCCCTCGGCGTCCATGCTCCACGTGCCTGTAATAGTATAGGCGTCCGGATCGCGATCGCCGTCGTATTCCTCAATACTGAAGCTGAAGGTGTTGTCGTCCCGCACGTCCAGCACACCCCACTGTGTCCAGGGATTCTCTCCGTTTGAGTCAACGTAGAAGTTTTGTGACAAGTACGTTCCAACCGCCTGGGATTCCGTCCGCCCGGAACCTTTTTTCAGGGTGAACGAGAATCCCACGTCTTGGTCATCGTCCGGGTCGTTGTCGAAACGCATGGCCATGTCGCCTGCTCCCAGACCGACCTGGACAGTGCTGTTGTCGGCGTCGCTGGTAACGTTGAGAATGGCTTCCGAAGCATTGAGCGACCAGGTTCCGGTCTGGGTACTGGTTGAGCCGTCGGAGTCCTGTGCAGTAATGCTGTAAGTGTGATCGGCGTTCATCCGGATCGTTCCCGCGTTAACCCAACTGAAGCGGCTGTCGGCCCCAAGCCAGTGACCGAAGTACGCGCTTTCGCCGATGATGTCCGCTTCGGTTACACCGCCGGCCTTGCGCAGAAGCGGGGAAATGCCAATGTCGTTGTCGCCGTCGGGCTCGCGGTTCAGAGAAATGATCATGTTATTATTGACCGCAAGAATGGAGGTATCTTGCGGGCCGCCGTCCCAGCTGCCGGTAAGGTGGCACCACCAGTCGTCGTCAAAACTCGTATCCGTTACGCTAAGGGAGTGTGTATAGTGGTCTCCATTTCGATCCGTGTAGTCAAAGGTAAGCGTGTCGTCCTGGTACGCCGCCTGCCCGCTGTCGGCGCCGGGGTCTGCCGTCGTCATGTCGGCGCCGATGTACCCGTACCAGTAATCGCCACATGGGTCGTAAGGAACCGCATGAGTACAGGACGCCGTAATCACCATAACCGCCCCGAGAATTATTGTCTTGCGTATCATGTCGCCATCCCTTCGCGTTGAATCTGCCGCATTGTGGGTCACGCCGTTCGGTCTTGGACGTTTTGGATTGAATCGCCACATCAACTACCCTCCGTGTGTGTCAAAACGCCGCGTCCTTCTTTATTAATCGGCGGGAACTTCCTGTCGTAGCCGCTCGAGTGCGAAAACTAATACCGACTGAACGTGCCACTTGTTGTGTTGGAGTTTTGAATTTTATAACGCATTCCAGTTTTCGTCAATAAGATAATTGCAGTAAAATTCGCGTAAGTTCTTATAATTGGAACATATAACATAATCCCCTTTCGGTGCGGACGTCGGGTTCCTCAACAGATCTTTGAAGCATCACCGGGAGAATGGAGAAGTAGTTCAGTCAGTTAACGGCGGAGGGTTTCGCATTACCCGCCCGCCGGTTTTAGTCGGATTTGTGAATTAACGCCCCGCCTGGCTGGCGAACTCGTCGCGGATGATTTCGATGTCGGGCAGAGAGTCGATGAAGAACCGCCCGTAGCGTCGGGTGACGATGCGGTGGTCCAGCACGACGACGAAGCCGGTGTCGGCCCCGGAGCGGATGAGCCGGCCGAAGCCCTGACGGAAGCGGATAATCGCCTCGGGCACCTGGTACTCGATGAAGGGGTCGCCCCCGCCGGCGCGGATGGATTCTATCCGCGCCTCGGTCAGCGGGGAGTCCGGCACGGCGAAGGGCAGTTTGGTTATTATCACGTTGGAAAGCGCATCGCCGGCTACGTCCACTCCCTGCCAGAAACTCATCGTACCCAGCAGCACCGCACGTCGGCGACTGCGGAACCGCTGGAGCATTTTGGACCGTCCCAGGCGTCCGCCCTGAACCAGCAGTTCGTAATCGCCCCGGAGGGCGAAGTCCTCCAATGCCCCGGCCACCGCACGCAGCATGGCGTAACTGGTGAACAGCACGAAGCACCGCCCGGTGGACTTGTTGACGTAATATTGTATAGCCCCGACGGCCTGGGGCACGAATGCGTTAAGATTGTTCGGCTCGCCCAGTCGGGTCTCGATGTAGAGTCGGGCCTGGCGGCGGTAGTCGAACGGGCTGTCCAGCAGCAGTTCGTCGGCCTCGTCGACCCCCAGGCGACTGCGGAGATATTCGAAGCCGTGCTTGTTGCTGTGTCCCCGTCGGACCGCAAGCGTGGCGCTGGTCAGCACGACCGAATCCACCGACTCGAAAACCTCCCGGCGCAGTATGCCCGAGACGTCTATCGGTGCCGAGCACAGCGCCACTGCCGGCGCGCCGCGCCCGTGCCTGCTTTGGACCCAGTATGCATGGTCGTCGTCTTCCTGGGCGATCAGCCGCTCTGTCTGCCGCGCCGCCTCGCGTGCGCGCTGCTCGTATCCGCTCATCTCGAATGCCTCTTCGGCGTCGAGCCGGCGGCGAATTTTGTTCAGCGACCCGGCCACTTCGTTCAGCGCCTCGCTGAGCGTGTTTGGGACCACGTTGGGACGGGTGATGCGCCCGTTTTGCTCGATGCCGCCTTCCTTTCGTCCGCGCCTGTTCGCCAATGAGCCGAAAAATTCTTCGCAGGCGTCGGCGGCGCGGTTTACGGCGTCGGTGGCGGATTTCTCGCCGTGCAGCGCCGGCAGGCCCCGCCCGCTCTTGTCGTTATACAGTTCGCGCAAAAGGTAGTTCACAGCCGATGATGTCACGCTGACGCCGAAGTGGTCCAAGGCGACCTGTTCGATGGTGTGCGCCTCGTCCAAAACGACCAGGTCGTAGTCGCCCAGAAGGGAGTGCTCGCCCTTTGAGGCGGACTTTCGGGCGGGAATCTGCCGCAGCGCCAGGTCGGAGAAGAACAGCGCGTGGTTGACCACGACGATGTCGGACTGCTGCATCCGCTTTCGCGCCTTCTGGAGGTGGCAGTCGTTCCAGTGGGCGCACTGGCTTGCGCGACAGGCGCCGAACTCGCTGCGGACCTTCTGCCACACACTCTCGTCCAGTTCGAAGTCGATGTCCTGGCGCGAGGCGGACTCGGTGCGGTCGGCCCAGTCGGCCAGATGCCGCAGCTGCCGCCGCTGGCGGGGGGAATCGAAGATTTTGTCCGACCCGCGCAGCGCCAGGTTCAACCGTCGGCGGCAAATGTAATTGTTGCGCCCCTTTCCCAGCACCGCCTTGACTTTAAAGGGAAGGATCTTCTGCAGAAACGGCAGGTCCTTATCGATGAGCTGCTCCTGGAGTGCTATGGTGTAGGTCGATGCGATTACTCGGTCGCCGTTTTCGGCGGCGTGGAGTATGGCGGGAATAAGGTAGGCGAAGCTCTTGCCAACGCCGGTGCCGGCCTCGACCACCAGGTGGCGGTGGTCGCCGAACGCGCGCCCCACGGCGTCGGCCATCTCTATCTGCTCGCGCCGCTGTTCGAACCCATCTACGAGGCGCTGGGGGAGCGAAGCAGACAG